>JAVJVN010000012.1 GCA_040221055.1 Rhodothermales bacterium | reverse complement strand
GTTGCGCGTTTCCGCGCAACCGCCCCACCAGGATTCCATCGGATTGCCCATCATGCCTTGCATGACAGGCACCCGTGGTGTCGGTGAGGCAGGACCCTGCCTCATCGCATCCTTACTCTTCTTCGTCGGAAGAGGCCTCCTCTTCGGTCGTGTCTACTTCCTTCTTGGCCTTGGCATTCGACTTCGTCTTGGCCTTGGGCTTCTCGACCGCAGCTTCGTCCGATTCTTCCGCCGCCGGTTCGGGCGCAGGAGACGGCGCCGAGGCTTCCTGGGCTTCCATCTGGGCCTTCAGTTCAGCCAGTCCCGAGAGCTCACCGAGAGTCGTAGGGCCGGACGCGCCTTCCTTCTCGATGAACTGCTGGACGGACTTCTCTTCAACCCGACGGGCCTCTGCGCGCTCCCGCCGTTCTGCCTGACGTTCGGCAGCCATGGCGGCACGTTCGGTCGCAATGAGACTGACCACGATTTCCTTCTGGTTCTGGTCGAAGCGGATGACCATGACGTCTTCCAGTTCTTCGCCTTCGCGGTAGGAATCAATGGTTTTGCCCTGAGGCAGCTCGCCCTGCGGCAGGAAGGCTTCCACTTCGAGCGGGAGCTCGACGACGAGGCCCTTGTCTTCTACACGCACGACCTTAGCCGTGGTCTTCGAGCCTTCCTCATAGACCTGGGCGAACTGGTTCCAGGGGTTCGTCTCGACCTGCTTGTGGCCGAGGGAAATCCGGCGCTCATCCGTGTCGATGTTCAACACGACGACGTCCATTTCCTGGTTCTTGCGAACCATTTCGGAGGGGTGACGGATCCGCTTGGTCCAGCTCAGATCGCTGATATGGACCAGGCCATCAATTCCGGGCTCGATTTCAACGAAGACACCGAAGTTGGTGATATTCCGGACCTTGCCACGCATGACCGTTCCCGGGGGGTAACGCTCCGCAATGTTGTCCCATGGATCGGGCTCCAATTGCTTCATGCCAAGAGAGATCTTCTTCCCTTCGCCGTCGATGTTCAGGATCTTGACCTGCACGACCTGTCCGAGGGAAACCATCTGGGAAGGATGACGGATATGTTCGGTCCAGCTCATCTCGGAGATGTGGACGAGACCTTCAATTCCCTTCTCCAGCTCAACAAAGGCGCCGTAGTCGGTGATGGAAACCACCTTGCCTTCCACGACGGTTCCTTCACCGTACTTCTGCGTGATCTCATCCCACGGATGCGGCTGCAACTGCTTGAGACCCAAAGAGATACGCTGGCGGTCCTTGTCGTAATCCAGGACCACGACGTTCAGCTTCTCGTCCAGGCTGACCAACTCCGAAGGATGCGCGACGCGTCCCCAGGAGAGATCCGTGATGTGCAGGAGTCCGTCCACGCCACCAAGGTCGATGAACACACCGAAATCCGTGATATTCTTCACGATGCCCTCCAGGATCTGGCCGGGCTCCATGGTGGACAGGATGTTCTCACGCTGGGCCATGAGGTCCTTCTCGATGAGGGCCTTGTGCGAGACGACAATGTTTTCGTTGGCCGGGTTCAGCTTGACGATCTTGAACTCCATGCGCTTGTCCAGGTACGCATCGAAGTCGCGCACCGGACGCACGTCGATCTGCGAACCCGGGAGGAACGCTTCCATCTCGCCGAAGAGTTCGACGATCATACCACCCTTGATGCGACGTACAATGGTTCCTTCCAGCACTTCTTCGTTCTCGAAGGCATCCTCAATCCGGCGCCAGCGACGGAAGGTATCCGCCTTCGTCTTGGACAGGACCAACTGACCGTGGTAGTCCTCAATGCGCTCGAGGAATACTTCCACATCATCGCCTACTTCAAGTTCGGGGCCGAACTCGTTGCGGGACACGATGCCATCGCTCTTGAAACCGATATCGATGACGACATCCTTGTCGCCGATACTGAGGACACGTCCGGCAACGATCTCGTTCTCAGAGACGTTGGTGAGCGTGCTCTCGATCATCTGCTGGAGATCACCCAGATCGACATGCCCGATTTCGGGCTCGTCGGCTGAATCGAGGTCTTCCATACGATAGACCTGGCCGGAGATCTCTCCTGTATAGCCGAGCATACCGGTGGTCGTCCGCAGATGGGCTTCTTTTTCGCCCGCGTTCACGACAGGTTCTCCTGCGGCTCGAAGTTCGGTTTCATCCGACTCGTCATCTGCGACAGGCTCTTCCGTCTCGGCGACGGGTGCCTCTTCTGCTTCGGGAGCCGTCTCGGTTTCCGCTGCCGGGGCTGTTTCGGGCTCGACATCGGCTTCGGCTTCGGCTTCAACCGCTGCATCGGCTTCCGGTGCGGGCACCGTTTCTTCAGCTACCGGCTCGGATGCCTCTGGCGTTTCCTCGGTTGCCGGCTCGTCGGGCTTGGATGGGGTTTCGGGGGTCGCGTCGGCCGCTTGGGCGGATTCGGCGTCGGACGAAGTTTCTGGCGTTTCTGCCAGTTCCTTTTCGTCCAGCTGCTCTTTGTCAGACATGGAGATGTGTTTGAGTATCCTGATCCCGACGGCGTCGACCCGAACCGATCAGAATGCCCTGTTTAGGTGAAACAATGCCGTTTGCCGGGTCGGGACCGGCAAATGGGCGGTATCTTTCCCGACCGAAAACCGGCCGAGCAGACAAAAAACCCTTTTCAAACGGCTTCGTTCCCTCGAACCTGCTCCAGAATGAATTCCACCTGATCTTCAAACGACAGGTTGGACGTATCCAGCACCAACGCATCGTCTGCGCGCCGGAGCGGAGAGTGGGCACGCTCCGAATCGCGGCGATCCCGGACGAGCATTTCTTCCAGGAGCGCATCTTCCGAAACCCGTTCACCCCTGCCGCGGAGTTCCGCGGCCCGGCGCTGTGCCCTGATCCGCGCATCCGCGTCCATGTAGAACTTCAGGTCCGCATCCGGAAATACGACGGTCCCGATATCCCGACCCTCCATGACCACGGTGCCACCGGATTGCACATGTCTGGCCGCCACGACCCGCTGTTGGGCGACCATGGCGTTCCGGACTTCCGGCCGGGACGAGAAAACCGACGACAACCGGGTCACATCGGCATCCCGGATCCGGGACGACACGTCCCTCCCGTTCAACCGGATGACCGGCTTACCGTCTACGACCGACAGATCGAGCTCCATGTCGGCCAGGTCGGCCGCGCGCACATCGTCATCTTCAGAGACCCCTTTACCCACCAGGTGAAGCGCCGCTGCCCGGTACATTGCACCGGTATCCATGAACAAGGCACCCAATCGCTCGGAAACCGCCCGTGCCGTGGAACTCTTCCCGCTGCCGGACGGGCCGTCAATGGCAATGATCATGGAATGACTCCTGAATGAATTGGGATGCAGGGCGTAGTTTCCGGGTATGAAAAAGCTTGCACACCATGCGATACCCCGGCCTGCGGCGGACGAATTGCGACACCTGGAACGACGTCCGGTCTCCGTACTCTTGCACGACGTACGATCCGCCCACAATGTTGGTTCTGTCTTCCGGACGGCAGATGCGTTCAGGATCGGTGAAGTGCTTCTGTCCGGCTACACGCCGGATCCCGATGACAAGAAAGTGCACAAGACGGCCCTGGGCGCCGAGGCCACGGTGCCCTGGAGACGCGTTGCCGATGTGCACCAGGAACTCACCCGATGCATGGAAACCGGTGTCACGGTTGCCGCACTCGAGCTCACGGACGTCTCCGTGGACATCCGGGATCTCCCCGTCCTGACGCGACCCATCCTTCTGCTGGCCGGCAACGAAGTGGACGGTATTCCCCAGGCCCTGCTGGATTTGTGTGACCTGGCCATCGAAATTCCACAGTACGGTGCAAAACAGTCTTTGAACGTAAGCGTAGCCGTTGCCGTGGCGCTCTTCGAACTTACCCGCACATTCCGGTCATGATCGAATTCGATGCTGAAATCCAGCTTCCTGCCGTGCTCTCCAAGGCGGAGGGCCAAGGATACGCACGACGGGATCAACCGTGGTCCATCGTCATCCGTTGGGACGGAGCCGACGGAGTGGGCACCATCGGATCGGACGTCCTTCCGCTGCCGGACCGTTCGTCCTTCAGTGTGGACGCAACACTCCTGCGATCGAACGGGTTCGGTCCTGTGAACGAATTGGCGCTGGCTTCCTGGGGGCTTCGACGGGCAACGGCGTCTTCACCACACCGCGTGCTCTTTTCGGTATCCACGTCGTTTCTGCTGGAAACGGCAAAGTTGCGTGCCTTTCGTGTCCTGCAATCCGACGCTGAGCTGTGGGCCATCGGTGACGTGAAGGACCTTTCCGTCGAAGACGTCGCTTCGAACGGCATCCGAACGACACTGCAAACCGTGGCCGCAGTCTGGGGTACGGCCGATCACGTATGCATCCTGCCGAACAACGCCCCGTTAAACGGCTTTTCGGACCCCGAATCCGCACGACTCGCCGCGAATATAGGCCGGATGCTTCGCGAAGAATCCTACGCAAACCAGATTCCCGACCCCACGGCCGGGTCCCTCCTGCTGGACACGGCCGTGGGCAGGCTGGTCGATGCCGTGGAGAAGCGGGTGCAGGACTTCGACGCTACCGGTGCGTCCAGCCTGCAGGCGCTGCTGATCCTCCCTTCAGTGGAACGACTCAGGGCACGTGACCAAGCCTGGTGGGCTTCCCGCACAAACCGTCCGCAATCCTGAGGACATCCCCATGAAATCAGCAACGGCAGAAGGCATTGATCTTTCGGATATCCCCGGCATGGAGCAGGGTGCATGGTGGACACCACCCGGTATCCCCCCGTTTCTGAGGGGCCCGTATCCGAGCATGTACACAGGCCGCCCGTGGACCATCCGGCAATATGCCGGTTTCTCCACGGCAGAAGCGTCCAATGCTTTCTACAGGGCCAATCTGGCGGCGGGTCAGAAGGGCTTGTCGGTGGCCTTCGACCTGGCGACCCACCGCGGGTACGATTCGGATCATCCCCGGGTCAAAGGGGATGTAGGGATGGCGGGGGTGGCCATCGACACCGTGGACGACATGAAACGGTTGTTTGACGGTATTCCGCTGGGCGAGATCTCGGTTTCCATGACCATGAATGGGGCCGTGCTGCCCATCATGGCGTTCTATATCGTGGCTGCCGAAGAGTCGGGTGTCCCGGCTGCGGACCTTACGGGAACCATTCAGAATGATATCCTGAAGGAGTTCATGGTCCGCAACACCTACATCTACCCGCCGGATGCGTCCATGCGGATTGTAGGCGATATCATGGCGTTCACCGCACAGTCCATGCCCCGGTTCAACTCCATTTCCGTGAGTGGGTACCATATGCAGGAAGCCGGGGCTTCTGCCGATCTTGAACTGGCCTACACCATTGCAGATGGTCTGGAGTACGTTCGTGCCGCCCTTTCCAAGGGCATGTCCGTAGACGATTTCGCCCCACGGATCTCCTTCTTCTTCGGAATCGGCATGCACACAGCAATGGAAATTGCCAAACTCCGCGCGGCCCGTGTCCTGTGGTCGGAGGTCATGGAGCCGTTCGGAGCATCGGATCCGAAATCCGGTATGCTTCGGACCCATTGTCAGACATCCGGCTGGTCCCTGACGGCACAGGACCCCTTGAACAACATTGCCCGGACGACCATCGAGGCCCTGGCTGCCGTGCTGGGCGGTACGCAATCCCTGCACACCAATGCCTTCGATGAAGCCATCGCCTTGCCGACGGACGAATCGGCGCGGATAGCCCGGAATACACAGCTCATCCTCCAGGACGAGACCGATCTTACCCGCGCAATTGACCCCTTGGGGGGATCGGACGTCATCGAATACCTCACCGCCGAGCTCGTTTCGAGAGCCCGGGACCACCTGAAGGAAATCGAGGAAGCCGGAGGAATGGCAACGGCCATTGCGCAGGGCATTCCCAAGATGCGGATTGAACAGTCCGCTGCGCGGCGCCAGGCCGCCATCGATTCCGGCGCCGAAACGGTCGTTGGAGTGAATCGTTGGCGAGTCAAGCACGCTTCGGGCGTCGACGTGCGTGATATAGACAACAACCAGGTCCGGGAACAGCAGGTCCAGCGACTGACAGAAAACCGGCTGCGCCGGCATGAAACCCGTGTAAAAGAGGCGCTCTCGGCGCTCACGCATGCCGCCCGGACCACGAAGTACAATGTGCTGGAACTGGCTTGCGCAGCGGCCCGCGAACGCGCCACGTTGGGCGAGATTTCGAGTGCATTGGAGGTCGTTTTCGGTCGATACGAGGCTCGAACACCCTCCTTTTCCGGTGTTTACGCAAAAGCTTACGGGGAATCTGATTCCATGCGCAACGTCCAGACCAAATCCGCTGCATTCCTGGCGGCTACGGGGCGCCGTCCACGCATCCTCATAGCGAAATTGGGGCAGGACGGACACGACCGCGGTGCCCGCGTCATTGCCACCGCCTTTGCGGATGTGGGCTTCGATGTGGACGTCGGGCCGCTTTTCCAGACCCCGGAGGAAGCCGCCAGGCAGGCCGTGGAGAACGACGTACATGTTGTCGGCGTCTCTTCGCTGGCCGGAGGTCACCGGACCCTCGTTCCTGCGCTCGTTCAGGCGCTGGCAACGGAAGGCCGTCCCGATATCCGCGTTGTGGTGGGCGGTGTCATCCCCGATGCCGACATTCCCTTCCTTGAAACGGAAGGCGTCAGTTTGATCTTCGGTCCCGGTACGGCCATTCCCGACGCGGCAGCAAGCCTTCTTGACGTCCTGCTTTCGGACGTGCAATAAATGTCTGCCTCCCGAGAACATGCCGAGCAACTGTTCGCCCGGCTTACCGCCGGAGATCGGGCAGCCCTGGGTCGTGCGCTGACGCTGGTCGAGAGTACCCTTCCGGGAGATCAGGACGCCGTGGCGCATCTTCTGGATGCCTGCCTGTCCCACGATGTCAGCGCCGTCCGTATTGCCATTACAGGTTTGCCGGGCGCCGGAAAATCGACGCTGATCGACCGGATAGGCATGCAATGGATTGCCGAAGGCCATCGAGTGGCGGTGCTTGCCATAGATCCCAGTTCCACCCGCACCGGGGGCAGCATCCTTGGAGACAAGACGCGGATGGAGCGCCTCTCAACGGCTTCCGAAGCCTTTGTTCGTCCGTCTCCCACGTCCGGCATGCTGGGCGGCATTGCGGGCTCGACCCGGGAAGCCATGCTCGTCTGTGCAGCGGCGGGCTACGACGTGGTGATGATTGAAACGGTCGGAATCGGACAATCCGAAACGGCGGTCGCGGATCTTGTCGAGTGCGTACTCATGGTCTCCCTCGCCGGGGGTGGCGACGGCCTGCAGGGCATAAAGCGGGGCATTCTTGAGGTGGCGGACATCGTTGCCGTGAACAAGGCAGATGGGGAAAACCTGAAACCCGCCGAAGCAAGCGCACGGGAACTCCGGGAGGCCCTGCATCTCCTTCGGCCGGATGACGACGTGCCGGTCATGCCCGTATCGGCCACAACCGGTTACGGACTGGATGAGCTCTTCGCCAGCCTCATTTGTCGTGTCAGGTCGATGCCCATCCAGGCATGGTCCACCCGCGGAGACGCCTTCATGGGTGCGGTACGCCGTGCCCTGGACGCAGCCATGGCACCCCATGGCTCGCTCCACGAAACACTGACGGCATTCCGTGATGAAGCGGAATCGGGCCACATGGGTCCGTGGGAGGCCGCACTGGCCTTCATTCGATCGCTCAGGACATAGGGCCTGTCAACGGGCCCTGGCCGAGCACAACCACCGCCCGTCGAAGTCTGCGGACAACGCAGTCCCGTCCCAGGACCCGCAAAAGGGCGAACAACCCAGGGCCCGTGGACACGCCACTTACGGCCAGACGCACGGGGTGGATGAGTCTTCCCGCACCCGCACCCCGGGATTCGGCAAGTTCCCTGAGCGATTCGTCCAGGGATTCTTCCGTCCAATCCGGCAGTTCAGCCAACCGGTCTGCGTAGGCCGAAACCAATTCGGGCGCATCCTCCTTCCAGCGCTTTGCAATGGCTTGTTCGTCGTACGTCGCGGGATCGGCAAAGAAGTAGGTAAAGCCGAGGACATCCACCGCTTTTGTCATGCGCTCCAACATCACAGACACTACGTCCTCAACAAACACATCATCCACGTCACCGTACAGATCGAGCAGTTGGGGCCGCAATTCCGCCGCAATGTCCGCCGGGCTGCGTTGCCTCAGATACTGCGCGTTGAACCAGTCCAGCTTGTCCGCATCGAACTGTACACCCGAATTCCCGACGCGATCCAGTGAGAACGCCTGAGCCATTTCCGCGAGCGGGAACACTTCCTGCTCCGTTCCTGGATTCCATCCCAGGAGTGCCAGGAAGTTGACCAGCGCATCCGGCTCATAACCGGCTTTTCGGTACTCCGAAACGAATACCGGAATGCCTTGTTTGTCCGCATTCCGCTTGGACAGCTTGCCTCCGGTCGGACTCAGAATGAGCGGAAGATGCGCCATGACCGGTGCCTCCCACCCGAACGCCTCGTACAACAGGATATGTTTCGGTGTTGATGGCAGCCATTCTTCCCCTCGGATCACGTGGGTAATCCCCATTTCGTGGTCATCCACGACATTGGCCAGATGGTACGTTGGCATACCGTCCGACTTCAGCAGGATCTGATCATCCACCGACTCGGACAGGAACGTGACTTCACCACGTACGGAATCCAGGAACGTGATCCTGTGGCCAGGCTCGACCTTCAACCGGATGACATGGGGGACGCCCTCTCCCATCAGCCGGTCCACTTCGGCCGCAGGCAGGGCCAGACTGTTCCTCATGGAAGTCCGCGTCGTGGCATCATACCGGGGCATCGGATTCTCAGGCGAAACCAGCCGTTCACGCATGGTATCGATTTCCTCTGGTGTGTCGAACGCCACATACGCGTGTCCCGAAGCCAACAACGCATCCACGTGCGATGCGTAGATGTCCATGCGCTCGGATTGCCGGTAAGGTCCGACCGGGCCGCCCTTTCCGGGACCTTCATCGAAATCAATGCCTGCCCAGGCAAGCGCATCCAGGATATCCTTCTCAGCATCCTCCACGAACCTCGATCGGTCGGTATCCTCAATCCGGAGCAGGAACCGGCCTCCCTCCTTGCGAGCGAACAGCCAGTTGTAAAGCGCCGTCCTGAGCCCCCCTATGTGGAGGTAGCCGGTCGGACTCGGTGCGAATCGTACACGAACGGGAGCAGACGAAGGATGGGATGCGGGCATTGACGAACGATGCGTGATGGCGGGAAACCCGCATGATACGACGCATGCCGCGCCCGGGACGTGAAAAGACTGTCAGTTGGTCGATGCGTCCGAAGAGTCGGCTTCGATCGTAAGGCCCGGGTAGAACACATGGACATAGGACTCCTTGATTTCCGGAGGAGCCCACGTCACCGGGTCGGTCAGGTTGACCCGTTCGGCCTCGAAATGCACGGTTGGACCCGCACCGGGCGACACGACGGGAAGCAGGAAGCCAATGAGGAATACGGCCGCAATGGCGGAAACCCCGGCACGTACGGAAATGGATCGTCGCGCGTGCCACAAGGGTGCACGCTCCGAAGTACGGTCCCGTTGATCCCCGGCCGTCTTGATTTCAGCCAGGCGCTTGAAGAACCGGTCATCAGCCGCAGGCGGCAGATTGATGTATTCCTGACGACTCATGCGACGGAACGTCAGGACCGCCTCCATGACCGACCGGCACTCCTCACAGCTCGTCATGTGCGAGAAAAGTGCCTGTTGCCTCGAAAACGGCAGTTCCCCGTCCAGGTACAGGTTCAGTTCTTCCTGGTTGACAGTTGTGCAGCTCATGCCAGCCCCTCCCGCGTCGCGAACACGTGGGTTTCCTCGCGCATATTCTCCTGCATGACATCGGCGAGCTTTTTCCGGGCCTTGAACAGACGCGACTTCACGGAGCTGAGCGAATTACGCGTGACCGCTGCGATTTCCTCGTAGGAAAGATTCTGGTATTCCCGCAAGACGAGCACTTCGCGGTACTCCGGCTTCAACATGGCCAGGAAATTGGACACGAACTCGACCTGTTCGCTCTTGTCCATGCGCGTGAAAGGCGTCTCCGTCGTGGCCGTACGCTCCAGTACCTCCTGTTCGACGTTCACCTGACGTCCACCGGTCCGGATCTGGTTCAGGCATTGATTGCGTGCAATGGTGAACAACCAGGATCGGAACGATGCGGTCTTGAGCAGGCGATCACGGTTTTCGTACACCCGAAGGAAGGTCTCCTGCATGACATCCTGGGCCTGCTCACGACTCATGAGCATTTTGAAGCAAAAGGCGAATACCGGCCCTTTGAATCGATTGTACAGTCCCACGAAGGCGAACTCATCGCCGTTCTTGAAGGATTCGATCAGTTCGAATTCATCCATGTTCGCATTTATCCCCGCAGGATTGGTGCCTGGGTGCCGGCCCTTCCGGAATCGGTGTTCGATGTGTAGACCGTCATACCAATTCAAAGTTGCTTCACAATTCGGATTTTTTTGGAACCAACTGTATTCCCCTCGCGTGGACGGCTCCCTGCCGACATGAATCCAACGGATCTTACCTGCATGCCCAGATCTTCTTCTGCCTTTGCCACTTCCACCTCCGCCGTGGCCTTTGCGCTGGCCATGACGCTGTTGATTGGCGGATGCGGCAACACCGCGTCCACCGTTGTGCCACGGGATGCACCCGTTCCGGATGGAGATGTGGTTGCCGTATTCGGCGACCAGGTACTGACTGCCCAGGAATTCGACGAGCAATATGAACGAAGCGTCTCTTCCAGTGGCACATCCGGTGCGGACACTGCGGAATCCCGTTCGGAATTCCTGGAACGGTACGTCAATTTCCGCCTCAAAGTCCTGGAAGCAAAGGCGCTCGGATATCATGAACGAGAAGACCTGAGGACAGAGATGCTCTCCTATCGGGAGCAATTGGCACGCCCGTATCTGCTCGGGCAGGAGGTTACCGATCCATTGGTGCGTGAATTGTATGATCGCCGAAGTACAGCCGTCGAGGCTTCGCACATCCTCCTGACCGTTCCCGAGAATGCCCCACCCGCTGACACCATGCGGGCATATAGCCGGATTTCCATGCTCCGGGACTCCGTCCTGGCCGGTGCCGACTTCGGGGACGTGGCCAGCCGGCATTCCATGGATCCGTCGGCGCGGCGCGAGCCCGGTCAACCCGGAGCGCGTGGAGCGCTGGGCTGGTTCGGTGGCGGACGCATGGTCAAAGCCTTCGAAGACCAGGCATTTTCGACGGAGCCCGGTAACGTATCACCGGTCTTCCGTTCTCCGTTCGGATACCACATCCTCATGGTGGAAGACCGCATGCCCATGCCGGCCGCACGGGAGTTGGCACATATCATGTTCCAGCCCCGTGGACCTTCGGCAGCAGACTCCGCCGAGGCCGACAACCGCCTGTCCCAGGCCCTGGAACGCCTGAATTCGGGTGAATCGTTCGCTGAAGTTGCCGAAGCCCTCTCGGACGATCGGAACTCAGCCCGCAACGGAGGCATCATCGGAACGCTCTCCTTCGACCAGGGACTGCCGCCAGCCATGCGCGATGCCGCATTCTCCCTTCAGGAACCGGGGGATGTTTCGGAACCCGTGGAAACCCAATTCGGGAAACACATCATCCAATTCGTATCGGAATCTCCTCTCGGGGCGCTCGAAGACGAGTATGAATCCCTGAAAGCGCAGGTCGGACAACTTCCCCGTTCAGCGGCTGCCCAGACGGCCTTTGCACGATCCCTGCAGCGGGAACTGGGGGCGCGGGTCGATACGGCGCTCGTGGATTCCTGGACACGGAACATGTCTGCCGATTCCCTCTATCGCTGGTTGGTCCAGTCGGAGTTCGAGCCGGAAACAGGCCAGCTGCCCATCGTTTTCCTCGGGGACTCCACTTGGACGGTATCCCGGTTCGTCGAAGACTTCCGGACCCGTCGGATTCCCTCCCGATCCGGCGACGCCCGGGAAGGATTGCTGACCGCACTTACGGCCTTCCTGGATGACCGTGCCGTGGACTATGAAGTGGCACGCCTGGAATTCACCGATCCGGACTTCGGCCGCACGATGCAGGAGTTCCGCGATGGTCTCGTCCTCTTCAAGTTGATGGAAGACTCCGTCTGGACCGCGGCGTCAGGCGATTCCACGGGGCTTTTACGCCTGTTCGAACAGCGGGGCGACGCCTACCGCTGGCCGGATCGTGTTCGTGTCGCGTCCTGGTCCAGTCCGCGCAGCACGGATCTGGAAACGGTGAGGGAATCGCTCAGGATGAATTCCGGAAGGGACGCGATCGTTTCCGATACCACGCTCAGCGTCCGTTTGGATACCACGTGGGTGGAGTCCGAGACAGGCTCGGTCTTCGATGCCGTATTGCACCTGTCGGAGGGGCAGACCACAGACGTCATCCAGTACAACAACCGATTCCTCATGCTGGAGCATCTCGGAATGGAGCCGGCCCGGCCGAAGACCTTCGAAGAGGCTCGCGCGGAATTGGTGAACGACTATCAGCAGGTCCTGGAAGAACGGCTTGTCCAACGCCTGCGCACCAAATATGCCGTGCAGACGTGGCCCGAACGGACCACGGAAGCACGGTGATCCGGTCCCTCATATATCCCGGGCTGTTCCTCTTGTTGCTCGGCACCGGCTGTCGTCCCGAACCGGACTATGGAGACTTCGTTGCGCGCGTCGGCGATGCCACACTCACGCGTGACGAATTGGCCAGGATCCTGGATCGCAGGACGTATTCACTGGACAGCACGGAAGCCGCGTCGCAGATTGTCGAGCAGTGGACGACGAATGAGCTGCTGTACCAGGAAGCGCTACAGCGTGGTCTTCGCACCGATCCTGACGTGGTTAGGCTGCTCGCGGAGAACGAGCGTTCCGTCCTGATCAGTGCCCTTGTCAATGAGCTGTATTCGGATGAGGAAGATGCGCTCTCGGAAGGCGCCATCCAGACCTATTACGAGCAGCACCGCGATCAACTGGTCCTTCGGGAGCCCTATGCGCAGGTCCGCTACATTCCGGTCCGGAGTATTGCAGAGGCGGTATCGGTCCGAGACTCCCTGGACCGGTCCCTGGAGCCGCCGGACTTCGAACGACTGGTCATGGACCATTCCACCGATCCGGAGACGTCCCTGGCATTGGCCGATGCCTATTTTCCGGTCTCACAATTGTTCTCCCGGAATCCGGCACTGCGGAGTGTCCTGTTGACCCTGCGACCGGGCGACACCTGGGGACCGGTTGAACAGGACTCGCTGTTCCACGTCATCCAATTGATGGACCGTGTCGCCTCGGGAACGCTCCCCGAGTTGGAGATGATACGTCCGGAAATCGTCCAACGCGTCCAGATTGAATCCAGGAAACAGTTGTTCGCACGACAGGTTCAACGCCTCCGGACCCAGGCTCTTGCACGTGAAGGACTGGAAATCAAGTGATTCTGCCATCTCCCCCACCCGGCGGACGCATTGAGCGCCCGCCTTTGTTCGTTCTTACGGGACCCATCAACCATACTGTTTTGAACATGTACCGCATTCTGCGATCGTCCATCCTGGTAGTCGCCTTGTCTCTCACGGGATGGACAACAGCCACGGCACAGGATGAGCGCGTCATTGATGAAATCGTGGCCGTCGTAGGAAACGACATCCTTCTGGCTTCGGACGTGGACGGGTACGTGATTTCAACCATGAACCAGCAACAGATTCCGTATACAGACGATCTTTGGCGACAGGCTCTGGAACAGCTGGTGAATGACAAGGTGCTGGTCAATCACGCCAAGCGGGATACCAATCTGGTCGTCAGCGACCAGCAAGTCGAACAGATGCTGGACCAGCGTATTGGCCAGATGTCCCGCCGCGTCGGTGGAGAAGCTGTCCTGGAAGAGATGTATGGAAAGACGGTGCTCGAAATCAAGGCAGACTTCCGGGAAGAGTTCAGGGACCAGCTGTTGGCCGATCAATTCCGCGGGCAAAAACTCCGCTCCATCAAGGCCACGCCGTCCGACGTCCGCGCCTGGTTCTCCCGGTTCCCGACCGATTCATTGCCCACGCTTCCGGATATTGTCCAGGTGTCCCATATCGTACGGCTGCCTGAAGTCACGGACGAAGCCCGCGAAGAAGCCATGGAAATCATTTCGGCCATCCGGGATTCCGTCGTCGCAGGCCGACTGACCATTGAAGAGATGGCGGAGTTGTTCTCCGACGATCCTGGTTCCGCCTCCAACGGTGGCCTGTATGAGGACATGGCGTTGTCCGATGTCGTTCCGGAGTTCGCGGCGGTCGCCTCCCGTTCTCCGGTGGGGGTGTTCTCGCCGGTCTTCGAAACCGAATTCGGACTGCACTTCCTGCGAGTCAATGCACGACGCGGGGAGCGCATTGATTACAATCACATCCTTATTGCCTTCGACGAGCGGAAGTCCGACCCGGACAAGGCCATTTCGCTGCTTACAACCTTGCGGGATTCCATACTCACCCACGGCGCGCGGTTCGAAGTGCTTGCACGCGAGTTTTCCCAGGAAGAAATGTCCCGCTCACGTGGGGGACGCGTCTCGGATCCCCAGTCGGGAGAGCAGAATCTGTATATCGATGCACTCGGCCCCCTCTGGCAGCAAACGCTTGCGGGATTGGAGCCCGGTGACATCTCCGAACCCTCCGAAGTGCAACTTCTGGATGGCCGACAGGCGTATCACATTGTCCAATTGCACGAGCGCGTGCCTGAACACACGGTCAACCTGGAGACCGACTATGCCTTGATCGAGCAACTTGCTTTGCAGGAAAAGCAGGCAACCGTTTTATCCGAGTGGATGGACCGCCTGAAAAGAACGGTTCACATCGAATACCGGGGACGAGCTTCCGATCTTGCGGCTGCAACCAATTGAAGACCCAGGACGTCATCCCATACTGAACTACGCTTAGCCTCATGGAACTGAAGACCTCGCCGGCCACACTGGACGAACTCCACGAAAGCTACCGCAAGTTGCGGCAAGAGATTTCGAAAGTCATTGTCGGACAGGACGACATCATTCACCAGATCCTGGTTTCCATTATTTGCCGGGGCCATGTGTTGTTGATCGGCGTACCGGGCTTGGCCAAGACGCTGCTCATCCACACCATTGCCGATGCCATTGAACTGGATTTCAATCGGATCCAGTTCACGCCTGATCTCATGCCTTCCGACATTACGGGGACGGAAATCATTGAACAGGACCAGACAACGGGCGGGCGGCAGTTCAAGTTTGTCAAGGGACCCGTTTTTGCCAACGTCGTACTGGCTGACGAAATCAACCGAACCCCTCCGAAAACCCAGGCAGCCCTTCTGGAAGCCATGCAGGAACATCGGGTAACGGCCGCTGGCCATACCTACTCCCTGCCGGAGCCGTTCTTTGTCCTGGCAACCCAGAACCCGATTGAGCAGGAAGGTACCTATCCACTGCCGGAGGCGCAGTTGGACCGCTTCATGTTGAATCTGTGGTTGGACTACCCCACATTCGATCAGGAAGTCGATGTCGTACGGCAAACCACAAGTGCCCACAAGGCCCACGTACAGACCGTCATGCGGGCCGATGACATCCTTCGCTACCAGTCGTTCATCCGCCAGATCCCGGTGGCGGACAACGTCATCCAACACGCGGTCCGGCTCGTGGGAAAAACACGCCCGAACGGTGAGTTGGCCCCCGACTTTGTCAAGGAGTATCTGAGCTACGGCGCCGGCCCCCGGGCTTCCCAGTATCTCATCCTCGGTGCCAAAGCAATGGCCGCCCTCGACGGTCGGATGACCCCCTCCATCCAGGACGTCAATACCATTGCCGTCTCTGTTCTCCGGCACCGGATTGTGACGAATTTCACCGCCGAGGCCGAAAGTGTCAGCGGCGTGGATGTCATCAACCGGTTGCTCGAACATTCGGTCTGACCGGTGCCGGTCATGTCGGACGCGTGGTTCCAAGCCCGTTTTGCCCTGACCCCGGACGGTTGGCTTGAACACGCCGTCATCCATGTGGCGGACGGACGGATTGTCCGTATTGAACAAAATGACGGTAGCGTTCTTCCCCGCCGCTACGACTGCAATGTACTCGTTCCAGGATGCGTGAATGTCCATTCCCATGCATTCCAGGTCCTTTTGCGTGGAAGAACCAGTCGATTCCAGGGTCCCGATGACGACTTCTGGTCATGGCGCGAATCCATGTACCGGACGGCCGGTGAAATGCGCCCCGATGCCCTCTTCCGCATTGCCGAGCGGCTTTATACGGAGATGAGGGGATCGGGATATACGACCGTTTGCGAGTTCCATTATGTACATGGAGCGCATGTCGGGGCCGACCTGCCCCTTCTCATGGCCCGCGCCATCCAGGCTGCGGCCCGCAGTGCCGGTATTCGATTGGTGCTGCTTCCGGTGCTGTATCGGTACTCCGGGTTCGGGTCCCGTGCGCCGCGTCCAGAGCAGCGTCCGTTCATCCTGGATACCACGACATATCTGGAGTTGTTCGATGCGGTGTCTGACGGCTACGGGACGGTTGGGTATGCTCCCCACTCTCTCCGCGCTGTATCGGAAGATGACATCCGGACGCTGCTCGCCCACCGTGCAGCTTCTCATCCAAACGCTCCGGTGCACATTCATGTGGCAGAACAAATGCGTGAGGTCAACGAATGTGTCATTGCGCTGGGCATGCGACCGGTCCAGTTCTTGTTGGACCGCTTCAAGCCCGACGTCCATTGGTGCATGATTCACGCTACCCATATGGATGACGGGGAGCGCCGGCGACTGGCCTCATGTGGAGCCACTGTGGGGCTGTGTCCGACGACCGAAGCGGACTTGGGCGATGGCCGCTTCCAGCTTCGTCCGTTCCTGGCATCCAAGGGATCCATCGCGATCGGATCGGATAGCAATGTGTGTACGGATGCGGCCGAGGAAATCCGCTTCCTGGACTATCAGAATCGCCTGGAGACGCGCAGAAGGAACGCCTTCCAGGTTCCGGCAGGCACTGCATCGGGCACGTGGCTGTACCAGCAGATGCTTCGCGGTGGTCGAAGCGCAGCCGGTACCGATACCGGACGCCTGGTTCCGGGTGATTGGGCCGATTTCCTTGACCTGTCCGGGAATGGTGATCCCGACGATGTGCTTGGGGCCTGGATCTACGGAGATCGTAGTCGTATCCGTGCCACGTATGTTGGCGGGTGTTGAGCCACCGGTCAACACCGGCGGACGCCCCGCGCCGGCCAATCAGGTACTCGGATCCACCGGCGGCGTATCCACCTTTCCACTCATCAGGATGGATATGGGCCGCAACGGCTCCATGTTCTCGAAGAGGATCTTGAGCGTGGACGTGATGGGAACGGCCAGAATCATTCCCCAGAGGCCCCACAGCCATCCCCAGAGGATGAGGGAAACCAGAATGAGAAGAGGGCTCAAGTTCAGGCGGAATCCCATGACACGAGGCTCCACGACGTTGCCCAACGAAAGCTGGACCGTGCCCAGACCGAAAATGACCACAAACGGGATGACCAGTGTTTCGAATTGCAGCAACGACACGGCGAACGGAAACAGGACGGCGATTGTGCTGCCGATGTTGGGAATGTAATTGAGAAGAAAGGCCAGGAATCCCCATATGAGGGGAAAGTCCACGCCCAGGAGGGACAGGACCAACCAGGTCAGTACACCCGTTGCCAGACTAATGACGGTTTTGGTTACCAGATACCGTCGGACCTGTCCATCCACGTTGGAGACCAGGTCTGCAATTTTCTCCGCGTACATGGGCGGGAACGCGACGCGCACTTTTTCGGCCATCTCCCCACTGCCCGCCAGGATGAACAGCATGAAGAGCAAAACCAGGAACGTGGTGCTGACAAAGGACAGGAACGAACCCACTCCCGTCGTGACTGCATTCGTCACGTTCGACCACTGGAACGCATCGCTCCATTGGAATTCAGCCACGTCCACATCGAAGCGCGATGCAGCACGGAGCAGCGCGGCTTCGAGGTCAGCGGCTATTACCGTGGCCTTGGCCTCATACTTGGGCAATTCCTCAAGGAAGGACTGCGTGCTGGAGAACAGGACCCACCCTACGAGGAACAACACGGCAGACGAGAGGATGAGCACGCCGAACAAGGCAATCGGCATGGGAACCCGCTTGCCTCGAAGCCACAGGATGGCCGGTTTGAAGATGATGGACAAAAGGAACGCAATGACCAACGGCATGAGCACCGCCTTCAATTGGAGCAGCGTGACGCCGAGAACAAATACAGCGATCGCGCCCAGGAACACGAGATAGAGATTACTATTCTTGGACTCGATAACCATCAGAATTTATGCGTGGACTCCTTCCTGTTTTGGCCGTGGCAGTGCTCGTTCTATCGGGCAGCGCTCATACGGATCCGTTTCCCAAGGATTATTTTCAATCACCGCTGGAAATTCCACTGCTGCTTTCCGGCGGGTTCGCCGAAATGCGCAGCAATCATTTCCACGCCGGTCTCGACATCAAGACCGAGGGGCGAACAGGACACCGCGTCCGCGCCTCCGCAGACGGATGGGTGTCCCGCATAAACGTAAGCCCGACCGGCTATGGAAACGCGTTGTACGTCAATCATCCAAACGGGTATCAGACCGTATATGCCCATCTGGACCGGTTCTCGGA
Source organism: Rhodothermales bacterium (assembly GCA_040221055.1). Lineage (NCBI taxonomy): Bacteria > Pseudomonadati > Rhodothermota > Rhodothermia > Rhodothermales > Rhodothermales bacterium. Next base: position 290,783 of record JAVJVN010000012.1, on the reverse strand, counting down.
TGACATACAGGCCTACGCAAAGGAACTCCAGTACGGAAATGAATCGTTCGATATCCAGACGTTTCCGGAAAAAGACCGTTTTCCGGTACGCCAGGGAGATCTGATTGCGTGGTCCGGCAACACCGGTGGTTCGGGCGGCCCGCACCTGCATTTTGAAATCCGCGATGCCGCCACGGCTGAACCCCTGAACCCGATGTTGTTCGGGTTGCCTGTGATAGACAGCACCGCACCCCGGATCTTCCGGGTGAAGATCTATGCGGCCAGCACGGGAAGTTCGGTCCGCCTTGAAGACACGCGGAGTGGTGGATGGCGGCGACTGGGCCCCGGTGAATCCGCCATGATCGATGTTGTGGCCTCCCCTTCCGGTCTCCGTTTCGATCGGATAGGTCGGATTGAGGCGTCCGGCCCTGTCGGATTCGGAATCCAGACCCATGACTATCATGACGGCTCGAACAATCATCTGGGTCCGTACCGGATCCGGCTGGATGCCAACCTGACAACGGTGTTCGACATGGAACTCCAGCGATTCTCGTTTTCCGACACCCGTTTTCTGAATGCTCACGTGGACTATGCCGAATATCAGTCGTCCCGGCGCTGGGTACAACGTAGCCACGTCCTCCCGGGCAATCGACTCCCTCTCTACGAAGCACACAACAACGGGTGGGTGAATGTCCCCTCGGATGGATTCACGGAAATGACCTACGTCGTTGAGGACGTGGCCGGAAACACCAGTCGGCTCGTATTCACCATCCATGGCCTGGATGAGGAGCCTGCGCCCGCTCCGCGTGTCGACCAGGACCGATGGGTGGACTGGCGATTCCCGTTCACCCTAGCGACGCCCGATCTCGCCGTCCGCGTTCCGGAAGGCGCCGTATATGACTCTTTTGAACTGGACTATGCCGCCCTCCCGCCCGGTTCTCAATCGCTGTCCGCGCGCCATCGCATCCACCATTCCGGCGAGCCCATTCACAGTTCCGTGAACGTACGGATTGCAGCCGACCACATCCCGCCACGACTGCGGTCCAAGGTCCTTCTCGGGCGTTTTGACGGTGAGGGCAATGTGTCGTCTGCCGGTGGTGGCTGGTCGGCAGGGAACGTAGCAGCGAATGTGCGTTCGTTCGGCGTTTATGGAATTGTGGCCGATACGACAGCACCCTCCATCCGCCCGCTGAACATCACGCGCGGGGCGTCCATGCGGGGCAGGAGCAACGTGGCCCTGCGCGTGCGCGATTCGTTGTCTGGCCTGGCACTGTTCGAGGGACGCATTGACGGGGAGTGGCGCCTGTTCGAATACGACGCCAAAAACGCCCTGTTTACCCACCATTTCGATGAGCGCACGGCACCCGGTTCGCACGTTCTGACCATTCGGGCCGTGGACAACAAGGGAAACGAGAACCGGATGGAAATCCCCTTCAGCCGATAGGACACTCCCTGGAAGGCTGTTCAACCCGTGGAGTCCCCGCGTTCCAACTACTCCGCAGTCCGAATGAGTTCAGCGAGCTCATCGTCGTCCGCTGCCATTTCGTGCACGCAAATGGCAGCCCCATCCAGCAAGGCCAGCCGGGAAGGTTCGTCCGGCACATGACCCGTCGCGGACTCCACGATTTCGGGAAACTTGGCCGGGTGGGCCGTGGACAAGACAACCGCCGGCGTCCCGACCGGACCAGCTTTCCCGGAACGTATGGCATCCTGGGCGGCCGCAAGTCCGACGGCCGTATGGGGATCGGCCAGGTATCCGTGCCTTTCCCAGACATGGCGCATGATTTCCCGGGTACGTTCGTCTGAAATCCGGGCTCCCCGGACCGTCTCCCGTACGCGGCGTGACCGGAACAGGGATGCCAAACGCTCGAAATTGGAAGGCGCACCGACGTCCATGGCATTGGACAATGTCTGTACGGACGGTGCAAATCCGGCTGAGGGATTGTCCAGCCAACGGGGGAAAAAGTCGTTCTCGTTATGGGCCGCCACGAATCCGGAGACTGGCATGCCTGAAACCGCTGCGAGCACACCGGCCGTCAGGTTTCCCAGATTGCCCGACGGTACGAAGAACATGGGCGGTCGATCACACGCCAGTGCCGCATGGATGTAGTACAGCATCTGCGGCAGAAGGCGACCGATGTTGATGGAGTTGGCTGTCGTCAGGCTGTGCTCCTTCAAACCGGCATGTGAAAAAGCGCCTTTGACCAGGCGTTGACAGTCATCGAAGGTACCGCGGACCCGGACGGCGGTGACGCCGGGGCGCTTGATGATCAATTGCCGCTCCTGCACGGGGCTGACCTGCCCTTTCGGGAAAAGCAATACGACGCGCACGCCAGGAATACCTGAACATCCATCTGCAACCGCACTGCCCGTATCGCCAGACGTGGCTACCAGGATGGTCACGGGTTCTGCCGCAAGCGCGCCCAGCATCCTCCCGAGGAACCGGGCGCCAAAATCCTTGAACGACAGCGTCGGACCATGGAACAGTTCAAGCAAGAGCGGGCCCTCCTCTTCAGCCACAGGAATCAGGGGGACCGGGAAGTTGAACGCATCTTCAATCAGATCCCCGAGCCTGTTGCCATCAAGGACGCCGTCCAGCCATACTCCCAGCACCTCCCGCGCGGTATTTTTGAAATCGTCGTGCTGGAGCCCGAGCGGCAGTTCAGGTATGCGTGTGGGGAGATACAAACCGCCATCGGGAGCAAGTCCTTGCAGGAGCGCCTCGCGGAACGTCACGCCCACTCCCCCGCTTGACCGTGTGGATACATACCGGATCATGGTCCTTCGAGACGTGCGCCACGTTCATCCGGACGGGACACCCGTACATGACCGTCAGCCCCCATTTCCCGGGCGGCGCCGAGCATGGCCTGTGCGACACCCGCCGCATGGGCAGGATCCCGGCATACCGCAAACATGGACGGGCCGGAACCGGAAAGGGCGCATCCGAATGCACCTTCGGACAATGCCCGCTGTTTCACGGTCCCGAAGAACGGAAGCATCCGCGCACGAACCGGCTCGATCAGTGCATCCTCCATGATGGCCTTCCCGAACGATTCCGGGCTCCCGGCGGTGAGGGCCTGTACGAGCATGGCCAATCGACTGGCATGCCGGACAGCATGAGCCAACGGAATGGACGCAGGCAGTTCTGAGCGTGCAGAACGGGTCGTGACCTCCACGTCCGGAAGCAGCACCGCGAAATGAAGATCATAGCCGGGATTTAGCCGCTCGTAGACGAACGGGTTGTCGGAATGGGACAATACCGTACCTCCAAGCAAACACGGAAGTACGTTGTCCCCGTGACGCGCGCCTGATGCCACGGCTTCACCGGCCAGGGCGGCTTCAAGGACCAGCGCATGTTCCGATTCCAGGCCCATGAGCCCCGCAGCAGCCAGCGCACCGGCCACGGCACTCGAAGCAGAACTGCCCAGCCCCGTTCCTGCGCGAATGCCCTTCCGGATGGTCAAACGGACACCGTGCAAGCTGCCACAGGCATTGAGAACGTGTGCGGCAGCCACGGCTGCGGTATTCATGTCAGGGGCCGACGGGCCTGTCCAGATGCTGTCGGGAGCGTGATCGACCACGACCCCCGGCTCAGACTGCCTCTCCGCTGACACGCGATCTCCCCATCCCTCGATGGCCATACCCAGGCAATCGTAGCCCGGTCCCAGATTCGAAAGGGACGCCGGCGCCAGCGCTGTACACGCGGTCCTCACTTGGCCAGCGATTCAGGCTTGTAGGTCCGCTTGCCGGACAGGAATTCCTCGGCCGTACGCACCATGTCCAGACTGCCGATGTACAGGGGCGTCCGCTGATGCAGTTTCCTCGGTACCACGTCCAGGATCCGTTCGCGACCGGTGGATGCGGCGCCACCTGCCTGCTCCACGATGAAAGCCAAAGGATTGGCTTCGTACATCAAACGCAGCTTGCCATCGGGATTCTTGTGCGTAGCCGGATAGATGTACAGCCCACCCATCAACAGATTCCGATGGAAATCGGCAACGAACGATCCAATGTATCGCGTACTCAGGGGGTGACCCAGCCCGGCGTCTTCGTTCTGCATCCACTTGATGTGGGCTTTCAGACCATCCTCGAACGAGTTGTAATTGCCTTCATTGATGGAATACATCTTGCCGTCGCGCGGCGTCGTTATATCCGGGTGGCTGAGGAGGAATTCGCCGATGGCCGGATCGAGTGTAAAGCCGTTGACCCCGTGCCCGGTCGTGTACACCAGCATCGTGGACGATCCATAGACGATGTATCCTGCGGCAACCTGTTCCGAGCCCGGCTGCAGAGCGGCTTCCAGCGTGGGTTCCGGAAACTCTTCCGACAGGCGGTAGATGCTGAATATCGTACCCACCGATACGTTCACCTCGATGTTGGATGAGCCGTCCAGTGGATCCATGAGCACGATATATTGACCGTCGCTGTTTCCATTTGCACGAATGGGGATGGCCTCCGAGTGCTCCTCCGACCCGATCAGGCAGCACTCCCCTCCTCGTTTCAGTGCCCGGACGAACTCCTTGTGCGCCAGGGAGTCCATGACCTGCTGCGTCTCGCCCTGGACATTGATCTCACCCGTTGCCCCGAAAACATCGACAATACCGGCCCGGCGCATGTGCCAGTTCACCAGCTTGGCTGCCACGCTGATGTCGCGCAGCAGGCGCGAGAAGGCACCCGTTGACTCACTGACCTGCTCCTGACGCTCTATGATGAACTGCTCGAGCGTCTTGAACGCCCCCATCTCGAACTGACGACGATCCGATGACATGAAATAACTGGATTGTTGGCTGTTGATGGTGAAGATACACACTCAGGGGCCGATGTCCTCAAGGACCGTCTGCAGTTCGGCATCGCCGTCCGGGGATCGTGCAAGCTCGTGCCGCAATCGGGCCAGGTCCGGGGCCTGATCGATATCGTACCACTCCGGCAGTACTACGACCGGTATCCCGATTCCTTTCACGCGGCGCAGGGTTTCGTCGAACACCGTGTCCACCGAGAATTCCATGTCCTCGAATACGTCGGGCACCAGTCGTGTCATGCCCAGCAGGTAGTATCCTCCGTCTTCCGAAGGCCCGATAACCATATCACCCGATGCTTCGAGCGCACGGAATGCCGTTTCCAGATGGGCCACCGGAACGGTTGGATGGTCACTCCCTATCAGGACCACGGCAGAGTACCCCTGAGCGAATCCGTGGGTCACGGCGGCCGACATTCGCTCCCCCAGGTCCTGTCCCGTCTGGGCGATCACCGGAATGCCCAACAAACCGTCCCCGACGCGAGGGTTGCCCGCCAGATGAAGCTCGACGTCCCAGTCGGGACCCGCCATCCGGCGCAGTGTCGCACGGATCATCGCACCATTCAGGCGTGCGGCTTCTTCCGGGCGAAGTGGCGGAACCAGGCGGGTCTTCACCCGACCGGGCTCCGAAGCCTTTCCCATGATGATCACCAATCGCGTCCGCGTCATGCCTGGCGCTGCATGCGACGGATGACCGCGACTGTCCTGTCCACGGCCAGGTCGATTTCCTCCGCAGTGGTTGCGTGCCCCAGGGAAAACCGGACGACCCCACGTGCTTTATCGCCGGTTATCCCCAGGGCGGCAAGGACATGACTCGGCTTCAGTGATCCACTGCTGCATGCCGAACCTGCCGATACCTGGACACCGGCCATGTCGAGTCCGAGCAGCAACATCTCCCCGTCCAGGCCCCGACCATCCTGTGCGAAGGTCAATACCTGCAGGATGTGTGGTGCGCAAAGGGCAGGATCATGGGGGGTGATGCGCTCCACCTCGTTGCCCAACTCGGCGTACAGACCGCTCCACAACGCCTCCCTCAGCACACCGATGCGCCGCGCGGTCCCCGATACGTCCACTTGCGCACGGTCGAGGGCCTCGGCCATGCCGACGATGGCAGCCACGTTCTCCGTACCGGAGCGCCGGTCGCGTTCCTGTCCGCCTCCCACCACCAAGGGTTCAAACCAGCCGTTCCGCCGGGCCACAAGCACGCCTGCGCCTTTCGGTCCACCCAGTTTGTGTGCTGAAAGCGTGACAAAATCGCATTCTGCCACGAGTGGCTTCAGCGGGTACCATGCCGCACTCTGAACCATATCCGAATGGACCATGCACCCTGCTGGAAGCCCCGCCGGGGACGCGTCGAGACTGTTGCGGGCGCCCGTTTCATTGTTGACATGCATGAGCGAAAGGAGATCTCCGGGGCGAGCCAGGGCCGCGAGGGCCGTCAGATCCAGTCGGGCGCCCGCACCCGGGTCGGCAAAGCGGACGTGCGTACCGGAACGGGAAAGGCGCTCCACCGGCGCCAACACGGCATCGTGTTCCGTCCGGGACGTGACCATCCCTGCAGCTCCTGTCCGGATGACCGTATTGTTCGACTCCGTTCCCCCGCTGGTGAATACCACCTCCGAGGGCTCTACGCCGAGCATCGCGGCTATCCGTTCCCGCGACGTTTCAACCGCATGACGGGCAGCGCGACCCCGCGCATGCACCGACGATGCATTCCCCCAATGGTCCCGAAGAAACGGGAGCATGGCGCGGAACACCTCGTCCCGGAGCGGTGTCGTAGCGGCGTGGTCCAGGTAAATGGCATCCATGCTCACGCGAACGCGTGCGGAGCAGGACAGATCCTGTACCCGAACCCTCGACATCCTGCATCCCCTAACACCCTCCGGCATCCCCATCATGGAAAAATTGGTCATCAGAGGCGGCAATCCGCTGCGTGGCACCATTCCCGTCAGCGGATCCAAGAACACGGCCCTGCCGCTCATGGCCGCAGCGCTGCTGGCCGATGGTCCGGTGGAATTGGCACACATTCCGGACTTGAAGGACATCCAGACGTTCAGCCGGGTCATGGGTGTGACCGGTGCCCGCATTGACTGGTCCCCGGCGGAGAATCGTCTGTCCATCCACCCTGAAGGCATGAACCGTGCCGAAGCTCCGTATGAGCTGGTCAAACGGATGCGGGCGTCGTTCTACATGCTCGGCGCGTTGTTGGGCAGGATGGGGAAAGCCAAGGTATCCCTGCCCGGCGGATGCGCCTGGGGACCGCGTCCGGTCGACTTGCACATTGAGGGGATGCGGGCACTCGGGGCATCTATCGACCTGGATGCCGGATATGTGGTGGCAACCGCACCCGGCGGTCGCCTTCCCGGCGGATCCTACACGTTGCATCCATCCTCCGTCGGTGCCACCATCAACTTCATCCTCGGAGCGGTGACCGCGAGCGGGTCGTCCGTGCTCAAGAATGCGGCCACGGAGCCGGACGTGGTGGTCTTCTGCGACATGCTGACCCGCATGGGTGCGAGGATGTCGGGTGTCGGGACCCGCACCCTGGAAATCGAGGGGGTCAATTCCCTCAGCGGCGTGTCATTTGCGAATTGTCCGGATCGCATTGAACTGGGTACGTTCATGATTGCCGCGGCCATGTGCGGCGTTCCCGGTGAGCCGGTTACCCTGACCAATGCCAATGCCGACCAGCTGGGCCGCGCGTTCATCCAGGCCTTCGGCCAGACCGGTGCAGCATTCGAAACCGCCAACGGCATCATGACGGTCACGGCTCCGGACGAGCTGACGCCCGTCAGTGTGGCCACCGATGTGTATCCGGGCTTTCCCACCGATCTGCAGGCGCAGTGGACCGTTCTCCTTGCACGCAGCAACGGGAATGCCAAGGTGCTGGAGACCATCTATCCGGACCGTTTCAAACACATTCCGGAACTCCGTCGGATGGGCGTGAATGCGATTGTCGTCGGAAACGAGGTGGTCATTGAAGGAGGCCACCACATCCAGGGCACGTCCGTCATGAGTACCGACCTGCGCGCCAGCGTGAGTCTCGTTTTGGCCGGCATGATCGCGGATGGGGAAACGCACGTCCAGCGCGTGTACCATCTTGACCGTGGATATGAGCGGCTGGAAGTCAAGCTGGCCAACGCGGGCATTGATATCCGACGCGAAACGTACGACGAGTGGGCCGACCCGGGCGCATGATGGACAGGCTCAGAAAAACGCGGTCAACTGGAATCTCCCGGTATGGATGGTCGATCCCCGGGATGGTTTTCGGCCGTCGTATCCCAGTCGGGCCGTAAGGGATTCGTTCAGTTCGGCCTGGATACCCAGTCGCCACAACCAGGAGCTCCCGCTTCCCCGGCCGTCCGTCAATTCCCAGGCAACCAGTCCGGCACGGGCGGCGTCCAGGTTGTTCCTGGCATGTTCGATTCGGACGGTGGAACGGGCCTTCGGCCCCCATTCCCGGACCACTTCCAGCGGGATTTGAAGGACCCGGGCGGTACTCTTGAATCGTTTTTCCCGTTTCCACGCCAACAAAGGTGCCGCCTTGACCGTCCAGCCCTCGGGCCAACGATATCGGAGCGACGGCTCAACCTCACGCCCCAGGATATCATAGGAGCGTGTGACAAAGGCACTGCTTTCAGACGCCTCCACCTCACGCGCCAGTCTAAGTCCCCATTCCAAGTGTGTGACGGGCCGATAGCGGAATGACGCCTGCACGATCGATGCCGTACGGGATTCGGAGCCGGTAGACAAACCATTCAGGGAGCGGACCACCTGAGCCAGAAGATCCAGTCCAAGAATGTGTGCAGCCGGAAAGAAGGATACCCGTTGGACCAGCCTCAACCGCCCCTGGATGGTTTCGCCCGGAATCCGCAGGGCCGACGGCTGCAGAGTATAAATGGCTCGCCTGTCCGCGGAGCGGCTGTTCTCCATGACCTCTATCGTACTTGACAGTCCCATGCGGCGCAACAGGCTTCCTCCTCCGACTTCACGATCCAGACGAACCCGGGCCTGTACAGAGGTGACGGCTTCCAACGAATCGGCCGGCAACAATGCCCGGACATATTCGCCTTCCGACGGGTTGGTTTCAGGAAGGAATTCATCCACCTGGATGATGCCATCCCCATTGAAATCATCCCATACGTATTCGCCGCGCTCTGCGCCGGTCCGGACGAATATCTCCTGCAGCACGGCCGACCGCTCCGACCGGGCATTGTAGGTCGCAAGCAGTCGGATACGGTCGTTGAGCCGCGTGTTCGTGGACAGCCCAAGCAACAGGGCGTGGTCTGCTTCGGCGCCCGCCACCGTCGTTCTCCGGCTGCCGACATCCATGGTCCACTGACCCCGACTTCCCTGGTACGCCGTACCCGTCTGGACCATCCAGATCCGGGCATCCGAACCCGAGGACACCGCTGCGCCGGACGGGCCCTGTATCCAGCGGGTTTCGTCGCGGATGGTAGTGGTTACCTGGCCCGACCAGGAACCGGACCGGGCCGTGAGTCCACCCGTGTATTGAAGGAAATCCGGCGCGGCGGACAGCATGGGCCGGGCATTTTCCGTGTCCAGGTGTTCGGATTTCCACGTGACGAACGGCCGTATGCGCCACTCGGCAGGTGCCCCCAGACGTGTCGAATACCGTCTCCACCTGCCCTCCAGATCCTGATCCACGCGATGCGTTTCCGTCTGTTCGGCGCGGAAGGCCATTTCGGGTCGATTGGACTCCACGGAACCCAGTTCAGCGAAAACCGAGCTCCCGTTGAAGACGGCACCCAGATCCAACCGGTCGAACCCGACGGCGAGTCGCGTACTGTCCCCCCGGCCGACCATCACCTCAGCACTCGAAAGGTGCTCAGGGACGCCAACCAGGGCATTCCCAAGCAGGTCGGACGGGTCCAGGTTCCACATGTAGGCAAAATCCACGTCCCGGGTGCGCGCAAAGGAGGCAAAATGGGCGCTCCGCCGGGAGGATTCCAGGCGGAAGGAGGACCAGAATGAGCGCATGTGCATGCGTCGGGAGTGCACGTCCACCCGCCATGCCAGCCCGTTATCATCTTCATGGTCGAGGGACGAAAGCGTATTCAGGTCACGACGGGAGGTTGCCACTTCACCCGACACCCGCACGCCAGGAATGCCATCCAGCGTAGTCCTCAGGACCAGGAGGTCCTGTGCCGTCGGCGCGGACAAGGGTACAACAGGATCATATTCGCCCTGTCCGGGACCCGCATACGTATATACGACACCGTTCACGGCCAATCCGGTCCGCTCATAGTTCCCATTTCCGGGACCCACCCGGGAGAAGATCACGCGATACACGTCCGTTCCAGGGTCCGGCGTTGACGTGAGTACGCGGAATTGCTCCGTGCCATCGGCTGCCGTTTCCTTAACGTACTGGGTGTACGGGGCTTCCGGATTGTACGCCACCACGCGAGCCCCCGACCGAACCGCCCGTTCATCCCCTGCCTCCATGACGGCCAATGAGTCCGCTGCCGTGAACGCGAGTTCCTGGGTGAAGGCCGATCCATCCGCTTCCCGGATCCAGGTCACGCCGGCCGTCCCCAACCTGCCTTCGGATCCGAGTCGAACGGTGGCATCGGACAGAAGGAATGTACGGGTGAACTGGTTCACTGAATACTCGAACTCAACCCGGATACGGGTCTCCCTGCCAATGAGATGCCGTGCCGTGAACATGATCTCGGCCGTGTGGTAATCCATGGTATAATCCGCCAGCTCACCCCGTTCGAGAAGGGTGCCATCCAGATAGACCCGTTCCGATCCGGGTACGACCAGGATGAACGGCTCCCCTTGATCCCCCCGCAACCGGTACGGCCCCTGCACACCATCCGCGGTATCCAGTTGCTGGAACCGGAAACGCCCCTTGGAGACCGCTCCGACCGCCCCGAACTGTGCCAACGAGCGTGGACTTCCGGTCTGGAATTTTACGCCCTGTAAATTGCGGCGGACACGGCCGAATTGACCAGCGTCCGAGCGTACCTCGATGTCCCCCATGTCCACCATGCCCTGACGGGAGGCGATCCGGATGAAGACCCGGTCCAATTGGTCCAGCCGGCGTGTCGTGCCTTGGGGCAGGATGGGCGTATCCTCATCGGTAAGGGATGCCGTGACCTGCACTCCTGGCGCTATCTCCCCTTCCAATTCGAACTTGAGCGCCGACTCGACACTTGCGTCGCGTCCGGATCCTGCGACCACACCACGCGTGATGGACCCGGACTGAACCAGTCTGGATGCAGATGCCTGCACATGAACGTTCCCGCGTTCCCCGGCGTCCGGAGGACTTCCCGCCTGGGACGACCAAGCCGATCGAACGGTGCCCACAGACAGCGGGATGTACTGGTACCGGGCGACCAGCACCCACGAAGCCGTGTCGGCAACAAGTCCCTGGAACGAAACCAGGCCGCGCTCCCAGTCCACGCCAGATGCCTGGATGGGCTCGTCCCTGCCGGCATCCCGCAACTGCAACGTGCCCTTTATGAGCCACGGCTTCAACAGGAAGGGGCCGACACCTGAGACCTTCAACGTATCGTGACCGACCGTCCACGACGGTTCCGCGTCCTGCGCTGCCGCCCCGGGTGGCGCGGCGAGAAGGACCAGGACCCAAGCCATGGTGAACACCCTACCACACATCCATCCCATCGGACCGATACGGATCATACAGTGGAAGGTCGAACGGAAATGCATGCGTTCAGGATGGTTCACGAATGGCGTACCCACGGTGATGTGGGCAGTTTCCCTACGACCACATGGTGGATTCCTGCTTGCCTGACCTGACGACAGAAAGTACATTGGTCTGCCACGTTCACTATTCCTTCGAAAAGTCATGGGTCAGACGGATTCCACTGTCCGCGTTGCCATTGTAGGTGCCGGCCCCGCCGGTTTCTATGCCGCCGAGCACCTGCTCAAACAATCCGATATTACCGTGGAGGTGGACCTTTTCGATCGGTTGCCCACACCCCACGGGTTGGTGCGGGCTGGCGTCGCGCCCGATCACGAAAAAATCAAGAACGTGACACGCGTTTTCGACAAGACCGCGGCCAGGGACGGTTTCCGGTTCTTCGGGAATGTGGAATTCGGTCGCGATCTCGCACTCGCCGATCTGGCCCGGCACTATCACTTCGTGTGTTTCTGTACCGGAGCCCAGGTAGACCGCTCCCTGGGCATCCCGGGCGAGGATCTCCCGCGCAGCCACTCTGCTACGGAGTTCGTCGCGTGGTACAACGGTCATCCGGACTTCAGGGATCTGACGTTCGATCTTTCGCAGGAGCGGGTGGCCGTCATCGGCGTCGGAAACGTGGCCGTGGATGTCGCGCGCATCCTGTGCCGCACCGTGGATGAGCTCCGCCGGACCGACATTGCCGATTACGCTCTGGACGCGCTGGCGGAGAGCCGGGTCCGCGAAGTCATGATGGTGGGTCGGCGAGGTCCGGCGCAAGCGGCCTTCACCTTGCCAGAGATCAAGGAAATGGGCGAGTTGGAGACGGCATCGGCCCGGACCCTGGCCGAAGAAGTCACCTTGGACCCGCATTCAGCGGCTGCGCTCGAAGCCAATCCTGATCGGGCCACGACATCCATCCTGGATGTGCTCCAATCCTACGTGGGGGGCTCCCGACCCGGAGCGGAGCGGGAGTGCCAAATCCGATTCCTGCTGTCACCGGTCGAACTGATTCCGGGAGACGACGGCGGAGTATCGTCCATCAAACTCGTCCGGAATCGGCTGGAGCCCGGCCGAGGCGGTCGAATCTCGGCCGTGCCGACCGACGAGTTCCAAAGCTGGCCGGCCGGCTTGGTGTTCCGGTCTGTGGGTTACATGGGGGTCGCCCTCCCGGATGTTCCTTTCCGGGACGATTGGGGGGTCATCCACAACGACAAGGGACGCGTGGTGTTGCCCGATGGCGCGCGCGTAGACGGCGTCTATGCGGCAGGTTGGATAAAGAGAGGCCCCAGTGGCGTCATCGGGACCAACAAGCCCGATGCCGTGGAGACCGCCGAATGCATGTTGGAAGACTGGCGGTCCGGCATCCATTTCCATCCCGCTGCCGGCGACATCCGGTCATTGCTGGACGAACGCAGGGTCCCGTGGATCAGTTATGCCGATTGGCTTCGTCTGGACGAAATGGAGCGTGAACGCGGTCTATCCCAGGGACGTCCGCGCCTCAAGTTCACACGTACGGCCGAGATGCTGGCCGTTCTCGGACGAACCTGAGACTATTCGGTGTGAACGGACGTGACCGTAAAGCCCTCCTCCGCGATGGCTGCACGGATTTCGTCGTCGGTAGCCGAGGGTTCGGCGAGAACGACCGCTTTCCCGATGGCAACGTCTTCCACTTGCACAGAGGCCAGCCCGGACAAGGCGTCCCGGACGGCGTGCACGCAGTGCCCGCAGCTCATTCCGGATATTTCAATGGTTTTTTTCATGATTCAGGGGTTCCCTCCGACCGGAACGAGCGTCCCAGGCGGAGACTGTTTGATACAACGGATACGCTGGATAGCGCCATGGCTGCCGATGCCATGATCGGACTCAGCAACCATCCTGGTCCCGGGTACAGTACCCCGGCGGCCACAGGAATGAATATGACATTGTAGATGAACGCAAAGAACAGGTTCTGACGGATGGTGCGCATGGTGCGGCGGGAGAGATCCAGCGCCTGGGCAATGCGATCAAGATCATTGCTCATGAGCGTGATGTCGCTGGCCTCCATGGCAATGTCCGTGCCACTCCGCACGGAAATCCCGATATCGGCCTGAGCCAATGCGGGAGCATCGTTGATTCCATCTCCCACCATGGCGACCACGTATCCTTCGGCCTGGAGGCGTTGTATGGCATCGGCTTTGCCACCCGGCAACAACCCGGATTCAACGTCATCCACCCCGGCGATCACCGCAGTCGCTTGTGCGCTTGCTTCATGATCGCCCGTCAGCATGACCACCCGGATGCCACGCTGCCGGAGTGCACGGATGGTGGCTGCGGCATCATCACGGATGCGATCACTGACATGAATGGCTCCGACCCATTCACGGTCCCGGGACACATGGATTTCGGCCGATGCAGCGTGCTCCGGATTGACTTCCGGTACAGCAATTCCGGCCTCGTTCAGGAAGGATCTGCTTCCGACGCGTACCTGCTGGCCGTTAACCGTTCCAATCATGCCTCGGCCGGTCACGGACGCCACCTCCGACGCCATTGGGACATGCAGTCCCGTTCGCTTGGCCTCGGCATTGACGGCTGACGCCAGGGGATGCTCGGAGTGGGCCTCGAGCGCAGCGGCCAGGGTCATCGTCCGTGCCTGTGCCTCCTCCACGGCAGTGCCGTCTTCCACTCCGGTTATACCGGTCACACGCGGACGGCCTTCGGTAATGGTGCCCGTCTTGTCCATGGCGACCACGGATACGCTTTCGGCGCGTTGCAGGGCGGCTGCATCCCGGATGAGGATACCGCGTGCGGCCGATCGTCCGGTCGCCACCACGATGGCTGTCGGTGTGGCCAGTCCCAGCGCACATGGACAGGCAATAATCAATACGGTCACTGCTCGCAGAAGGGCATGGTTGAAGGCCGGCTCGGGACCGGCGACGTACCATACCACGGCCGTGATGGCCGAGATGACCATGACCACCGGAACGAATATCGCAGCAATCCGGTCGGCCAGGTGTTGGATGGGCGCCTTGGAGGCCTGGGCTTTCTGAACGCGGTCCACGATTTGTCCCAACAGGGTGTTGGATCCCGTCCGGATGACTTCCAGCAACAATGGGCCGTTTCCATTCAGCGTACCTGCCGTTACGCGATCTCCGACGCTCCGGGTCACAGGATGGGCCTCCCCGGTCAGCATGCTCTCATCGACATGGGATGACCCTTCAATGATCCGTGCATCCACCGGTATCCGCTCTCCGGGCAGGACCCGCACGCGATCGGCCAGGACGATGTCGGCTCCATCCACCCATACATCGCCTGCGGCATCCACTCGCCGGACGCGATCCGGCTGCAACTCCATGAGGTGACGGACGGCCGCTCCTGTCTTTCCTTTGGCCCGTTCCTCCAACCATCGTCCCAGCAGGATGAGGGTCACGATGACTGCCGCCGCCTCGAAATACACGTCAGGATGGGCGGTTTCAGGGAAAAACCCCGGTACCAGCAGGGCGGCTGTGGAGTACAACCACGCCGCACCGACACCGAGCGCCACGAGCGAGTTCATGTCGGTTGCGCCGTGCCGCAATGCCGTCCACGCCCCTCTGAAGAAGGGCAAACCCGCCCAGAAAACGACCGGAGTGGCCAGCAGGAACTGGATCCAGGCATCTCCGGGGATGTGCCAGGCGCCGTGACTCATGGCAAGAACCGCAAGAGGCACGGACAATACCGCGGCCACGATCAACCGGCTGCGTAATTTTCCTTGACGGGCACTCTTCCGCCCTTCCTCCGACGCGCCGGCCGGAACGGACGAGGAACTGTCGTACCCGTCCAGGATCTCTTGCAGGTCCCGTCCGGGGAGCATACCCGGAATGTAGTGGATGACCAGACCGGCTGCATCGCCCACGGTCGTTGCTTGGACCTTGACGACTCCGTTCGTCGACAGCAAGTGTTCCCTTGCCTTGGACGCTACGTCCTCCTGATCAAAAACCGCCTCGGCAAGAGATGTCCGAACGGCATATCCGGTGCGCTCGATGACGTCCACCACGTCACGCAGATTGAGGTCACTTCCCCGCACCACGGCCTCTTCCGTGGCGTAATTCACCACGGCCCGGTCCACGCCATCCGCCTTGCCCAACTTGCGCTCTATGCGCAACGCGCACGCGGTACACGTCATACCGTCAACCGGAACCGACATTTCTGTGTGTGCCATGGACATGGCACGTCGCATGGGGCCACAGGTTCGCTGATCGTCATTTCTTCGAACTCTCCAGCGTCGCATGTTGCCCGCTTGAGGTATCTTCCCATCCATGAGCAGAGAAAAGACCAGAATCACGATTTACGATGTAGCGGAACGTGCCGGAGTGGCCATTTCCACGGTATCCCGTGTGCTGAACCAGTCTCCGGAGGTGGCCGAGCCCACACGGGCACGGGTCGAGCAGGCCATCGAGGAGCTCCAGTACCGTCCCGATCGCACCGCACGATCATTGGCCCAGCAGGAATACAACTCGTTGGCCGTGGCCCTTCCCTCGTTCACGGCGCCCTTCCAGAACGAATTGCTGAAGGGTATCCGTACGGTTCTGCGTGAGCATGCACTGGACCTGTTGATCTGCGATCTCGGATCCAGTCATCCCGAACGTGCCCTGGTGGACTTCCTCCAGCGTGGCGCGGTCCGCGGACTGCTTTTGTGCGGTGTCCCGATAACGGAATCCGTACGCAGGGAGCTGATGACCATGCACTCCCCGACCGTATTGATCGGACATGGCCACGACGCGTTCGACGGGTTCCGATGGGACGATGCCGCAGGTGCCCGTCAGGCCGTTCAACATCTGCTGCAGGAAGGGCACGAGCACGTAGCCATGATCCGTGCGAGTGGAGATGGTGAATTACAGCGGCAACGGATTTCAGGGTATCGTGCCGCACTCAGCGAACAGGGGCGCTCGGTGGATGAATCGCTCATCGTCATGGGACATGTCGGAAAGCACGGTGGTTTTTCCGAAGAGGATGGATACGACGCCATGGAGCGGCTCTTGACCGAGCGGCCGGACGTCACGGCGGTTTTTGCCAGTTCGGATGTCCAAGCCATCGGAGCCCTGGCCGCATTGAACGACCGGGGCCTTTCCGCGCCCGATGACGTGGCTCTGGTGGGATACGATGACATCAAGACCAGCAGGTACATTGGGCTCTCGTCCGTGGATCAATCCATGCAAAGAATCGGCTTTTCTGCTACAGAACGCCTGTTGGCCCGGATTTCCGGGCTGGAGCCCGGCCCTGCCCGGACCATCGTGGTTTCTCCGACCCTGAACATCCGAAGAACATCCAGGAAATCAGCATGAGGGATCTTGTCCGTGCCCAGTTGGACCATACCGTCCCGGGCACCTCGTTCACCCGGTTCGGAGCCCATTACGCGGGCAAAGTGAGGGACACGTACGCCCTTGGAGATCATCTCATCCTGGTCACGAGCGATCGGATCAGTGCATTCGATCACATCCTGCGCCAGACCATACCCTTCAAGGGCCAAGTCTTGAATCGACTGGCCGCCTGGTTCTTCGAGCAAACCTCGGACATCGTACCGAACCACCTGCTTTCGATACCGGACCCCAACGTATCCCTGGCTGTACGATGCGAACCCGTTCCTGTCGAATTCGTCGTTCGGGGCTACCTTGCCGGGCATGCCTGGCGGACCTACCGTGACGGTCACCGGGTGCTGTGCGGAAAACCACTTCCCGAGGGACTGGTCCAGAACAGCCCGCTCCCGTCCCCCATCCTCACCCCGGCCACCAAAGCCGTGGAGGGACACGATGAGGACACGACCCGTGAACTGATCCTGGCTTCAGGCATCCTCACGGCGCAGGAGTTCGATGCCCTCGAGGATATGGCCATGGCCCTGTTCCGCCGCGGGACGGAACGTGCCGCGGAGCGCGGTCTGATCCTGGTCGATACGAAATACGAATTCGGCCGCCGCCCCGATGGTGCCTTTGTTGCCATAGACGAAATCCATACCCCGGACTCGTCCCGGTATTTCCATGCCGATACGTACGCGTCACTACTGGAACGCAATGCACCGCAACGACAGCTTTCGAAGGAGTTCGTCCGGGAATGGCTGATGGATCACGACTTCCAGGGCCTCCCGGGACAACAGTTGCCGGATCTGGACGATGACTTCCGGGTGCAAGTCGCCCTCCGGTACATCGAGCTGTATGAGATCATTACCGGAAACGTCTTCGAACCCGATACCTCAGTCGATCCCATCTCCCGGATTGAGCGGAACATCGACGCCGCCCTTGCTTCCGGCTGAGTCCGTCCATCCGGTCTCGACCCACTCCGTTCCGCCATCCGCAAAGTGCTCCTTCTTCCAGATCGGCACGCGTTCCTTCAGCGCATCGATCAGGAATCGGCACGCCTCGAAGGCCTCGGCACGGTGGGCCGTTGCAACCCCGATCAGGACGCTGGTCTCCCCGACCGGTACCTCACCAATGCGGTGCCACAGGACCACTTTCAGTACAGGCCATCGCTCCGCAGCTTCTGCACCCAGCCGACGGCACTCGGCAATCGCCATCGGCACGTGGGCTTCATAGGAAAGCCGGACGGTCTCCCGTCCGCGCGTGAACCGGCGGGTCGTACCGGCAAACAGGGCAATGCCGCCTCCTTCGAGCGCTGCCAACAACGCGACCGCATCCGACGCTCCGGGGATGGTCTCTCCCACCCGGATATCCATGTCCGTGAGGTCTGCAGGCGTACTCATCCTCCACTCACCGGTGACAGCAGTGCAATCTCATCGCCATCGTGGAGGGTGGTTCCCCGTCCGGCGTAGCGATCATTCACACCGGTTCGAAGCGACGGCAGCATGATCCGGACAATCCGATGCCGGACGGCCAAGGCATCCAACAGGTCCTGCACCGTGGCTCCGTCCGCCATTTCAACCTCCTCGGAATCCAATCCCGCTTCTTCCCTTACGCGTGCGAAGTACAATACACGGACCTTCACAGGGATGCAATACTCTGCTTTATGGCATCCAGATCGGGCATCTTACCCGCATGTTCCATGATCTGGACGTGTTGCACAACGCCGTCCCTGTCAACCACGAAGGCTGCCCGTTTGGCAATCCGGTCCAGCTGCATGGGCGTGAAGTCCCGATCGTACTTCACGTCATACGCGGCACACACCTCGGCATCGTGATCACTCAGGAGTCTGAACGAGAATCCGTTCTGTTCCGCGAACGCATTCAATGTAAACGGTGAATCCGTGGAAATCCCGACCACCGTTGCATCGCCGAAACCCGCCAGGTCGTTGTTCACGTCATTCAATTCTGTGGTGCATACACTCGAAAAGGCACCAGGAAAGAACAGCAGGACAACCACTCCGCGTTGCGCGGACAACTGGAAAGGCTCTTTTTCGTGGCTGTAAAGGGTGAAATCTGGAGCCGTATCTCCGGGCTTGATCATGACGTAATGAGGCGGTTATCTGGAACGAATGGCGTTTATGGGCAGGATCCGCGAAGCATACCGTGCGGGAATCCATGCGGCTGCCGTACACAGGACAATGGTAACGAAAGATACGACGACGAAGTCTTCCACACGAAGTGCCATCGGCGCTTTGCTCATGTAATAGGCATCGGCCGGAAGCGGAATGATGCCATACTTGATTTGCAGGACCGCCAGCACGATTGCCAGAAGCGAACCGATTACGGCACCCGTGGCCCCGATCCCGAGACCGACGCGCATGAAGATGCCCGTCAGGTCCTTGCCGCGTGCGCCCATACTGCCCAGAACCCCGATTTCAACCGTCTTTTCGAGGATAAGCATGAGCAATGTTCCGATGATGTTGACGGCTGCCACGAACACGATGATGGACAATACAAGCGGGATGATGCTTTGCTGGAGTGCGACCCATGCAAACAGACTCCGGTAGATCTCGGAAATGGGACGTGCCATGGCCGGGAATGCCAACGTGGTATCGAGATCATTGGCCACGTGTTCGAAATCCGCCCCCTCCCGGACCCGCACATCAAGGCGCGTGACCTGGTCCGACCCGTAGCTGACCAGATTGCGCACCCGCTCCGCATCTGCAAATACGTAGAGCGCATCGAAGTCCGCCAGCGAGGTCTCATAGATCCCCCCCACCGTGAACTGGGCTACCCGGGGAGGGCGGGACTCCCCGGTTGAGGGAACGGAAAAAGCCGTAAGGACATCACCCGTTCGAACGTTGAGCGTCCTGGCCAGTGGAGCGCCGATAACGACCACGGGAATCCCCGATGCATTCGGGGACAATCGGGCCGAACCTTCAATGATGGAGGCATCCAGGTAATCCGGAACCTGTGTGGTGCCCCAGATGGATACGCCGTCAATGTGGGTCTTGGACGATCTAACCAATACGAACTCCTGGATGACCGGCTGCACGGTGGCTACTTGCGGATGCGCCGAAACCGTCGCCATCAAGTCCGCAACGCCTTCCAGAGGGGCATCCCTCAGGCTTTCCACCTGGATATGCGCACCGAATCCCACGATCTTGCGTGTGATCTCGTCGCTGAAACCCCGGACCACGGCCAGTGCCAGAATCAGGGTCGTCACGCCGACGGCCACTCCTCCGATTGCGATCCGGATGACCAGGCGAAGGAATTTCCGGCCCTCGGCCTGTCCCTCCGCCCCCCGGAGGTAGCGCAATGCCATATATGTGCGGAATGAGGCCATGGTGGGCGTGTTGACGATTTCCCCGGACAATGGATCCATACCTTACACAAACACACGGGGCGGCGGACTTCCGTCCGCCGCCCCGTGCTGAACAAACCCGCCCCGAGCAATGCTCAGGCAGGGATTTCCTGGGATTCATCGTTGAGATGAACAAAGTGATAGGGCGCCCACGGACCGCTGACCTGGATTTCGAAACCCAAATGGCGGAACTGGTTGGCCATGTCATTGACCTCGGCATCGAAAGCGGCATCCCGGGCCGTCGAAACCAGGTAGGTGGCATTCAGGACCACCCGCTGGACATCCTTGGGACCGGCCGGCGGCGCGTTCATGAACACACTCTCGGAGGACAGATCCTGCAAGCGTGCATGAGCCTGGCCAACGACGTTCTGGATGATGGTCGCCATTTCCTGCTCGTCAGGATCCTGATTCCTGAGCTTCAATTCGTCCCGGATGAAACCGGCCACACCGCTGGACATGTCGTTCAAGGAGGCATCAATCCGCGCATCGGATTCGAGCACATGTTCACCCAGGCGGTGCAGATCCACCCGGATCCGTACGCTGAACTCCTGTTTGTTGGACAACCGTCCCAACGTTTCATGGAATACCGTGCTGTGACTGTCCAGATAGTGTTTGACGTCTTCCATCGAAGCACGGACCACGCCGAACTTGAGGGGCACGATGGATCGTGGAGCGCCTATGGCGGAAAGGACCGCCGCATGGCGCCGTACCTGTTCCTTGACCCAGGCCGCGTCGTTCATGCCTTGATCGAGCTGTTTCTTGCCGTATATGGCCGCCGGCACGGAAGAAACGATGGCACTCAGGTCACCATTGGAACAGATGTATACATCCGATCCGGTCTCAATGCCTTCCAGCCCGTCCAGGTCCTGATCGTGCAGCTCGTCCACATCCACAATGCCATAGACATAAATGTGGTCCTCATAGGCCGGTACATCCAGGACCACATCGTGGCCGTCACCTGCACGGGCAAAGATCTCGGAAACCTCCCATGACTTGGCGACCGGTGTCGGCTCAGGCTCAGGCGTGGCTACAGCCTCGGGCTCGGGTTCAGGCACCGGCGTGGCTACCGGCTCGGGCTCGGCGACCGGTGCTGCGACATGGTCGGAGATGTCCGACAGGGGCTTCCACCCGGTCTGTTGCTTGGCCACGGCATGCATGGCCTCCTGGAAAAGTGCACGTTCTTCGAGATCCGACGACTGGTTGGCCTGTTGCCCGAGGCCTCCCAGTGTATCGGCCAGGATCCGGCCGATGATCCGTTCGCGAAGAACGTTCCTTACGGACTCGAGCCGTGCATCGTCGGAGCGGACCCATTCCTGGACATCCGTTTCCATGATCGCATCGAGCGCTGATTCCGTAACACGTGCCACCAACCTGGTCTGTACCTCCTGGTGAATGGCGTTCAAATTCGGATGGTCGGACGGCACCAACGAGATCGCAGCGTCTGCGTGGGCATCGATGGACGCCAGGTCTTTCACGGCCACGGCGGCAACTTCCTGCTGGAGCCTGTCCACCATCGCGGCAGCAGCGACCATGATGGGTGACTCGTCGGTCACTTTCCCACGGGCCGCATTGCACGTACGTTCAATATCATGCAGATAGGAAACAGCCTCTTCGGAGACCTCCTGGAGCAGCATGTTCTCGAGGATGGACGCCGCGGATTGAACCTCCGAAAGCCGCTCCGGCATGCGAGTCCTGGCGTCGGAAGAGAGCTTCTCCACCTGGCTCAGACGGTCCTGTGTAATCTGGATGACGTCGCCGACAATCAGGGACAGGGTGGCCTTGACAATGCGCTGGATGGCATCGGATTCGGCCGGGATGGTGTCGGCTGCTGCCGCTGCAATCTGTTTGGTGTCGGCGAGACGTTCCTTGACAATGCGGGACACGGACTGAACAATCCTGTCGTGGGTCAGTTGGACCGCGGCCTGGACCGATTCGTGCTGGTCCGTGAACGGCAATCCGGCATCCTCGGCCATTTCGTCGGTCCGGGCAATCATTTCTTCAACATTGGTACGGACCATGCCAAGCGCCATGACCCGGACGCGTTCGGCCGCGGCCACCAGTTCCGGCTGGTCAACGTCAATCCAATCCGCAGCATCGCTGGCCACATCATCCGCATCCCCGAATGATTTGGTCGTGCGCCGAGCAATGTCCTGAAGTATGCGACCACGCAGCTGCGTGGATGCCGCCACGATGGCATCATTGTCGAATGACACCAGTTCGCGCGCCTCGCGCGCCACCTGATCCACATCATCCAGACGGGCAATGGCGACGTCGGCGGCCTTTTGTACCAGAGCGTCCCGCAGTTGGCTTGACACCTGTTCCACCAACGGCGACGCATGGTCGGTCCGTCGGCTGGCTTCGGCCTGGATCTGTTGATGAATGGCATCTTCGTCCAGGTGGGTCATGGCTGCATCGACGGCCTTGGTTACGAGCAGATCACGGACGACCTCCGTTGCCTGGGCGACCAGCGCTGATTGTGTATCCACCCGGCGTTCGGCCTCAGCGTCCATCAACGCATGGATATCCACGTCCAGACCACTCATGATGGTTGTCACCCGCGAACGCATGGCGGCCGTCGCCAGGGACTCCACATCAGATGCCGCTACCAAGCGTTCCGACTGCTCCTCAGCGACCGAGCGGGCAATGTCCTCTATGTGGGAATGCAGGACGGATCCAACCGTGTGATCCACCGCCTTCCGATAGACCTCCAGATCCACGTTCTCGATGCAGCCGTGCACCATATTGGTCAGGACGGCGTCGTCAATGCGCGTTGCGCGCTGGACCTGCTCCTGTGCGACCTGCTCTATCCGCAGTCGAAGGGGTTCGAGATCGATGGAAACAGACTGTATCTGTTCCTTGATGGCGTCGTCGCTTTCCGAGGCCAGATCTTCAACGGCCTGTTGCATGAGCGTCTGAAGCAACTGCTTCTTGACCGCCTTGCGGGCCTCGTCCATTTGGGTAGATTGATTCACGGTCGTTCGGGTTTGTTCATCCTCGGTGCATGCGAATGCTGTGCCTGATTCCGGCGCGTGGACGATTCAGACAGGATTCGTCCGAAAGGATGGCCCTGAATGCGTGAATGAGGCGTTTTTCCCTACTGAACGCATGACATAGGGCGTTCTTCCGGAGCGGACCTGCATGGGCACGTACGCCGGAAACTTGTGCACTTCGACGGAAAGAATTGCCGTATCCAAGGGTATTCCATGCCTTTGGAAGTTTGAATGAAAGGGTTCAAACGGCCCGTTTGAGTGAGTACATTGAGGTTTGATCTTTACCTGACCCGAGTACCGATGAACAACCAGATTGCCACCCCTCCATATCCCGTGAACGAGCCGGTCCGCACCTACGAGCCCGGTTCGCCGGATCGTGTCGCCTTGCGTGCCCGGTTGGCTTCCATGCGGAAGGAAACCTTTGATATTCCAGCCGTCATCGGGGGCAAGGAAATCCATACGGGAAAGACCCATGACGTCGTGGCACCGCATGACCTCGCCTTGAAATTGGGTGTGGCCCATGAGGTCGATGGCCCCGAAATCCAGTCGGCCATCGCGTCGTCCATGTCGGCCCGTGCCGACTGGGCCGGGATGCACTGGACGGATCGAGCGGCCGTCTTCCTGCGTGCCGCCGAGTTGCTTGCGGGGCCGTGGCGCGACACCATCAATGCCGCCACCATGCTCGGCCAGAGCAAGAACACTATGCAGGCGGAAATCGATGCGGCATGCGAACTCATCGATTTTTTCCGGTTCAATGTTCATTTCATGGAGCAGATCTACCAGGATCAGCCCATTTCCGACGCCGGTATCTGGAATCGGTCCCAGTATCGCGCCCTCGAGGGTTTCGTCTTTGCCGTGGCGCCGTTCAACTTCACGTCGATCTCCGGCAATCTTGCCGCGGCACCGGCCCTCATGGGCAACACGGTGCTTTGGAAACCGGCCAGCACATCCATCCTGAGCTCGTGGTACATCTACAAACTCCTTGAAGCCGCCGGTTTGCCGCCTGGGGTCATCAACATGATTCCGGGTCCTGGTCCGACGGTGGGGCAACACGTGTTCGCCAGCGAACACCTTGCTGGACTCCACTTCACCGGATCGACCGGTACGTTCCAGTTCATGTGGAAAACGATCGGTACCAATATTGCCGGCTACCGTTCGTACCCCCGGATTGTCGGTGAGACCGGTGGCAAGGACTTCATCCTCATGCACCCCAGCGCGGGCGCTGAGGAGGTCGCGACCGCCATCGTTCGCGGCGGATTCGAGTATCAGGGACAGAAGTGTTCGGCCGCATCCCGTGTCTTCATCCCCAAGTCCCGCTGGGGCGCAGTCCGGGAAAGCATGACGGCCCAGTTGGCGGAAGTCAAGATGGGACCGGTCGAGGACTTCACGAACTTCGTGAATGCCGTCATCGACCGAAAAGCCTTCGACAGCATTACGGGATACATTGATCACGCCAAGCAATCACCCGACGTGGAAATCGTGGCCGGGGGTTCTTATTCGGACAAGGAAGGCTATTTCATCGAGCCTACCGTGCTGCTCACGACGGATCCGCGCTATCGGACCATGTGTGAGGAAATCTTCGGGCCCGTCGTCACGGTTTTCGTGTATGACGACGCGAAGTTCGAAGAAACCATGACATTGATCGATACGTCGAGCCCCTACGCGCTGACCGGTGCTATCTTCGCCCGCGATCGTGCCGTCATCGCCCGTGCCACGGAGGCACTGGGAGACAACGCCGGCAATTTCTACATCAATGACAAGCCGACGGGAGCCGTAGTCGGGCAACAGCCATTCGGTGGTGCCCGTGCCTCGGGCACGAACGATAAAGCAGGTTCCTATCTGAATCTCGTGCGCTGGGTATCGGCCCGGTCCATCAAGGAAAACTTCAATCCACCCACCCATTTTGCCTATCCGTTCCATGGAGCGGATGCCGGTGACTCTCCCATCACATGAAAACGACTTATCGCGTAGTCCAGTTCGGACTCGGCCCCATCGGACTGGAATGCGTCCGGACCCTGCTTGCCAAGAGCAACGGAATTGAACTGGTCGGTGCCATCGACATCGATCCGGCGAAGGCCGGAAAAGATGTAGCCGATTTACTGGGGCTCTCCGAGCCGACTGGTGTGATTGTGCAAGCCGACGCCGCAGCGTGCCTGGCGGAAACGAAACCGGATGTCGTCGTCCATACGACGTCGTCGTTCCTCGCCTCCATGTACGACCAACTGCTCTTGTGTGCCCGTGCAGGCGCCCACGTCGTATCGTCCACGGAGGAGTTGGCGTACCCTTACCGTCGCCACCCCGCCATTTCTGCCGAATTGGACACCGTCGCCCGGGAGAATGGCGTGACGCTGCTTGGCACGGGCGTCAATCCCGGGTATGCCATGGATGCCCTCGCTCTCATGGCCACAGGCGTTTGCTCCGACGTACACCGGGTAGCCGTCCATCGCGAAGTCGATGCCGGAAAACGACGTCTGCCGCTTCAACGAAAGGTAGGCGCCGGCATCACCACCGCTGAATTCGAAGCCAAGAAAGCCACGGGACAGTTCGGCCACATCGGACTCGTTGAGTCCCTGTACATGGTCGCGGCTGGCCTCGGCTGGGAAATCGACGAGATGACGGAAGAACTGGAGCCCGTCGTTTCGGGAAGACAGGTGGTGACGCCGTTCCTCACCGTAGAACCGGGCCAGGTCGCCGGCATCCACCACCACGCACATGGCTTCGTGAACGGACAGGAGGTCCTGACCCTGGATCTGCGCATGTTTGTCGGAGCCGAAAATCCACGGGATGCTGTCAGTGTGACAGGAAACCCTCCGATTGAACTGGAAGTCAAAGGCGGTATATTCGGGGATACGGCGACCGTCGCCGCCCTGGTCAATGGCATCCCGCTGGTTGCGGATGCGGGCCCTGGACTCAAGACCGTCAAGGATGTCCCCCTTCTGAGGGCCTTTGCTACCACACCGAAATAGGGCCTGACATGAATCCCGTACGCACCATCCGGTCAAGGCGCCATCCCGACGGACGCTCCAGACCGATGGTGTTCACGGCGGCGCTTGTACGTCCTCTCGGCGTCTGCATGATGCCCGTCATGCTCATTACGTTGGCCGCCATGCTTCAGGGCAATCCTGTCCTTTCGGCCTTGTATGTCTGGTTTCCCGTGGCGTTAGCCGTCGCCGGTGCATGGACGTGGATCCGCGTCCGGGACGTGATCGTGGAAATCCATTTGACAGACGATGCCGTGGCCGTGCGGTCCTTGATGGACGCTGCCGAGCCCCAGGCCCCGTTGTCGTGGCGTCGGCTGCTGGATGCCCGTATGGAGGGAGGAACCAAACTCATCGTGACCCTTGGACACGAAGAGTTCCGCCTGTTCCGGTCGGACTGGGCGCACGCGGATGATTTGTTCACGTCCTTGCCCACGTCGCCATGATCCGGATAGATTCCCGTTCGGACGTTCCGGTCCATGTCCAGTTGGCCACCCGGATCCGCTACCTCATTGCCAATGGTGACATCCGTCAAGGGGAGCGACTTCCCGCTACACGGACCCTGGCGGGTCAACTCGGAATATCCTTCCACACCGTCAGACGGGCTTATCAGGATCTGGCCGCCGACGGTATGGTCGAATCCCGGGCCGGCAGCGGCTTCACGGTATTGGATCCGTCGCCTTTGGGCAAGTCGGATCGTATGGAGCGAGGTGCACGCATCCTTAACGACGCCTTGCAACTGCTGGTTGGTCTCGGACTGGATGAGTCGGAAATCGATTATCTGATGGAAGAGCAGAAGGCACTCCTCGAAACGGATGAGGAACAGGTGCGCGTGGTTGTGGCCGCGTCGTACCGGGAACTTGCCTTGGCCTGTGCTGAATCGGCATCCGTCCTCCTGCAGCGTACCTGTGACGGGGTCCTGCTTTCCGAATTGGATGCCCACGCCGATGCCGACTTCCTCCTGGTCCCGTTCAGGAATATGCGCTCGGCCATGTCCCGGCTGACAGGGGCCGACGTGATCGGCATTCAATACGAAATGGATGACCACGCCCTCTCCGCCATCTCGCGACTGCTGGAAAATGAGACCCTGGGACTGGTCACGCGTCATGTGGACGCCATTGGGCCGCTCACCTCGGAACTGAGGGCCTTGACCCGGTTCAGTGGACAGGTCATGGCCATGTCCGTGGAGGAAGGCGAAACCAATCTCGGTCCCCTCGTCAAATCCTGCGAATTGCTCATTTACACGGCTGGGGCGCATCGCCGAATCCGACCCTTCCTGGACCGGGCCCGATCCCACCGGATGCTGGACATCCGGTTGTCGACGTCAACCGTTGAGCGCATCCGTAATCTGGTCCGGTAAACGGCCTGGAGCGGCGCCGTCTTCCGATTCGTCACCGGGATAGCGCACACGGACGTGGTACGTTCCGAGCAGCACGGACAGGAATGACTGTTTGATGACGCGCAGATCGGCGAACGTCAATTCCGTGTCGTCCAACTGCCCATCCTCGCGTCGGGCTTCCACGATGGCCTCAATCAGATTCTCCAGGCGCTTGTGCGTCGGATTTTCCAGCGTTCGGCTGGCTGCCTCCACAGAATCGGCCAACATGAGAATGCTGGTTTCCTTGGAATTGGGCTTGGGGCCAGGATACCTGAATTCTGCTTCCGAGACTTCCGATTCACCGGCTTTCTGCCGATCAAGTGCCCGACGGTAGAAATACTCCATCCGCGTGGTCCCGTGATGCATGGGGATGAAGTCGAGCACGGCCTGGGGCAGCTTGTACTGCTTGCCCAACTCAATCCCCTCCTTGACATGCGAAGCAATGATCAGCGCACTCATTCGTGGCTTCAATGCATCGTGCGGATTTACCCCGGACCGTTGGTTTTCAACGAAATACTCGGGCTTGAGCATTTTCCCGATATCATGATAGAGTGCTCCTACACGCGTCAACAAGGCATTCGCATCTATGGCCATGGACGCCGCCTCTGCCATGTTGGCTACCTGCAAGACATGGTTGAACGTGCCCGGTGCACGAAGGCTGAGTTCCTTGAGCAACGGTCTGTTCGTGTCCGAGAGTTCAAGCAGCGTGAGATCGGTCGTGACATCGAACGCACGCTCGAAGACCCACAACAGCGGGTAGGCAAGCAACAGAAGTATGGCATTGATGGTCACAAAGAACAACTCATCCGTGAACCGGTCCAGTGGCTTGCTCACGAGCAGCAACCCTGCAGACAGCACGGCCAGGTAACCCAGGAAGACCAGGCCTGCGCTCAGGAAGAACTGACTCCTGTTCCGGATGTCCCGAACGCTGAAAATACCGAGGGTACCCGCGAAAATCGTTGCGAATGCGTAGGAAAAATCGGAGTTCAGCAGGTGCCCACCCAACAAACCGAGGGTAATCGTACCAAAGAGCGCAACCCGGGAGTCGAACATCACCGTGAGCAGGATGGACACGACCGCTACGGGTACGATGTACATATCGACGAGTGCCAACCGAAGCGCAACACCAAACAGGCCAATGATGCCCGTCATCAGCAGCGTGATGAGCAGGATCAATCGGTTGTCATCGAAAATCGGCCTGCGAAGGAAGTACAGGTAGAGGAAAAAGATCAGGAACGTGCCCAGCGTCATGATGAATTGGCCCAGCAACCGTCGCCACTGCAATTGGGCGCCTGAACGCTCACGCAATTCCGCCTCAAGCGAAAGCAGTTTACGCTGCACATCCTCCGTAATGATGTCCCCGCGTCGGACAATCACCTCGTTCTGTCGAACGATATCCTGATTCGGGATGATGAGGTTCTCCTGCTCGCTCCATCGCTCCAACGTAGCCCGTTCGTCATAGATCAGGTTCGGCTGGACAATCTGGTTGAAGACGGAAAGACCCATGGATTGCAGTTCCGAATCCGCCACGTACAGGCTCTGAAGCCGTGTCTGGATCTCCCGAAGTGCTTCGTTCCGTCCCCACACATTGCGCTTGGGTACTTCGGACTGCCGCCGGGTCAGATCACTGCGTACCGTAATTGCTTCTGATGAAACCGAATCCTTCACGACATCCAGGATGCCGGTTCCCTGCAGCTCGGTGGTCAGTCGCAGGACATCCCTCAGAAGACGCCTGTCCACGCGCTCTACCTCGGTGGTTCGGGTTCGCGTGACGAGACCCGGGACGGTCGCAACATAGGAGTCAAGGAGCCGCTGCCATTCAGCGGGCCGGAGCGAAATATCCATGTTCGACTGGACAGCCCGGAACGTCACGGAATCCTGGGTCGCGAGAGAATCCCTACCACGGAGTCTGTTGGACTGGAAGGCGGCATATGCCGTGAAAAGATCCTCGAACATCCGCTCCAGATCGGCAACTCTCGCCCGCGTCTCCTGCCCGGCGTCGGGGTTGTCCCGGAAAATCGGCGGTATTTCCGTCCGGATCCGGGCTCGTTCCGAGGCCATGGTCCGTTCCGTTTTCAGGATCGGAAATCGGAACGGTGCATGCAGATTGTCCTGACGCCAGATGTCGTCGACCTGGGCGGTGTATTCGTACACCTGTGCCCTCGGGAAAACAATCATTGCGGCGACGACCACCATGACCATGAGCCCCCCTTTGACCATCCAGTGCCGACGAACGCGCTTGCGTCCGTCCTGGTCGCCTCGTTCCAGATTGGAGCCGACGGGCTTCGAACGGGGCTTAAGGAAGGATATGAATGGGAAATCAGCCACGGTGGTCTACCTATGCCGCAATGAGAGGGTTGATCCGGTGAGCAGGGCGATGCCGGCTCCTATGGCCGTATACCACGGCCATGCAACGGCCACCAATCCCGCCTTTTCTGTCGCATCGGGAAACAAGGAAAACACGAAGGATCCATCCGGAGTCATCCACACGCCGAAAATAATGACCACCATGGCCCCGACGGACACCAGGAATGCGGCAATGGCATCCCCCTCATTGGGCCGGCTCGTCCACAGGCCCAGCAGGAATCCACCCAACAGGGCTCCATACGTGAAGCTGGCAATGGACAGTCCCAGTTCGACCACGGGGTTCTGTTGATTCTCGAACAACGTGGCAAAGAAGACAAAGACGAGTGCCCAAACCAGCGTCAACAGCCGTGATACACGCAGCTTCCGGTCCTCGGTCAAGCGCGCGAATCGTTCCGTGAACAGATCCAGTACGGACGACGACGCCAAAGCATTCAGGCTGGACGAGAGGGTACTCATGGCCGCCGCGATGATGCCGGCGAGTACCAATCCGGCGAGCCCGGTCGGCAGACCCTCCACGATGAATTTCGGAAAGACCTCGTCCGCTCGCGTCAGCCCCAGATCGCCGATGGACGCGCCATCATAATACAGCCACAGCATGGCACCAACCGCCAGAAACGCCGCAAACTGCACCATTACGAATAACGCACTTCCGATCAGTGCTTTCCTCGCGTCAGCAAGACTCCGGCATGCCAGGAGACGTTGAACGATCAGTTGATCCGTGCCATGGGAGGCCATGGAGAAAATAGCACCTCCAATTACCGCCGTGATGGTGACGTATGGCTGCGAGAGCAGGACGAAAGGATCCAAACTGTGGAAGAACAAATCGGTTTTTCCCGCTGCCTTCAGGGTTTCCCATACAGGCACATCGACTGCGCCGCCGACCAATACGAGCGTCAGGATCGCACCCAGAAGGTACACCGACATCTGGACCACATCCATCCAGACAACGGCCTTGAGTCCACCGACGTACGTGTAGGCGGCCGTCAGGATACCAATACCCAGAATGATGATCGGATATCCTAAATCCATGCCCGCCGATGCTGCGATGACCTTGATCGGAATGGCGGTCGCGAACAATCGTACCCCGTCTGCCAGCAGCCGGGTCACCAGGAAGGTCACCGATGCCACGCCCTGGAGACGCGGTCCGAAACGTGTGCCCAGGAACGCGTATGCCGTGCCGACTTCTCCCGAATAGTACCTCGGCAACAGGTAGAGCGATACCAAGACGCGACCCAGCAGGTAACCAAACGTGATCTGGAAGAAGGTCAGCGTACCGGCATAGGCCACGGCCGGAATGCCGATGATGGTCAGCGTGCTCGTTTCCGTGGCGACGATTGAAAAACAGATGGCCCACCACGGCATCTGCCTGCCGCCCATGAAATAGTCCTTGGTGCTGGTCTGTTTCCCGGCAATGCGTATCCCGAAAATGACCACCGCAGCCAGATAGACCACCAGGACGGCGGCATCGAGGAAGGTCAGCATGTTATTCGGCCCGGTTTGTGATCATGTCAAGGAGGTCCTGCTCTGAAATCATGGGGATCCCCAATTCGGCGGCTTTCGAGGCCTTCGATCCCGCGTTCTCGCCGACCACGACAAAACTGGTCTTTCGGGATACCGAAGACGCCGTCCGCCCCCCGAACCGCTTCACCAGGGATTCGGCCTCCTGCCGACTCAAGGTGGGAAGTGTGCCTGTAACGACAACAGTCCTTCCGTGAAGAGCGTCGTTCGACCCGGCGTCCGCGACCAAGACCGGCTGCTCTCCCTCGAGCCGGCGCATATTGACACCGACATCCTTCAGGGCACGCAGCAATCGCTGGTTGTCCTCGCGTTGGAACCAATCATGTACGCTCTGGGCAATCACATGGCCAACGCCGTCGACCTGCTCCAGATCAGCTGTCGTCGCCTGGCCAAGTGCATCCATCGAATCGAATGAGGAAACAAGCACTTCCGCCGTCGTCTTTCCGACATGCCGGATACCCAGACCGAACAGGAGTCTGGACAGGGAGCATTCGCGGGCAGCCTGTATGGCTTGAATCAACTTCTCTGCCTTCCGCTCTGCGAATCCGTCCAGCCCGAGCAGGTCTTCGGCCGCCAGGCGGAACACATCATCCAGATGCCTGACCAAACCGGCTTCGGCCAATTGGACGGCCAGTTTGGCCCCGAGTCCCTCGATATCCAATGCACTCCGCGAAGCAAAATGCTCAAGCAGCCGGACGAACTGCTGCGGACAGTCCGCCGAAACACAGTACCAGTCCACTTCGCCATCCAGGCGTTCCAGGGGCGTGCCGCACTCCGGACACGTCGTGGGGGGCGTCCATGGGTCTTCCTTTCCCGTTCGCGCAGCAACGACTGGACCCATGACCTGCGGGATGACATCCCCGGCCCGTCGGACGGTGACCGTGTCCCCGGGTCGGATGTCCCGTTCACGGATGTAGTCAAAATTGTGGAGCGTGGCCTGGGAAACGGTGACGCCGCCAATGGCTACCGGTTTCAGGACCGCTTCCGGAGTCATCTGACCGGTCCTGCCCACATTGACTATAATATCCTCCAGCAACGTGGTGGTCTCCCGAGCGGCGAACTTGTAGGCAATGGCCCACCGCGGGGCATTCGAGACGTTCCCGAGCTCAGCCTGAAGGTCAAGTCGGTTCACCTTCAGCACTACGCCATCAATTTCGTAGTCCAGTTCATCACGGCGGTCGGACAACCCCTCGCAATAGGACGGGACGGCATCCATGGAAGGAAACAATGCCACATGATCGTTGACTTCAAACCCCCATGATCGAAGTGATTCCAGCAGTCCGGAATGGGTCGTGGCCGGGACCCGGCTCGACGGTCCCATGGCGTAGGCGAAGAATGACAACGGTCTGCCGGCCGTGATCCTTGAATCCAGCAGGCGCAATGATCCCGCTGCGGCATTCCGTGGGTTGGCGAACGGCTTGCCCCCCTCCTTTCGCAGTCGCTCGTTGAGCCAGTCAAACGCGGCTCGCGAAAAATAGACCTCACCGCGCACCTCCACGCGTTGCGGTACCTGCTCACCGGACAGTTCCAACGGCACGGATTTGATGGTCCGCACGTTCGCGGTGATATCCTCTCCGGTTCTCCCATCCCCTCGTGTAGCTCCCCGGACCAGGATGCCATCTTCATAGGTCAGGGCAACGGCCAGTCCGTCAATTTTGGGCTCAGCCACCATTTCCAGGTCGTCATCACCCACCTCCAGACGGCGTCGACACCGCTCGTACCAAGCCGTCAGATCCCCTGTCGAGAACGCATTTCCCAGAGACAGCATCGGTTCCGGATGGGCCACCTTGCGGAACGCATCCAGCGGAGGCGCGCCCACCCGGCGTGTCGGCGAGTCCTCCTTCCGCAATGACGGGAACGTCTTCTCGAATTGCTTCAGAATGTCGATCAGTGCATCGTATTCGGCATCCGAAATCAGTGGATCATCCAAGGCATAATAGCGGTCCGCGTGTTCGGACAGGACCGTTGTCAGGCGGGATACCCATTCCCGTGCGTCTCGCTCCGAAAGACGTTTTACATCCAATCCCTCCGTGGCCTCTTGCAGGGAGCGTGTACGTTCCAGCAACGTCATCGATTGCGTTCAGGGGTGACCCCTGCAGCGGTCAGCGAATCGAACCAAGCCTGGGCAACCGTCCGCTCAACCGTGAAGACACCGTCCGTCAACCATGCATCGGGCACGGACCAGCCGTCGAGGGAATACGCGGCATGTTCTGCCTCCCTGTCAATCTGGATCCGGTTCACGAAACGGAAAGACACGGTCGAATCCAGTTCCACCCAGTACGGCCGTCGAATGTCTTCGTCCACGGCAACCCGGACCGGGTCCAGGATTTCGGAACGCGCCGTTATGAACAGGGTCAGCGTATCGGGCAGGATGACCGGGTCGGGCTCCTGCACGGCTGGCAACGAAAGCGCAATAGACACCGAGTCCTCTCCGACGGCCCCATCAGGGGAGTTTTCCGGCGCAGAAAGCAACCGGGCCACGGCAAACCAGATAAGGGCCATGAGGACCAGGGCCGACAGCACGGCCGTCGCCAACCCTCGCGTATTCGGCAACAGGAATCGTTTCTGCCCCAGACTGGTGTCCGGTGCGGCCGTCGTGAAGATGGTCGCCGACTCCGGTGAGGCATTGAGAGATGCCTCTGGCGAGGCTTCATGTGGCGTCCGATGCTCGGCCGGGGGATCGTCATCGGAAACCGGTCGTTCCTCAGGAGCATCCACTAACGGAGACGCTTCCGGCTCCTCACCGGTGGCCGACCCAGGCGCAACCCCATCATCGGATGCGTCCGAAGGCGCATTCATCAGGACGCGCAATCCCCCGTTGTAGGTCCCCGCCATGGCCGCTTCAATACCCTCAAGCAAGACCCGGGCATCCACACCCAGGACTGCGGCATAACTCGAATAGAGAGACCGGAGATAGACGCGATTGAACGTGGGATTGTGAATGAGCCCGGTTTCTTCCAACTCATCGACCACGTCTTCTGCCAGACGGAGGGACTCTATCAACTCCCGCTTGCCGAAACCTCGTTCGGCACGCAAGGCCTTCAGGTCGGCGGCAAAACGCCGACCTGCAGCAACTCGATCAGGACCGGATCCGTGTTGGGACATTCGCTGGCTTCGGGGAAAGTGGTCCCAAACTACGCCGCACGAACGGAATGATCCACTTGCGGTATACTGGGGCGCATGGACGCCCTTTACACCCCCATCCATTCCCTACCAACCGGTATGATCCTCCGACTGCTAGCCCTGATTACCCTGTTGACCTTCTGTCCAATCGGTGCGTCGGCCACCGACGGCCCCCGAGTGCTCATTGTGACGGCGCACCCGGACGATGAAGCCATGTTCGCGGCAACGGTCTATCGTATTGCGCACGCACTGGATGGTACCGTGGATCTTGCGCTCGTGACCAATGGAGCGGGCGGATATCGCTTCTCGACACTTGCCAACCGGATCTACAATCTGGATCTGACCGATCCGGAGATCGCCCGACGTCATTTGCCAGCCATCCGCAAGCAGGAACTGATGGCCGGAGGACAGATCATTGGCATTGCTGATTACTTCTTCCTGGACGAACCGGATGAAGGTAAAACGGAGCGGGCCGACTCCATTCTTCAATTCGTATGGGATGTGCCAGCGGTTTCGGCCCGGCTGGATCGCATATTGGCAGATGGCGACTATGACTTTGTCTTTACGCATCTTCCCATCCAGCCATTCCACGCCCACCACAAAGCCGCCACCATCCTTGCACTGGAAGCCATTTCCAGGATGGCGCCGGCCGAGCGTCCCGTCATCCTGGGCAGCTTTCCGACCGGAGGCATGGACGATGTCGTAGCCGCTTTCGAGGTCCTGGACGGCTATCCCGTTACCCGCATTGATCGAACCCGGGGCCCCTGGACGTTCGACCGGGCTACGCCGTTCGGAACGGACGGACGGCTCCACTATGGCATCGTCGCCAACTGGTTGATCGCCGAGCACAAGTCGCAGGGTACCATGCAGTTGTTCATGCAGAGTGAACCCGCAATCGAACGCTTTTGGTCATACAGCCTGAACGCAGCCGGGGCGGCAGAGCTCGTGCAGGACCTGTTCGACCGGATTCTTGCGGCTCCTCACCCGGACTGACGCGTCAGGATCCGCCCTTTCCACTCGTTCGTTCCGGTCCAATTGGCCCACGCCGAATGTATGAGCACGGCGGCTCCCAGGACCCATGAAACAGGCGCGGCCAAAGTAATCCGGAGTGGAACACCCAGAAACCGGTCGGTCACCCATTTTATGCCGAAAAGGGGAAGCAACAACACCGGATACATGATGGGCAGGACAAGAAGACCGGTGACGTAGACGGCCAATCCGACCACCAGTCGCACGGGAGAGCCACCCGCGATGTCGTACGCGTTCTTCCGGAAACCCGACCAGGCTTCCTCAAGGTTGGCGTACATGTGCACAAGCACGTCGTGCTGTACATCCATCAAGACGGGTCGGACGCCCTGACGATGGAGGTACCGGCCGATGTGGATGTCTTCCAATACTTGACCACGGACATGGTCATGCGGCTCGAACGTCCTGTACACCGATGCACGGACCATCCAGCATTGTCCATTGACGCCGGCCATGGATGACGCCGGAATCCGCTTCCCGACCCACCAGGGCATGGCAGACAGGATGATGCTTCCAATGAGGCTCACCAACAACGTCCCCCCTCCTTTCAGGCCGGTCACGCCGGTGCCTACCTCAAGGTCCATACCCTGGAACCGGGCCACCATTCGCCTCAACGCCTTCGGATCCGTCAGTTCCGTGTCTGCGTCCAGGAAGAGAAATACGTCCTCCCGTACACCCCGGGTCAGCCGATACAGCGCGTGGACTTTCCCCATCCATCCGGGGGGCGGACCATCCCCGTGCATGACGCGCAGACGGACATCGTCATATGCCGCAAGAATCTGTGATGTTCGGTCCTCGGACTGATCATCGTACACGTGCAACGACAGGGAGGGATAATCCTGGGCCAGGACCGACTCCACCAAGCGACCCACGTTCCGTTCTTCATTGCGGGCCGGCACGAGGACGGCCACGCTCGGCAAGGGTCCACTCGCCGTTAAACGACGTTGGCGACGCAGATATACTACGTTGGCAAGCGTGTTGAAAAGCACGACCAGGAATACGACAACCGCCACGAGGGCCATCCAGTCCAGAGTCGAATCGGGGGCCATCATGGGTCTGACCTGCGGGCTACCGGCAGGAATGCTGCCACCGTACCGTCGGCCTGGATATCCAGTCTGGGCGATCGGATCGTCCCTGGATTTCCCAACAGCTGGATGACCTCAGGAAGAGCCAACCGGAACCAGGGCGTGAAGGCGGTCGGGTCGTCAGCCATCCACGTCAGCAGCTCGGGTTCTTCCAGTACGGCCACCTCGGCCACTTCATCGGGGTTGGGCGTCCAGGTCCGAGAGCACGTACCCACGAAGACATGATCGTATTCATGCTCGATGAGTCCATTTTCCAATTCGCATCGGTATCGCATGTGCAGCACCGGACGCACGTCACATTGCATACCCAACTCTTCCATGAGACGCCGACGCACGGCCTCTGACGTGGTTTCTCCGGGAGCCGGATGCGAGCAGCAGGCATTCGAATACAGACCGGCCGTATGATATTTATCCAACGCTCTCCTCTGGATGACATGGCGTCCCTGTGCGTCGATCAGGAATACCGAAAAAGCCCGATGGAGCTCACCCGTCACGTGCACAAGCTCCTTGTCGCCTGTGCCCCGTTCACGATCGTTTTCATCCACCAATATGACTCGGTCCTTGTTCACGATCGGCCCGTCGGATGATCGGCGATAATGGATGAGAAGGTCGCCTCGGCGGACAGCATGACACCCGGTACGCCGGCACCGGGATGCGTTCCTGCACCGACGATGTACAGATCGTCCACATCCTCCGAGCGGTTGTGTGGACGGAACCAGGCCGTTTGCAGGATTTTTGGTTCCACCGAAAATGCGTTCCCTTCGAACGCATTCAGCTCAGACTTGAAATCCTCAGGAGTGAAAATGCGGCACACTTCGAGATGCTCCTTCAGTCCGTCCATCCCCCACGCCTCAAGGAAGCTGATGATTTTATCGGCATAGGGCTCCGCCTCCGTCTTCCAGTCGGTGGACGCCCGCAGGTTCGGAACCGGGACCAGCACGTACATGCTCTCACACCCTTCCGGTGCCATGGACGGGTCCGTGGATGTCGGTACATGGAGATACATCGAGAAATCATCCGGAAGGGTTTCATGACGGAAGATGTCATCGATGAGCCCTTTGTACCGTTCCGCAAGGATCAACGTATGATGGGCGAGGGCCGGATACGTCTTTCTCACTCCCAGATACAGCAGGAAACAACTCATGGTGTACGAAGCAGAATCGATCTTCTTGTCGGTCCATCGACGGCGGTGTTGTGGGTCGATGAGGTGCTTGTACGTCCATGCCACATCCCCATTCGATACCACGAGGTCGGCCGGGTAGTACCCATCGCGCGTCTCCACACCCGTTGCCCGGCCTCCCTCCACGGGGATCCGCCGGACTTCCTGATCGGTCCGGATCTGACCGCCCAGTTCCTCGAAAACCCGTCCCAACGCCTCCACGATCGCGTACATCCCCCCTTTTGCAAACCAGACCCCTTCTTCCTTCTCCAGATACGGAATCATGGCATAGATGGCCGGCGCCCGGAAAGGGTGCCCCCCTATGAACAGCGGATGGAAGCTGAACATGAACCGGTGCCGGAAGTCCTTGAAGAACCGACGGGCAAACATGGCAACGGGCATCAACGCACCCAAACGCATGGCACGGGGTACGAATGCAGCCATGCGGCCCAGGGTATCGAACGGAACCTTCCCGAGGCCATCCGTGATGACGGCCTGGTGGATGGGGCGCGTCGCTTCCATGTACCGGTCGTAATTCTCTGCATCCCGCGGGTTGAAGCGTGCCATCTGAGCCTTCATCCGGTCGGCGTCCCCCGAATAATCGACGCTGGTCCCGTCATGGAAGAAAATCCGATAGAAGGGATCGAGCGGCACCAAATCCACATAGTCTTCCAATCGGCGATCCGCTGACTGGAATATGGAACGGATGATGGACGGGGCGGTCACGAGGCTTGGGCCCATGTCGAACACGTAGCCCTTCTCTTCCATCCGGTAGGCCCGCCCACCAATGCGCGGGCGTTTTTCGTGGATGGTGACTTCGTATCCGGCTGCTTGCAGCCGGACGGCCAGGGCCAGGCCGCCAAAGCCTGATCCGATGATGGAAACGGTTTTCTTACTCATTTTCAAATTGAATGGGGGCATTTTCACCCAGTGCATTCAGTCGCGAACGAAGGGACACGACTTGTCCGGTTACCAGGGCCTCCACGTCATGGACGTGATGCCCCAGGGAGGCAAAGGGTACCGGCGACCCGAACGACATGAACACCGCCGGTTTCTTCAGATGCAGCATTTCCGTTGCGAGCGCGGTCGGAATGACCATGACCGGGCCTGCGATATGGGACAGGACGCGGGTCAGGCTCTTGAACCCGAGCGGAAGTTTGTCCCCGGGAAAGATTCGGCCCTGTGGAAACAGGGCCAGCGTATCTCCCGGGCGGAGTGCATCCCGGAGCACCCGTGTCACGTTCCGCACACTCGAAATCGACCCGGGAGAAATCGGTACCGCCCCGGCACCCCGGAAAATCCAGTACCGTTCGTGGCTTTCTTCCAGGACAATACTCAGGTGTTTTCCCGGCTTGCGAACCTTGAAACGTTCCGCCCAGACGGCGAAGCCATCCCATCGTCCGGAGTGATTGCATACGAACGCCGTCACGGCAGCCGGATCCAGAACGGGGCAACCGGACGCGAACACGCCGGACAATTGCCGTTGTAGGGAATGGCGCACGGTCATGTGCATGAGCCGGACTTTTCCTGGCCGCCAAACCGTTTCAGGATCGGGTTCGGGGTTCACGTTCGTGTCCCGGGTGTGGATGGCACCGTGGACGATGTCGGAACCGTTTCATCGGAATGGTGAAGTCGGCGGCGCAAGAGCATGTACCGCATCAGGCCGCGACACGCCAACCACATCTTGCGAGCGGGTCCGGTCCACACGCGCTGCTGCAGGCTGTTCCACCCTGATTTCTCGACCTCCGTGTGGATTCCGCGGTAGACCATGGCCGCCACGGCAACGGCGCGACCGAACGGTGGAGAAAGGGACGGAATGGCGGACCAAGCGTGGTCATATTCGGCGTCTGCAACATCCCTGAGCTCCTTCATGAGATCCGTCCATGCCGGCAGGATCACACCGGTCCGCACCATGTCCCGCAACGCCTGCTCTCCGAGTCCGTGACGCACCAGCATATCGTTCGGGATGTAAATCCGGTCCATCCGTAAATCCTCACCGACGTCCCGCGCAATGTTGGTCATTTGCATGGCGCGACCGAGAGCGATGGCCCTGGACAGTTTCCAGGGCGAGGCTTCGTTGAACAAATGACACATCATTATCCCTACGGTCGATGCAACGCGATACGTATAGGATCGGAGATCATCCATCGTTTCCACGCGAACGCGGCCAAGGTCCGACTCCACGCCGTCCATCAACTCCGACAGCACGGTCTCCGACAAGCCGGACTCCCGCAATTGACCCATGAGCTCATCGAGCCATGCGATCCCTGAAGCCGTGCCGTTGAAACTATGGATTACGGTTTCGCGCCAGCGATCCAGCAATTCACGTCGCACGGACGATTCGAGGTCCTGTCGATCTGCCAGGTCGTCCGTCACACGACAGAACGCGTACAACCGGGCAACCCTCCGCTTGTCCGCTCGGGGAAACAGATTCGACGCGAACGAGAACGAGCGGGAGTGTTGCCGGAAGAAGGTCCACATGCGATCGGCAACCGTTGCCAGGGCCCGATCCATTTCTTCAGGTTCGGGCTTCCCCGACGAGAATTCCAGGACGGGGACATGACCGGGGGGCGTATCGCCGGATCCGGACGATTTCCGCCCCATACGGGCATACAGTTCTACAGTGGCTACGAAAACGACCACGGAAACCACGACACCCAGCCATTCTCCGGCCACCGCCAGCATGCCGACCGGCAGCATGAACAGCAGGACATAATACAAGGAAAGCCATCGGACACTCAGCAGACTGCGCCAGCGGTGTACGCCGGTCGCGTCCAGGGCAGCTGCCAGAACCACGCCGGTAACGAACCATCCCACGAGGTTGATGAACGGCATGCCGTAATAGGCCCCCTCAACCCCCCACTCCCAATACGGGACCAGAAAGCTCATGGCCGGATCGAGGGCGAGATCCCACACCATAAGGAGAAAACCGGTCAGCAACCACCGCACCAGCTTGTTCGACTCCCATCCAATCAGGTGTCCGGTCATGATCCAGGACGGCAAGGCCATGGTGAACCAACTCAACGGAATGAGAACGGGAACGTGATCGAACCACTTCACCCCAAGGAAACTGGTATAGGCATAGTCGCCGAACGGAAATCCGGTGGTCGTGCCGAGGAGTTCGCTCGTCAGACTGAGGATATATACAGCGACGAGCGGAAGCACCCACCGGAAACCGGCCCGTCTTACGAGATGGATGGCCAGCACGATTCCGGAAAGCCAAACTTGACCCTGGGCGAAAAACCGGTAGCTGACGGCGTAAAACGATGCCGATTCAGGAAAACGGGCCAAGTTCTGTGGGTTCAGGGCAAAGAACCAATACCCCAGAATGGCCACCAGGGAGAACACACCCAGGACAGACAACAGCACGACCGATGTCCGGTCCATTCTGCCGCCATCCGTGAACAACATCCTACTTTCCATGGCGGACCTCCAGCCAGTCGTCAAAGTCTTCTGCATTGTTGAATACCCACGCACGTTCCAGGCCGAACGCCTGCCGTGCGAATTGCGCACCGGAACCGCCGATGGCCAGGTCGAAGGGGACGTCCTCACGTTCCAGGGATGTCACGTCCCGAACGAATTGCCGGATTTCCGCAGGTTCGCGATGACTCGACATCGACACGGCCACCAGTGTAGCCTGGTGGCGGCGCTGATACAAGAGCAGGTCTTCCACCGGTACATTCTGACCAAGGTAGATGACTTTCCAGCCCCGTGCGGACAGGAGTACACGGACCATCATGGCACCCGTCCCATGCGATTCATTGGGTCCACAACCGACAATGGCAACACCGGTTGGCGTATCGGACTGCTCCCGACCGATTTCAGCCAAAAGCCCGTAAAGGACGTCGAGGAGGCTTTCTGAAATACGGTGCTCATCTCCGATCTCAAAGGCCCCCCGTGCCCAAGAGTCGCCGATTTCCTGCATGACGCGACCGATGAGTTGGTCAAACAACCGGGCGTACGGAATGCTCATCGAATTGCAGAGGTGCAGCAACGCGGTCAACTTGTTGGCCTCGGCATGAAGCAACCATTCCCGCATTTTCAGGACCAGGATGTCGGCACTGCGCCCGTGACGCAATTCATTGGCCCCGTTCCAGACCAGACCCGCGTCCTTCCCGAATTTCAGCAAGGAGCATTCCATGCCACCCTGTCTCGCGAAGTCCAGCACGTCTTCCAGGTCGATCCTGCGGTGACCACCCGCCGTGTACGAACAGGCCAACTCCTCGGAGTTGCACC
The DNA here is from genome assembly GCA_040221055.1 of Rhodothermales bacterium. Taxonomy (NCBI): domain Bacteria; kingdom Pseudomonadati; phylum Rhodothermota; class Rhodothermia; order Rhodothermales; species Rhodothermales bacterium. The sequence continues at coordinate 248,807 of JAVJVN010000012.1, read as the reverse complement.
ATCGCTTCACGGACGACTCGTGAACACCCAGAAGGCTGGCGGCCTGTCGTGATGAGACCAGTTCCATATCGTCTATTTCGTTTATATGATCGTTTACAGTACGCGGTATTCGCGCATCACCCCCTTTTGTTTCCGTCTTTTTTTAATATTTGATCGGTTTTGTTTTCCAGGTTGGGATGACGTCGCAGCGTGGGGTATCATTCTGTCCAGTTCCTGTCCATCAATATCCCCCACCATGAAACCAGCCGGCCTGCGTGCGTCGTGCATGCGTCTCCTTCTGTGGTTTTCTTTGGCTGCAACGGCTGCAATGCCTGCCTTTTCGCAGACCCAGGCATTCACGGGCGCCCGAATCATCCCCATTGACGGTCCTGAAATCCCGAACGGCGTCCTGATCGTGCGGGATGGCACTATACTCCAAGTGGGTGACGCCGCTTCGGTCCGTATTCCGGACGGTGCCGTGCGGCACGACCTGGATGGTCTCGTCATCATGCCGGGCCTCGTGGATACCCACAGCCATATCGGAGAGGTAGAAGGCGCCGATGCGTCTGCTCCCATCCAGCCGGATATCCGCGTACTGGACTCCATCAACGCGCGGGATGCCGGCATCCAGAAGGCCCAGGCTGGTGGGATCACCACCGCCAATATCATGTCGGGCTCCGGGCACCTTCTCTCCGGCCAGACCCAGTACGTAAAGCTGCGCGATGGGCGGACGCTGGATGACATCATGCTGCGTGACGACTCCGGAGCACCACTCGGAGGCATCAAGATGGCCAATGGCACCAATCCCCGACGCGCCGCTCCGTTTCCGGGTACGCGCGCGAAGGCGGCCGCACTGGTCCGTGCGGAGTTTATAAAAGCGCGGGAATATCGGGAAAAACTGGTTGCTGCCGGGGACGATGCATCCAAGCTGCCCCCCCGCGATCTCGGACTCGAGGCGCTCGTGGGTGTCCTCGAGGGCAAGACGGTCATCCATCACCACACCCACCGCCACGATGACATCCTCACGGTCCTCCGGCTTGCGGATGAGTTCGGTTTCCGCGTGGTTCTGCACCATGTCAGCGATGCCTGGAAGGTTGCCGACGAGATTGCAGCGGCGAATGCCCCCGTGTCGCTGATCGTGATCGACAGTCCGGGCGGCAAGATGGAAGCCGTCGACGTGCACATGAAATCCGGTGCGGCCCTTGAGGCTGCCGGTGCCCTCGTCGGATTCCATACCGATGACGGCATAACCGATTCACGCTTTTTCCTCCGCCAGGCCGCCCTGGCGGTGCGTGCGGGTATGTCCCGTGAGGGTGCACTTGAGGGCATGACGCTGGCCGGTGCACAGATGTTGGACCTTGCTGACCGGATCGGTTCCCTGACGGCGGGCAAGGATGCGGACTTCGTCGTGTTGTCCGGCGATCCGCTGAGCGTGTACACACAGGTCCTGTCCACATGGGTGGATGGCGTCCGGGTATTCGATCGTTCCAATCCGGATGATCAATTGATTGCCGTCGGCGGATACGGTGCCAGCCACGACCAGGCTTCCCACGAACACATCCTCTCCCGCGAGGTGGACTACTGATGCGTTTCATTCGTGCAAGTCTCTGCTGCCTTTTCCTGTTCGCGGCGCTGGATGTGTCCGCGCAGATCGCGGTCCGTGCCGAACGAATCCATACCGCTGCCGGACCCGTCATTGAGCAAGGGGTCATCCTCATCCAGGATGGAAAGATCCACCAGGTCGGACCAGCGTCCGACATCCGCATACCCGATAATTACCGGGTGCTGGAAGCGACGGTGGTCACTCCCGGCTTGATCGATGCGCACTCGGTCGTCGGTTTGTCCGGTTATTTGAATCAACCCCATGACCAGGACCAACTGGAAACGTCTGCACCCATCCAACCCGAATTGCGGGCCATCGATGCCTACAATCCACGTGAGGCCCTCGTGGAATGGGTCCGTGGATTCGGCATTACGACCATCCATACGGGCCACGGACCCGGCGCAGTAATCTCGGGCCAGACGCTTATAGCCAAGACGTCCGGTGAGACCGTGGATGACGCCGTCATGGTACCTGCTGCCATGGTGGCGGCAACGTTGGGCAATGGAGCGCGCGCGAGTGGCGGCAAGGCACCCGGGACCCGGAGCAAGATGGTTGCCATGTTGCGCGCCGAACTCATCAAGGCCCGGGCCTACGCGGACAAGCGTGCGGAACACCAGGACGATGGTACCTTCACCCGGGATTTGCGCATGGAGACCCTGGCGGCCGTCCTGGACGGCGAAATGCCCCTGCTGGTCACGGTCGAGCGCGCTCATGACATCCTGACGACCATCCGCCTGGCCCAGGAGTTCGGCATCCGACTCGTCCTGGATTCCGCCGCCGAGGCCCATCTGGTCCTGGATGAGATCAAGGAATCCGGATTCCCGGTCATTTCGCACGCCACGATGGCCCGACACTCCGGTGAACGCGAAAACGCCACCTTCGAACAACCCGCACGGCTTCGGGGTGCCGGAATTCCGTTCGCGTTGCAGAGCGGATATGAAGCGTACGTGCCGAAGACTCGGGTCGTCCTGTTCGAGGCCGGTGTGGCGGCTGCCCACGGTCTCTCGTTCGACGAGGCCCTTGCGTCCGTCACGATGGATGCGGCCCGGATTCTGGGTATCCAGGAGCGTGTCGGCTCCATTGAAGTCGGCAAGGATGCCGACCTGGCCCTGTTCGATGGCGATCCGTTCGAGTACACCACGCACTGCACGGGCGTCATTATTGACGGCGTGGTGGTTTCCGAAGAGATCCGCTGAGCAGGAACTGGGCAAGACGTCCTGAGCATGTGCCCATCCGTTCTAACCGCTGCTTCATCAAGTACTGGAAACAAGATGCGTTCATGCGGTTCAAAAGACCTTTCCATTCATCCAGCTATCCGAATCCGAGTCCATGGAAATTGAAACCTTGAAATACAAAGTCAAAGACATCTCCCTCGCAGAATGGGGACGCAAGGAAATCCGCCTGGCGGAAGCCGAGATGCCGGGACTCATGGCGCTCCGCGAAGAGTACCGTGGCAAGGAGCCGTTGAAGGGAGCCCGCATTGCCGGCTGCCTCCACATGACCATCCAGACCGCGGTTCTCATTGAGACCCTTGCGGAACTGGGTGCGGAAGTAACGTGGTCCTCGTGCAATATCTTCTCCACACAGGACCAGGCTGCCGCGGCCATCGCAGCAGCAGGCATCCAGGTTTATGCCTGGAAGGGTATGACGGAAGAAGAGTTCGACTGGTGCATTGAGCAGACCCTGTTCTTCGGGGATGATCGCCAGCCACTCAATATGATCCTGGATGATGGCGGTGACCTCACGAACATGGTCCTGGATCGGTACCCTGAACTGGTGCCCGGCATCAAAGGTCTCTCCGAAGAGACCACGACGGGCGTCCATCGCCTGTACGAGCGCCAGAAGAAAGGCACGCTTCCGATGCCCGCCATCAACGTGAACGACTCCGTCACCAAGTCGAAATTCGACAACAAGTACGGCTGCAAGGAATCCCTGGTGGATGCCATTCGGCGCGCTACCGATATCATGATGGCCGGCAAGGTCGCCGTGGTTGCCGGTTATGGAGACGTCGGCAAGGGCTCTGCGGCTTCCCTCCGTGGAGCTGGAGCACGCGTCATTGTCACTGAAATCGATCCGATCTGTGCCCTGCAAGCCGCCATGGACGGATTTGCGGTCAAGAAAATGGACGATGCCGTGAAGCAGGCGGATATTGTCGTGACGGCCACGGGCAACTTCAACGTCATTACGGAGCGGCATTTCCGTTCGATGAAGGACAAGGCCATCGTCTGCAACATCGGTCACTTCGACAATGAGATCGACATGGCCTGGCTGAAGAAGAACTACGGTCACACCCGCGACACGATCAAGCCCCAGGTGGACCTGTTCTCGATCGATGGCAAGGAAGTCATCGTGCTCGCAGAAGGTCGCCTTGTGAACCTGGGATGCGCAACGGGGCATCCATCGTTCGTGATGTCGAATTCGTTCACGAACCAGGTGCTCGCGCAGCTGGAGCTGTGGCACAACGCGGACAAGTACGACAACGAGGTCTACACCCTGCCCAAGCACCTCGACGAGCGTGTTGCACGGCTGCACCTTGCCAAGATCGGCGTGGAGCTGGAAGAACTGACGCCCCAACAGGCTGACTACATCGGTGTCACGCAGGAAGGCCCGTACAAGCCGGAGTACTACCGGTATTAGGGCCTGTCAACAGGCCCTGAGCGGGGCTTTTTGTCCATGGAATGCGCTGAAACACAAAAAGGCAGACCGAAAGGTCTGCCTTTTTGCGTCTTCTCGTCGGGACGACAGGATTTGAACCTGCGACCCCTTGCACCCCATGCAAGTGCGCTACCGGGCTGCGCCACGTCCCGAGGGAAGGGTGAAAACCATGGAGCCGTGTACGGTTCCCGTCAGTCCGAAGAAATGCGGTTCAAGAGTCGCTCCAGGAATCCCCTGACCTCTTTCAGCTCACGGACCGTGGGCGAGGATTCCTCGAGCCCATCGTCCTTCTTCTCGAGCGCCTGCCGGGCTCCGTCAATCGTGAACTTCTCATCCCTCAGCAAATGACGGATGCGATACACCACGTCAATATCATCGCGCGTATAGACGCGCTTTCCGGCTCGATTCTTCCGCGGCTTCAGGACAGGAAACTCCGACTCCCAATAACGCAGCACGTGGGCCTCTTCCCCTACCAGGGCTGAGACCTCACTGATGGTATAGTAAAGTTTTGTGATTCCGCCTTCGAGCATGCCACAATGTACGGCCTTTCCGTTACTTTGCCACCGCCTCGCGCCCGAGGTTCCGCCTTGTATGGCAGGATCCCGCCTGTACCCAGACCATACCCTTCCCTGCTGAATGTCCAACAGCTTCCTGACCAAGTGGAGGGGTGAGCTCGAACTCATGACGGTCGTCCTCATGTGGGGACTGAATTTCCCGATCATGAAGATCGTTCTGGTGGTACTTCATCCGTACGTCCTGAACGTCCTCCGGATACTTTCGGCCGGTGTCGTGCTCGGATACATCTACTGGGTCCGATCCGGTCGATCGGTCCAGGTCATGTGGCAACCCATGTGCAGTCACGGCTGGGCCATTGCCCGATTGGGGTTTGTCGGATGGGTCTGCTACCAGTTGACCTTCATCCTCGGCCTGGACATGACGTCGGCCGGGAATGCCGCCCTCATCATGGCGTCCGCACCCTTGTGGACCGCCATGGTCGCACTTTCCACGCGCGTGGAACGCCTGACCATGTTGGCCTGGACCGGTCTGATCATCAGCATTGCCGGCACGGTCTGGGTCGTCCTCTATGGCTCGACCACGGTTGAAATGGCATCCAATGCAATGACGGGCAACCTCATCATCCTTGTGGCGGCCATGCTATGGGGAAGCTACACCGCACTGACGCGACCGTTGGTCCAACACATGTCCCCCACGGCCCTGACCGTCCTGGCCCTCGCGCTGGCATTTCCGATACTGCTCCTTTTCGCTCTACCCGTTCTGGGAGACGTGGACTGGAATGCCGTGCGCTGGTGGCACTGGCTCCTGGTGTTCACGTCGGGTTCGCTCTCGACGGGAATCGCCATCGTGCTCTGGAATCGGGGCGTGCGAACCATTGGCCCCTCCCACACGGCCGCATTCAACAATCTGGTCCCGTTCGTGGCCCTGTTCTCGAGTTGGTTGATCCTGGGTGATCCCGCATCCCCCGGACAAATACTCGGGGGGGGTCTCATTGTCGGAGGATTGGTGCTCATGCGAAAGGCGCGGGCCGTGCCCAGAACCGTTCCGCCGCGCGTGCATTGATGCCCATACGTCATTTCTTGACCGACTTCAAATCCATGCTTTTGCCCTTTTTCCGGTCCTTGTCCTTCATCCTCGTGGCCACGTGCATCCTGGCACCTGATGCACGTGGACAACGCCTGACCGAATTCGCTCCGCTGGAGTGGCATTTGGCTGGCGGTCACGCACGGGACGCTGCCACAACCACGGTGATTGCGGGAGTGGGAAGGGCCGTACCGGTGTTTACCATCCTTCCCCAGACCACAGTGGACAGTCACATTCGCCTCCTGGATGTCGGACTGGGAGTACGGTTTTCAGACACGGACGCGGATTTCCGGTACCGGGGTGTCGCGCTGGACATGGACATCCAGCGTACGCCACAATCGGCTTCCGTCACGCTGTTGGATGTGGACCGATCCGGACTCAGGGATTCCCACATTACATGGGCCAGACTGGGATACGGTCCGGCACTCTCCCGAACAAGTTGGCGACGGCAGTTTACCCTGAAAACCCGCATTGAAACGGGTCTGGTATCCAGCAAATGGGGCTCCGTCCAGTTCTCCGACATTCCGGGGCACGGGATGACGCACAACGGAATCGAAGCCCGGGCGCTTGGAGTCACATCCATCACGGTCACACCCGGACTGGACGTCGCGGTAGTAGCCTGGCATGCCGTCCATTCCTTCAAGGGCGACCTGCGCTGGTCCGAAGTGACGCCGACCCTGACCTGGTACGCGCATCCGACGCTCCGCCTGGACATTTCCGTGCAATGGGTACGCGCAACGGGCAACGATGCAACCGTCACGGATGTAGCCGGAGGCGTACGGTTCCGTTACACGCCGCAAGCCGTGCGATTCTGAGCACACGCCACGGCGTGTCAGGGTGTCAGGATCTGGCTCAGACCGGAAGCGCTCCGGATCCCTCGCGAAGGCGACGTTCCAGTTCCTTTCGCATGTCCTCGAAAGCCGGGGACTGACGCGACAGGTACTGCCACGCTTCCGGTACAAACTCCGACACGGGCTTGTAGAATTCGGATGAGGCCCGTGCGGGGGCCGAGGGCAATTCCAGGAAGCCCACGAACAGGAAGGCCAGACTCATCACAATGACGGCCTTGAGCGCACCGGTTGCTCCACCGGCCAATCGGTTCAGTCCACCCAATTTGGCCTTTTCAGCAACATCGTCCAACGCGAAGCCGAACAGCCGGATGAACAGGCGACAAAGCAGGAAAATGGCCACGAATCCAGCGAGTGGAGCAAGTTCAGGTACCATCCCTGTGTACTGCTCGAAGAGGTTGCCTGCATCGTCCATGAAGGTCGCTGCAGCCACGAATGCCACAACAATACCGGCCAGCGTCGTCACCTGCCGGATGAAGCCCGTCCGCATTCCACGGATCAATCCGAAAGCGATGATGGCGAGAATGATGATGTCCAGAGTTGCCATACGGGATTTATCGGCAGGAAATCAAATTGCTGAAAGAACCTCGCGGGCGATCTGTTGGACGTCCTTCCCATCGGCGCGTCCGCTCAGGGCCGTCATTGCCGCTCCCATCACGCGGCCCATGTCCTTCATGCCCGTTGCACCGGTCTGTTCTACGATGGTTTGCACCTCCCTACGGATGGCATCCGCATCAAGTTGCTCCGGCAAGTAGGTAGACAGGATTTCGAGTTCGGCTTCTTCCCGGGCTGCCAGGTCTTCCCGACCGGCCGCCGTGAATTGCTCAATGGAATCACGGCGCTGCTTGGCCTGTTTGCCAACCACGGTGAGTACATCCTCTTCCGACAGGTGGGCCACGCCCCCTTGCCGCATGGCGATTTCCTTCTCCATGATGGCCGCTCGCAGGGAACGGATGGTTGCCAGCCGAACGGCATCCTTGGCCTTCATGGCCTCTTTCAGGTCGATATCGAGTTGTTCTTTGATCATGCTGCTCGTACTCCGGAGGCGCTCTCCCGATCCCGTATACTCGACGCTCCCTCCCACGTCGGATCAGAACACGAGCCGGAAGGCGAAGACGCCTATGCCCACCTGCATGACCCCCGTGGAAACGCCCGACAGGACATCAAGACGTTGGATGTCCCGCTTCAGCTGCGGCCGCTTGTCTGCTTCCCAATCTTCGAAGCGATTGTCGGCCTTCGTACGGTAATGGACGGCCAGCGCTCCGGCCACGACCGCACCGGAGAGCGAGACGACGTCAATCCAACGGCGCTTCCGTACATCGGGCTGAGCGTATGCAACCGGGACCTCCGGCTGAGGTTGGGCAATGGGTGCGTCAAAAGCCGGGCGCAGGGTCGAAAAATCCGCCCGCAACCGGACGTCGTCGCCCTCCGGAAGGTCCAGGAGAATGGATTGGGCATTCCATGCGGTAACCCGCGGGGAGCGCAGGAGAATCTGACGGACGGAAGCATCCACCCTGAACGGTGATTCCGAAATGCGTCCGATGTATTTCCCGTCCGCGACGACAATGGCCTGTGGATATTCCGATTCCACGTGGACCGTCCGGCTCTGGGCGATTACCATGGACGGCAGGAGTGCACTCATCAGCACGAACCACAAAACCCCTCGTTTACTCATCTTCACCCTCCGTTGCGGGAATGAATTTCACGACATAACGTGGCTCCGACAGGACGTACAAGGCTCCGTCCGCGGCCGCCATGGCCGATTTTATCCGACCCTCGAGTTGGTGTCGCCAGGAGATCGCCCCGGATTCCGCGTCCAGTGCAAGCAATTCCCGACCCATCGTCCCGACGTAGACGGCGCTGTGTGTCCATTGTGGCGGAGCGTCCACGACCGCTCCCACGTTGACGGTCCATTCCTGGACGCCACTGATGGCGTCCAGGCGTCGGACGGTCCCGTCCGATGCGCCGAAGATCAGCCGCCCTCCCTTTACGGCGGGCGGAGCCATGCGCACCAGTCGGTTGGGATTCCGATGCTCCCAAAGCACCTTCCCGCTCTGGACATCCACCGCCACAAGAACGCCGCGCGTAGTGGGAATGTATATGCGTTCGCCGTCAGACGCGGCTCCGGCACGGACCGGCAGGTCGATGGAGGTCTGCCACAGTACGTCTCCATTCGACGCATCCATCATGACCAAGCCCCCGCGATCGGTGGCCACGAACAAGCGTCCGTCAGCCAGCAGAAGCGGCGTGGAATGGACGGAGGTCCGTTCTTCGAGGTGGTGCCGCCAGACTTCCTCCCCGTTTCCGGTTCGGTAGGCCCGGACGGTGGCCTCCACGTCCACAATGACGACGACGTTGCCCGCGACCACCGGCGCCACTTCCACCGGTACGCCCGACACGCGCCATTTCACCGAAGCCCGCTCCAGGTCGTAGGCTATCAAGGCCCGATTTCCCCAGGGAGACGTCACATACAGGATACCATCCGAAATCGCGGGTGTGCCCTCGATGGCCTCGTTGAATTCCCGGTATCCGGTCCGCCTGCCGGACGCCAGATCCACCGCATGCATTTCCCCTTTACGTGTACCCACGAACAGACGGTCACGGACAAGCAGCGGCGAGCCCGGGCCGAATCCGGCCGCCGCATTGTACTGCCAGGCGACCACCAGCGGTGGCGGGATCCGTTCCGACCCCGCACGCTGCCTGAGCGTGGATCCCCCGTCGGTGATCCACGCATCGTCCGGTACATCGTATGGACGCTCCAACTGGATGGTCTGACAACCCGACAACACCAGGATGAATATGGGGAGCAGTCGCATCATCAGAAATCCCACCCGAACATGAATTGCCGGAACACCTTGTCCTGCACGCGGAAACCATCCCGATAGCGACGGCCGATGTCATACCTGAGGACGAAAGCGCCGAACAGGTTCATTCGGAAACCCAGACCGGCTGCTCCGATGGTTTCCCCGGCGTTGATTTCCGGACGAACGTCCCGGTACCCGTCATTCCACGCATGGGCCGCATCGAAGAACAGGGCGCCCCGCAGACTGGCAACACCGAACGGGGCCAGGAACGGCAGGAAAACAGAGGGTGCGTTCACCAGCGGGAAACGGAGTTCCTGTGACGTGAACCAGATTTTCTGACCCCGAACCTCAAAGAACCGGAATCCGCGTAGATCCCAGGAGCCCCCCATCACGAACAGGCGGGCCTCGCGGCCTTCGTTCATGCGTCCCATGAACCAGGATGCGAACGTGACCTGGTCATGCAGGCGGATGTACGTGCGGACATCCGCTGAAAGCGTGAAGTAACTCACGTTGGAGTACACCACGTCGGTGGTATAGGCGAGCGTTGCCCTTCCCCGCCAACCACTTACCGGACCGTTCAGCCAGTAGAGGGTCTCATCGTGGGTGATGGACAGACTGTTTGACAACAACCATGCATCCCGATCGATATTCCGGATACCGATCTCCTTCCGACTCCAGTTCAGGGACGTCCCGAGTTCGAGCCGCCGGAATTTGGAGATCGGATAACTGACCGCACCGAAGCCGCCGTAGATGGTTTCGTGGAACCGGGGAAAGGTGGTCGGTGCATCCGGATCGGTGACATCGTAGCGCAGTCCCGAGAACCGGTATGCCCCGAAGCCCGTGTTGGCCCGCTTTCCGAAGTCGTATTTGGCGACCTGGAAGGACAGATCTTCCAGGAAGGACCGTTGGGACGTGCCCGTGTTGAACAGCGTGAAATTCAGGTAATCGTTCCCGAGCATGTCCGAGAACGCCACCAGGGCTCCACCGGTCGTACCCAGCACCGAGCTCTGTCCGACGCTGGCCTGCGCGATGTCCAGCTGATAGCGGGTCTTGTACGATCCTGCCGTCGCATCCTCTCCGATTTCAATCCGGTCGAATGTCCAGGGTTCGCCCACATCTGTGAAGCCAATCCGTTGGATCCGCTTGGGGTCGGCCAACAAGGAATCCACGTCGGCCAAGTGGCGGATGGAGAATTCCAGGCCCTCGAACGACGTGAATACGAGATGGTCATCGGCCGTCCAGACGGGGTCCATCGCGGCAGATGCCAGCCGCGTCAACCGCACCAGGGGACGTTCCAGGTCCGGCCCCGCGGGTTGAGCCGTCATATCCGCCACCCAGATGTCCTGCCCGCTGAACCGACCCGTTGAATCGGGTTGTGAACTGATGAAAGCCACGTGCCGGCCGTCCGGACTCCAGGTTGGCGAGAGATCCACCCGATGCCCATACGTCACGTAGTCAATCTGTTCGCGTTCCAGGTCGTACGTGAAAATGTTGTAGGCGCTGATGGGACCCACCCCGGTCCGGTCCGATGAGAACGCTACCTGGTGACCATCGGGGCTCCACGAGGGGTCGCGATCATCCCATGCATCGTCCGTCAGCGGGTGGAGACGACCCGAGGTACGATCCAGGATGTGAATGTCGGAGAACCCGTTCTCCCCGATGGATGTGAACGCCAACGCCGTTCCATCGGGCGACCATGTCGGGGAATAGGCGGCGATGATCCGTTCAAAACGATAGGTGTCTTCCAGCCGGTTCGCATACAGGTCCCAGACATGGATGACGTCCCGGTTTCCACTCTTGGTGACGAACGCCAATTTCCCACCGGACGACACCGCAATGCGCGATTCGAACAGGTGGAACGCCTCGAATTCATCGCTCCGTTCACCTTCAATCAGGATTTCAGGGTCGTCCAACGGTTCGTACTCCGCATCCACCTGAACCGAGAATACGTTGCTGTATCCCCCACGATTGCCCACGAAATAGACGAACCGCCGTCCATCCGGAAACCGGTGGAAGGACGGCTTGGCATTGAACCCTTCGGTCGACAGACCGGATGCAATCAGCGACGGAACGTCCACGTCGGACATCTCCGGATAATACTGTCGCTTTACCCAGGCAAGCCATCGGGCAGCGATGTCCTCGAACGGCTCCTGCAGCGTGACTTCGAGGACCACATCAAACTTCCGGTCCTTCCAGAATCCCTCTATGAGCCCCAGGATTTTTTCTTCGCCGTATTCCTCGGAGATGAACCGCATGATGGCCTCTCCCTGCTTGTACATCACGTAGGACCCCCGAATCCGGAACATGGACTCCAGGGGTACCAGGTAGTTCGTGAATACCGCATCCCGGATGACCATCTCATGCTGCTGGTCCGGTGGTCCCGACCAGTATTCCGCCAACCCTTCCGTGAACCACAGCGGAAGGAACGTGGTCATGGGTCTGCGATGGTCCCGCATGACCCGGACGAGTTTGTTGTACGTGAATACGTGTACCATCTCGTGTCGGACCACCCGCCTGAAACGCTGCAGGTTGCCGTTCGCAGGGATGACCACCCGCCCCTTGAGGAACTCGAAGAAGCCACCGACACCGTCCGGAATGAACCCGGGTGTGATGTTCGTCTGCTTGAAATGCAGGTTGGACGAATAGAAAATGATGGGCACCCGCGTGTTCAACGAAAAATTGAACCGGTGCCTCATTTCCTCATAGGCTTCCTCCGCGAAATACGCGCCGTGCTCGGCCAGCTCCAGCATTTCCGGGTAGTAATACACGTCGAAATGCTCGGTCCGCATGACCTTCCAGTCGAAGTCATCATACTGGATTTTATTGCGCCCGAAATGGTAGTTGTACTGGGCCAGGCTGGGGGCAGCCGGGATCCACCCCAGGAGGACAACCAAAATGACCGTTCGAAGAAGGGACATGCCGTGCACGACGTTGTGACATCACAACATACTTTCCGGATGGAACCGTTACCGGCCGGTCTCCTCCACTTGTACCATAAATCAGGCGTACGGAGCCCCATCCCCCGTGAACGGTCAGCACCTGCGAACGGCGCCGGAGGACCGTTCCCGGTCAGCCGGTTGCCCGGGCACCGTCCAGGAAGAAACTCAGTCCACAGGCGTGCTCCTCAAGCCACTGATCCAGGAACGCCCGGGTTTCGGCGGCATCGGACGATGCCATGGCCCGTTCGGCCAGAGCCACACCTTCACTCTTGCGCATGGCCCGCACCACCCGTTTGATACCGGGCAGGTAGACGGGCGATGCGGACAGTGCGGTTATCCCCAGTCCGATGAGTACCGGAACCGCACGCAGGTTGGCCGCCAGTTCACCGCAGAGGCTGACCGGGATACCGGCTTCATGAGCCGCCTGTGTGGTCTCGTGGATGAGCCGCAGCACGGCCGGATGCAATTCGTCATACAACTCCGATACCAGGTCATTGCCCCGATCCACAGCCATGACATACTGCGTCAGGTCATTCGTACCGATGGAAAAGAAATCCACTTCCTGTGCCAGGTCCCGCGCAGACAAGGCCGCCGCAGGGACTTCAATCATGATCCCCACCGGCACATGGGGATCGAAAGCGACTCCCTCTCCCTCCAGCGCCGCCTGAACCCCCTGATAGTGTCTGCGGAACGACCGAATTTCGTCGATCGTCGTGATCATGGGAAGGAGGATGCGGACCGGCCCGAACGCACTGGCACGGAGGATGGCACGCAACTGGGGCACCAACAAGTCCGGCTTCTGGAGCAGGATCCGGATTCCACGCCATCCCAGGAACGGGTTCTGCTCCCGGTGTCCCATTGGAAGCAACTTGTCACCACCCAGGTCAAGCATACGGAACGTGGTATGTCCGGGAGAGGCCCCCTTGACTACATCCCTGTACAACTCGAATTGCTCCGCCTCGGACACGATGAGCCGATTCTCCATCAACAGGATGATTTCCGTCCGGAACAATCCGATTCCTTCTGCGCCGTACTCGTTCAGGAGTGGCAGTTCGTCGCGCAGCTCCAGGTTTGCTTCCAGGTTGATGTGATGACCATCCAACGTTTCGGACGGAAGCGGTACAAGGGCCATGTCCTCCTGGACCAGGCGTGCGTAGCGTTCCTGTTTGCGGCGGTAGAACTCCACCGCCGCCTCGTCGGGCTCAACAGTCAGTTCCCCCTTCAGCCCATCCACAACCACGAGTTGACCGTCGGTCACCTGTGTGGTCACATCATGCATACCCACGATGGCCGGAACGCCCAGGGCGCGCGCCATGATGGATACATGGGATGTCGGACCGCCAAAGTCGGTGGCGCAGCCCAGGATGCCTTTCCGTGAGAACAGGATGATGTCGGCAGCCGTCAGATTCTCGGCCACGACGATCGATTCGGCCGGAATGTCCGACAGGATGACCCCCCTTCTCAGGTGCCGGATAATGCGATCCTGGATGTCCAGCAAGTCATTTGCCCGCTCACGCAGGTACTCGCTGTCGCTGGACTCCATGGACTGCCGGTGCTTCGACATCACGGACTTGACGGCGTACTCGGCGTTCACATTGTGGCGCCGGATGGACTCTACTACGGCGTTGTAGAGGGCATCGTCCCGGAGAATGAGTTGCTGGGCCTCGAAAATGGACGCACTGTCCTCCCCGAGTTTCTCCCGGGTGAGCGCAATGATTTTTTTGAGATCGCGCTCCGCCCGCTGGACCGCCTGCTCAAACCGGCTCAGTTCTGCTGAAAGTTCTTCCGCGGCCAGCACCCGCTTCTCCACGTCAAAGGATACGCGTGCATAGACGACTACGGGGCCCGTGGCAATGCCCGGTGCCACGCCGATACCTTTCAGCGTTCGCACTATTTCACCTCACCGAATCCATCCTCAAACAACTGGGCAAGTGCGGCAAAGGCGTCCTCTTCATCCGGTCCATCCAGATGAAGCGTCAACGTAGCTCCCTGCTCGGCCGCCAACGTCATTACGCCGATGATGCTCTTGCCATTGATTTCGTACCCATCCTTGTGAATGAAGAAATCAGATTTGAAGCCGGCCGCCGTCCGGACAATCATGGAGGCCGGCCGCGTGTGAAGGCCTGCCCGGTTGGTTACGGTGACTTCCCGTTCAATCATGTTTCAATCAAGGGTGTAAACTTCAATGTACGCGTTCCTGCATCCGATCTGCGAGATGCAACAACACGTCGCGACCCGTACCGGAAGGAAGTTGTGCTATCCGGGTACGGGCATTACCGGAGTGGAATATAACGGCTTCCCGCGCCGCATCCAGCACGCCCGCTGCTTCCATTCGTTGACGGGCTTCAGGTATCCGATCTTCCGACAGCCCTGAACGCAGGATTTCGTCGAACCAGGCCCGATCGTTTCCGCCGGCATTGGCCACCGCCGTGAGCAGAAGGAACGTCTTCTTCCCGTGCACGAGATCACCGCCCACCGGTTTCCCCCAGGCTTCGGCATCTGCAATCAAATCCAGCAAGTCATCCTGTATCTGGAATGCCCTTCCCAGTTGGAATCCCACATCCCGCAACGTGTCGAAATCCGAAGCGGATGCCTCTCCGGCAAGGCCGCCCAGAACCAGCGATGTCTGGAGCAGGGCACCGGTCTTCTGGTCAATCATCCGCAGATACTCCTCCAGCGCGACATCGTGCCGTTCCTCGAACGCCATGTCCCGGATCTGGCCCTCACACAGTATGCGGATGGTCCCTGTAAACGTCCGCATGACATCAGGCAGACGTTCGGCGGGCAACCCCATCAGCTGTTCCAGCGACAACCCTACGAGGTAGTCTCCGCACAGGATGGCCGTCGCTTCATCCCATTTTTCGTGCACGGTAGTGCGTCCACGGCGCTCCGGCGAACGATCCATGATGTCATCGTGTACGAGCGTGAAGGTGTGGAAGATTTCCACGGAAAGGCCGGCTGCGAGGGACGCCTCAGGTCGGGCCTTGAACACGTCGCCTGCTGCCATGGCCAGGAGCGGACGGAATCGTTTGCCGGGCGCATCCAACACATGGCGCACCGGGCCATACAGCCGTTCCGGGTCGGAATGCCGGACAATCGTTGAAAGTGCTGCATCTATGCGCGCCCGGGCCTCGCTGATATATGCCTTGGCGGTGTCGGACACGTCAGATTGCCGTCTGGACCGCCTGGACAATGCGCGCGTAAACCTCCTCGAAGGACCCCTCGCCACTGACCTCCACCAGAAGGCCGCGTCCGCGGAACCAATCCTCAACCGGATGGGTCTCCTCCCGGTAGATTTCCAGGCGTTTCAGGATGGCGTCGGCGCGATCATCCTTGCGCTGAATGATATGATCCGGATTGACATCGGCCGGCACGGGTTTGAAATCCAGGTGGTAGTTCTCCCCTGTTACCCGGTTGACGCGACGCTTTGAGAGACGATCCACGATGACCTCGTCCCGGACGACCAGACTGATAACGGCCGTGAGGGGTTTTTCCTTCTGGTTCAGGTCGTACATCAGCCATTCGGCCTGCTGGATGGTGCGGGGATAGCCGTCCAGGACGAAACCATCATATCCACAGGCTTGCAAGGCTTCCTCGGCGAGACTGCGGACCAAGGCACCGGGCACGAGTTTCCCGGACTCCACATACTGGCGGGCCTCCGTGCCCAACCGCGTTTCCTCCCGAATGGCACGGCGAAGAAGAATCCCGGTGGAAATATGCGTGACACCCTCGCGCTCAGCCAGCATGGATGCTTGGCTTCCTTTACCTACTCCGGGTGGGCCGAACAATACGGTGCGCATAGATCAGGGGGTGGTCAGCATCAATTTTGCAAAAGAGGGCATTCGACCCTGAAGCGGGCCAAATGATTCCGACAGAAATCCAGAATCGGTGAAATCAGTAGCCGGGCAATCCCGGACTCCGTCAGTCTGGATCCTTACGACGGTCCAGGTACGCCGAGACCTGACGTGTGACTTCCTTGATGAGCGCCGTGGACACGACTCTCGACAACTGGGAGACGGCCTCCTTAATAATGCCATGTTTTTCTTCCAGATGCAGTACCGGCGGGTTCTGATGGACGGCCTTCCGAACCGCATCCTTCAGATCATCCCCCTTGTCCATCCGCTTGGACACCGACTTCGACAGGCGTTCGGCCAACTCGTCCACACCGTCGTCCCACGGAGACGTGGCCTTCCTGGAACGGGTCATGAACCACAACCCCACAAGCGCTCCCGTACCAACGGCTACGCCTATCCGAACCGACTTCCGCGACAACAACCGAGTGGCCACGGCCACCGGGCTCCGACCGACACCCGTTTCGAAAACGTCGAATCGATCCGAGATTCGGCGCGATTTCTCGGCAAGCCGGGCCTCCACCTGCTTGCGTCGATCCTCACCTGATTTGACCGGACTATGCTGCGCCATGGCGATCCTCGCTTTTTTCGGACAGGGCCGGTACCGTGGGTTTGGCAGGGGAATTCGTGGAGGGCTCGGCGGTGACTCCGGATCCGGGGCGCGTCAAGGTGCGGCCTACCTTGGATGCGAGATCCACGCGGGACCGCCGGATGGATGCGCCAAGCAAAACGAATACGACGGCGACAATCAGGAAGCCGAGCGCATTGGATCCCAGCCACTGCCCGAGGGCAAACGCCGCAGCCAGCGAAAGGAACAGGAATGCGACGGCAAAGAGGACCAGGACGAGTACGATGAGCAGGATATCGTTGGCCACCGCCTGGATGCGGTCCTCCACATCCAGCTGGAACAATTCAAGGCGGAGTTCAATCCACTCCTTGACATCGTCGACCAGCGACCGGATTTCATGGGCGAGACGGGTCAACGGGCCGTCTCCACCGGTGCCGTTCCTGTCTTCGGCCTTTCTGTCGGTATTTGTGTGCAGATCTTCCATCTCTACTGCGTACGCCGTAAACACGGAAGTGTTTGCGCTGCGGGGAGTTGGAGCATTCCAGCGGAACCTTGAGGGGCCTCATGTCCGTTATCCCACACAGGTACCGCTTTTCTTACACACACTGACCACTGTCCAGACGAGAATCCACCATGTTGTCTTCCCGAAATTTCGATCTTGGCCTGCTCGTCATCCGGCTCGGCATGGGCCTGGGATTCCTGTACTACCACGGATGGGGCAAGCTCATGGGCGGTGTGGAACGCTGGACCGGACTCGGCGAATCCATGCAGCGCTTCGGGATTGACTTCGGCGCACCCTTCTGGGGATTCATGATCAGTTTTGCCGAGTCCGTTGGCGCGCTCCTGATTGCCGTCGGATTCCTGACGGCACCCATGTCCTGGATCCTCGCCATCGGCATGTTCGTTGCGTGGACGGGACACATTGCATCGGGACAGGGAACGCCCGGACATGCCTTCAAGAACATGGTTGTTCTGATCGGAATCGCGCTGTCGGGCCCCGGGAGGTACTCCGTGGACGCCTGGCTACGCGACCGCATGACCCGCTCCGACCAGGCAAACGCCGTTGTAGGCGAAATGAATTCGTAACCTGCCAGGTTACATTTAAACACGCCCCAGAAGGTTGTTGAAGAAGTCGGCGTGGGACCGTCCGTCTGGATTCCAGTCCAATTCCGGTCGTTGGGCGGTTCCCAACGGCTCGACCACCACGCTCAGACGCTCGCTCCATACGCCCGCTCGCTCGCGACGGGTATAGACGGCCTGCAATGCATTCCGGTGCTCGCCCACCCATGCCGTAACGATGTCCGGCGATTCGTAGGGAACCCAACGGATGTGACCGGGCTGCTGCAACTCGGCTTCGCCTCTGGAAATCAGGAACGCCATTCCGTCTGCCCAGGCGTGTGGAGCGTCCAGTGCTTCCAGGAACGCCTGCTGCATTTTCAGGGATCCGCTGGTTGCCGGATGCGCCGGGAACGTACCGCGGAACGTCGCAAACGCATCCAGGATTTCGTCCGGTCCCTGCGTGGCCGTTGCGAAGATCAGCGCTGCGCTGCGGCATCCCTGGCCTTCATGCAGGAGCGCATCCTCTGCCAGATCCAGACGTTCCTCTTCATCCTCCCCGCCATCCAGGATGGCGATCGAAAACCGGTGGCCACGCATCCACTGGCGCGAGGCCGGGATTCCCGCCTCCAATGCCAGGGACGTCACCTCGGCCAACGTATCGTCCGAACCCGAGGCCATGAGGCCCCACGCCTCGTCAAGGACCTCCTGAAGGGTGGTCACCTGCGCATCCACCGGAACGCGGCCGTCGGCAACGGTCCGGAGTTCATCCAGGAATGCCGGCAAAAGCGCAGATGAACGGGAGGACACGGTGCCTCTCCAGGCAAAACCCGCAAGCAACACGGCCACCAGGTCCTGTAATTCGACCATCGGGATGTTGCCGGGGTTCAAGACCCCGACGACCCGCTGTGCCGAATGGTGTTCGGCGCCGGTCGCCACCCCGGCGAGCTTTTTCTGCCATCGTTCCAGGGCTTCGGGTGTCAGCAGGGACATCTGCTGATTCACGGCGAAGATGATGGCCTCCTCGGTGAACCGGTTGTCCATCTCCAGGGTGGCCTTGACGGCTCGGACCCGCGCCGGATGATCCGGATCGGACCACCGCAACGCCGCCGTTGCCAGCACATCGACCAGCGTACTCATGCCGAAAGTGACCGTCCCACCCAGACGCCGGCCACGACCGCCGCCAATGCGCCCAGATTGTTCGCAAACACGTTGACCAGGGCCATCAGGGACTGGCCATCCTCATACAGGCGCAGACTCTCGACACTGAAGGCGGAAAACGTCGTGAACGCTCCGAGCATGCCGATCATGAACAGCGCATGCATGCGCTGTGGTCCGTGTGTCTGACCCAGGATGGCCCAGAATACGCCAGCCAGGAACGACCCGATGACATTCACCGCCAACGTGCCCCAGGGAAAGCCTCCCCCCGCATACCGGAGGACGGCCAGGGAAACCCCGAATCGCCCCAAGGCACCCAGGGCTCCCCCGAGGGCTATGTAGAGCAGCTGGGTCACACGCGCTCGATGGCCACGGCCGTGCCACCGCCCGTGCCATGACAGATGGCCGCCATCCCCCGCGCCTTGTCATGGCGGTGAAGGGCATGGATGAGCGTGGTCACAATGCGCGACCCGCTGCATCCGATGGGGTGCCCGAGGGCCACGGCGCCGCCATGCACGTTCAACCGGTCCATGTCCACGTCCAGCATCCGGCTGTACAGTACGTTGTTGATGGCGAACGCTTCGTTGTTTTCGTGCAGGTCGAAATCGCCGATGCCAAGACCCGCCTTGTCCAATGCTTTCTTTACGGCCGGGATGGGCGCTTCGGGGAATCGCCATGCGGGGCCGGCGGAAATGCCGGACGCCATGTACCGGGCCAATGGTTTGAGCCCGTACTTCTTGACCGCCTCCCCGCTGGCCAGCATGATGGCGCTGGCGCCATCCGAAATCTGGCTCGCGTTGCCGGCTGTCAGTACGCCATCCTTCTGGAATGCCGTGCGGAGTGCCGCCAGGGATTCGAGGGTCGTCGCCGGACGGATACCTTCGTCCCGGTCGAGGGTGACCATGTCGCGCTTGACGCGGTACGCGATGGGTGCCATTTCGGAACGGAAGGCTCCAGCCTCCGTGGCCTCATGCGCGCGTCGATGCGATGCTTCCGCCACGGCGTCCAGTTCGTCCCGGGTAATGCCTTTCTCGGCGGCCAGGCGCTCGGTCTGCACACCCATGGCCTCTCCGGACATGGGATCCGTAAGGCCATCATGCAGCAACAGATCTGTGAGGCCTTCCGGGTTGCCCATCAGGAATTTGTACCCCCAGCGGGCACGGGACGACAGATAGAACCCCGTTCCGGACATGGACTCCGTGCCGCCGGTCAGGACGAGATCGGCCTCTCCTGCCTTGATCATCGTTGCGCCCTGCATGAGGGCGAGCATACCGGAGGAACACACCATGTCGACGGCAAAACCGTCCACATGATCGGGTATCCCGGCTTTGAACGCGGCTTGACGGGGAATGAGTTGGCCGTGTCCTCCCCTCAGCACATTGCCGAAGATGTACAGATCGAGGTCGGCTCCGGCAACCCCGGAACGTTCGAGCGAGGCACCCATCACATGGGCGGCAAGGTCAACCGGGGTATGACTCGAAAGGGCACCGCCGAAGGTGCCGATGGGCGTGCGGACCGCGTCCACAACAAAGACTTCGCGCATGGGAATTCCGCTTGGTGATCACGCTTGGTGTTGAAAGCGGTTTCCTTACGATGCAGCGCGGGTCTAGTTCTCCCAGTTGGCCAGCGACAGATCGTCGCGCGTATGCATGGCAAAATACCCGATGAGCAGTCCGCGAATGAGCAGTTGGGCCTCGGGCAACGTGGCCCGGAAGGTTTCCTCCTTGCACTTTATGCTCAGCCGGCCGTTGGACTCATGCCGTACATCGTTCACCAAGCCGAAATCCATGCACAGCTGGACGAGTTCGTCCAGGGACGGCTGGGTGTACGGGCTGGCTATGCCGAAGGAAGCAATGGGCTTGTATTCCGGTGCGGTCACGATGGTCTCTGTTTGGCGTACTGCCAATATCGACCACCGGTCAGCATTCTTTAATCCGCCTCAGAGGATGGAGCGGAATGTCCCGGGCAGGTCGTCGCCGCGCTCCGGCTGCTCCGCGTCTGCAGTCCCAACCGACGGCGCGGCTGCGCTCTTTTCCCCGCAATAGGTATTGAAGGCGCCCACCAGATCCATGGCGATGGCCGATGCGGACCGTCCTTCAATATTACGACGCTCAAGAACGAATGCGGGCTCGCCGTTCTTGATGAGCGCGATGAACGGGGACGATGGCGGGATGCCTGCCAGGAAATCACGGGCGCGTGCCGTGGCTTCCAGATCCTGGCCGGCAAAAACCGTGGTATACCGGTCCGGCTGTACGGGTGCCTGCATGGCCAGCGTGACAGCGGGCCGTGCGTTGGCTGCGGCGCATCCGCAAACGCTGTTGACCACGAGCAGCATGGTACCCGATTGCGCCTTGTCGAACGCATCGTCAACCATTTCTGGCGTTTTCAGTTCAACAACACCAACTCGGGAGAGTTCAGCCCGCATGGGCGCGACGAGGGGTTCCGGATAAGGCATGGTGTACGTTGTTCAGTGCTTTTTGACGAGATTCGGACAACGGCAACGGTTCTGTGATTGATCCGCCGCCCGGTCAGCCTCTCCGTTTATTCAAAGTTCAGCTTTTCGCCCATGGACCGATACAAAACATATGGCCGGTTGAATATTGCCCACTGAATCCCCCTTTCCTGTCCCATGATCCGTCCGATCCTGTTCGCAATGACAGTATTGATGCTGAGTGGATGCTCCGCGCTCAAGACGAGCCGATACGCCGAGCCGGCGTCGGCGTCGAAGCCTGTGGCTGTGACAGAGACTCCATATCCCGGTGAAACCGATGCGACAGAATCGTCCCCGACGGCCGATTCCCTGATGTCGCTCGGATCGGAGCCACTGGCCCTGTTGGACAACCTGCTACGGGAAGCCGCCACCACATGGATCGGTACCCCGTATCTGTTCGGTGGTCTTTCCTCGTCCGGCATTGACTGCAGTGCGCTCATACAGACCATTTTCGCTTCGGCACTCCAGTTGGGTCTGCCGCGGACGACCGAAGAGCAAATCCGATTGGGATCGCGGGTGCGGCGCAACCAGCTGGATGTCGGCGACCTGGTCTTCTTCCGTCCGGACGGGCGCGGCCGACATGCCGGCATCGTTCTTTCGGATCGGGAATTCCTGCACGCATCGACCAGTCAGGGCGTCATGATTTCGCATCTGGACGAGCCCTATTGGCGACAGTGGTACCATACCGGACGTCGTGTCGTGGACGACCGATGGAGTCCCCTGGAGCGTTTGGCCGATTCCTCCGGAAACTGACCGGCCACGGGCGCGTTTCATGCGGTTCAAGTCGAGCACGTACCGGTCCATCCGGTTGCGAGCATGCGCTGTCGCCCCGTGCGGCAGCGTTTTTGCATTTTAGAATTTCAGTAACAGGATTCCCCCATGGAAACGCCCCAGATTACCTACTTGACGAAAGAGGGCCTCGCAAAACTCAAGGACGAATTGCAATTCCTCCGAACCAAGGAACGTGCCCGGATTGCGGAAGCCATTGCGGATGCGCGGGCGCAAGGTGACCTGTCTGAGAACGCGGAATACGATGCGGCGAAGGAAGAGCAGGGACACCTGGAAACCAAGATCGCCAAGCTCGAAACCACCATTTCGAACGCCCGTGTGGTGGATGAAAGCCAGATTGACAGCAGCAAGGCGTTCATCCTGTCCACCGTTACGGTGAAGAACCGGGCCAATGGTGCCGAGCAGACCTACACGCTCGTCGCGCCGGAAGAGGCTGACTTGTCGGCCGGTCGCATTTCCATCAAGAGCCCCATCGGCGCGGGACTTCTGGGCAAGTCGGTCGGCGAAACGGCGGACATCACCGTGCCTGCCGGTACCGTGACCCTGGAAATCCTCGACATCTCCCGCGGATGATTGATCTCCGTAGCGATACGGTTACGCGTCCCGATGCCGCCATGCGCAACGCCATGGCGGCGGCCGAGGTCGGGGATGATGTTTTTGGTGAGGACCCTACGGTCAATCGGTTGCAGGACATGGTAGCCGAGCGCCTGGGCAAGGAGGCCGCACTGTTCGTGCCGTCGGGCACCATGTCGAACCAGTTGGCAGTCCGGATCCACACGGAACCGGGCGACGAGGTGGTGTGCGAAGCGGCATGCCACATCGTGAATTACGAATCGGGTGCGACAGCCGCCCTTTCCGGAGCCAACTTGCGTACCCTGCCGGGTCGGCGGGGCGTCCTGACCGGCGATGATATCCGCACTGCGGTGCGTTCCCACTATTACTGGGAGCCCCGGCAACGGGTGCTCTGCCTGGAAAACACCCACAACAAGGCCGGCGGTACCATCTACCCCATGGATCGCCTGAAGGACGCCGTCGGGGCCGCACGCGAAGCCGGCTTCACCTGTCACCTGGACGGCGCCCGCCTGTGGAATGCGGCCGTGGCCAGTGGAATCAGCGAGGCCGATTGGGCGGCTCCGTTCGACACCGTTTCGGTGTGCCTGTCAAAAGGGCTCGGGGCGCCGGTCGGCAGCCTTCTGGTTGGAGATGCAGAGCGTATCGGGCGCGCCCATCGCTACCGGAAGATGTTCGGTGGAGGCATGCGCCAAGTGGGTATCCTGGCAGCGGCCGGTATCCATGCCCTGACCCACAACCGGGACCGTTTGGGCCAGGATCATGCCAACGCACGCCGGCTGGCCGAGGGCCTGGCCGGACTGCCCGGGGTCTCGCTCGACCTGGGCAGCGTGGAGACGAACATCATCATGTTCGATGTGGTCCAGGACGCCGTCGCGCTGGTGACGGCCTGCAGGGCACGCGGCGTTGCCTTGTCACCGTTCGGGCCCCATACCATCCGCGCCACGACACACAAGGATGTCAGCGCCGCCGAGATCGAGACGGCCCTGGAGGTATTGGGGCAGGTGCTTTCCGGCCAATAGCCGAACGCTACATCTCCTTCGAACACACGAACGCTTCGGCGGCATCGAATTCCGGCAGGCCCAGGTTGTTCAACCGCGCTGCCGTTTCCGCATTCCGGTCCCGGGCCCGCTCCCAGAACTCGCGCACATCGTACGCGCCCGGGTACATGGCCCGGTCTTTCTGGCTCTCGTGCTTGAAAATGGCTTCGATCTTTCGGTTCAGATCGTTCTTCGTCATGGGAATGAACACGTCGGCACGATGGATTTCCCACTCCTGCCAGGCTCCGCGATACAACCAGACCGTTGGCATTTCATCTTCCGACTTGCCCTCATTGTAGCGCTCGAGCGCCTGACGGATGGCGAAATAGCACATGCGGTGCGTGCCGTGGGGATCGGACAGGTCGCCCGCCACGAAGATGTGTTCCGGATTCAACTCCTCCAGCAGATCGAGGACAATCTGCACGTCCTGCGGTCCGATGGGGTCCTTGCGAACGCGACCGGTCTTGTAGAACGGCATGTCCAGGAAGCGGGCGTGCTCGCGGCGCAGTCCCATGACCTCGATTCCGGCAATGGCTTCGGCATACCGGATGTACGCCTTCACACGCTGCACGTCGGCGGAATCCACCGTCCCGGGTTTCTTGTCGTCCATGGCCTGTCGGAACGCAGCCAATTGGTCCAGGAATCCGGGAGCGGTCTTGAAGACGTCAG
The DNA here is from genome assembly GCA_040221055.1 of Rhodothermales bacterium. Lineage (NCBI taxonomy): Bacteria > Pseudomonadati > Rhodothermota > Rhodothermia > Rhodothermales > Rhodothermales bacterium. The sequence continues at coordinate 224,188 of JAVJVN010000012.1, read as the reverse complement.
ATGCCATTTCCATGAACCGGATGTAACGCCGCACATCCGCATCGAACACCGCGACCGATCCGTTCGTCATGTACGATACGGTGACATCGTTGCCGTTGGAGACGAGCTTGCCGAGCATCCCCCCCATTGAAATTACATCATCATCGGGATGCGGTGAGAACAGCACCACCCGTTTCTCGGAGATCAACTGCTCGGAGTACACGATCTTGCGGCGCAGCAATTCGAACACGCGACGACACAGGTCGTCGGTGTTGGCATACCGGTACGCCAGGCCATGGAGGTGATGTGTGTGGAAATCACTGGATTCCAGGCGAAGAATGGCCTTGCCAACTTGCTCGCTGAGCCAGATGACGGCACGTACGGACAACTCTTCTGTCCAGGTGACCGGCTTGACCACCCACGGTGTCTTTATGCGGGTCAGTTCCTGGGAAGCAGCCTCATCCACGTAGATGGTGGCATCGCGATGATGCTGCAGGAACGAGGCGGTGACGGCCCGGTTGGGCGGCTCCTCGACGGCCCGGCGAACGATGGGTGCCTTGTGCTCTCCCGTGGCCATGAGGATGATTTCGCGCGCATCCAATATGGTGCCGACCCCCATGGTGATGGCCTCGCGCGGAACGTTGTCATCGCCGAAAAAGTCCGATGCCGCATCTTTCCGCGTGATCTCGTCCAGGATGATGGCCCGGGTGCGCGTATCGATGCCCGAACCGGGTTCGTTGAACCCGATGTGGCCACTTCGACCGATGCCGAGCAGGATAAGGTCTATGCCGCCGGCTTTGCGGATGGCGTGCTCGTAGGCCAGGCAATAGGTCTCGACTTCTTCGGGCTTCAGATCGCCCCGCGGAATGTGGATGTTCTCGCGCGGGATGTTGACGTGATCAAAGAAGTTCTCAAACATGAACCGGTGATAGCTCTGGAGGCTGTCCGGCTGCATGGGATAGTATTCGTCCAGGTTGAACGTGACGACGTTCGAGAAGTCCAGTCCGTTTTCACGGTGCATCCGGATGAGATGCTGATACGCGCCAATGGGCGTTGAACCGGTCGGCAGGCCCAGGACTACTTTCTTGCCTGCGGCCGAACGTTCCTCAATGAGATTGGCCACTCGTTTCGCCACCTGCAGCGACAGCTGAGCCGGTTCGTCGTAGATGAGGACCGGGATTTTTTCGAGCTGGGTGCCTTCTGCGTTGGGATGTTCGGACGGGTGGATGACAGCGGGGAGTCCAGAGGACGAAGAGGACATGGTGGACATGGCTGGAACGGTGTGGCGGCTTGCGAAGGATGGCCGAATCATCAAAGTACGGCTTCGCCTGGCGCACATCCATGCCGGGGCAGCGTTTTCGGAATCGTTTCACGCGTGTCGATGGGGACGCCCATGAGGGTTGGACCGTGTGTAGGGACCTGTCCTACACGCGGTTTGGATGATTACCCGCAAGCAGGATGCCGCTGACAGTGCATTTTCATGCTGTCCCGAATTCCACCCCGCAGGATCAATTCCGCGGTTTCAACAGAGAGGTAGACAGCATGTCCGAGCATTTCGTCACGATGGATGGCAACGAGGCGGCGGCCCACGTAGCCTACCGCACCAATGAAGTCATTGCCATTTACCCCATTACACCGGCCTCCCCCATGGGTGAATGGTCGGACTTGTGGAGTTCGCAGGACCAGGCGAATATCTGGGGTACCACCCCTCGGGTCATTGAAATGCAGGCGGAAGGCGGAGCTGCGGGTGCCGTCCATGGTGCCCTGCAATCGGGCGCATTGACTACCACGTTCACGGCGAGTCAGGGGCTGCTGCTCATGATTCCCAACATGTACAAAATTGCCGGCGAGCTGACGGGGACGGTCTTCCACATCGCGGCCCGCAGCCTGGCGGCGCAGGCCTTGTCCATTTTCGGGGACCACAGCGATGTGATGGCCGCACGGGGTGCAGGGTGGGCCATGTTGTTCTCGGGGAATGTCCAGGAAGTCCTGGACCTGGCGCTGATCTCCCAAGCCGCCACCCTCCAGTCGCGGATTCCGTTCCTGCACATCTTCGACGGATTCCGGACATCCCACGAACTGAAGAAGATCGATGTGTTCCCGGATGACGTCATCCGGGAGATGATCCGACCGGAATGGGTGGAGGCCCATCGCAGCCGAGGCATGTCGCCGGACAATCCCTTCATCCGTGGAACCGCACAGAACCCGGACGTCTATTTCCAGGCGCGGGAATCCGTGAACCCGTTCTATACCCAGTGCATTTCCGCTGTCTGTGAACAGATGGACCGGTTTGCCGCACTTACGGGTCGGACTTATCGGCCCTTCGAATACACCGGTTCGCCGACCGCCACGCGCGTGGTGGTCATCATGGGTTCTGGGGCGGAAACGGCCCGGGAGACGGCCACCTGGCTGCATGCGCACGGTGAAGACGTGGGCGTTGTGACCGTCCGGCTGTACCGTCCCTTCTCGACCTCCCACTTCCTGGACGTCCTGCCGGAATCAGTCACGGATATGGCGGTTCTGGACCGCACCAAGGAGCCCGGCTCCAACGGCGAACCGCTGTTCCAGGACATCGTCACGGCGCTGGCCTCCCGAGGCACGCCCATGCCCCGGATGATCGGCGGTCGGTATGGCCTGTCCTCCAAGGAATTCACGCCGGCCATGGTGAAAGCCGTGTTCGAAGCCCTCCGGGAGGAAAAACCCCCACATCCATTCGTCGTCGGCATCCACGACGACGTATCGAACAACAGTCTTTCATGGGATCCGTCGTTTGACATCCTGGGCGCTTCGGTCACGCAGGCGGTGTTCTGGGGACTCGGGTCGGACGGCACGGTGGGTGCGAACAAGAACTCCATCAAGATCATCGGTGAACAGACCCCGTTCCATGCCCAGGGATACTTCGTCTATGACTCGAAAAAGGCAGGCGCCCGTACCATCTCCCACCTCCGGTTCGGACCGGATCCCATCAATGCCCCATGGTTGATTGACCGGGCCCAGTTCGTGGCGGTTCACCAGTTCGGCTTCCTGGAGCGGTACAACACGCTGGAAATGGCGGCTGAGGGTGGTACGTTCCTACTGAACAGTCCGCATGGTCCCGAAACGGTCTGGAGTCACCTGCCCCGTCCCGTGCAGGAACAGATCATCCAGCGTCGACTCCGCTTCTTCGTGGTGGATGCCTATGCATTGGCTGCGGAGTTGAACCTCGGCGTCCGGATAAATACCATCATGCAGGCGGCCTTCTTCCACCTTGCCGGCATTCTCCCACCCGACGAGGCCATCGCCCAGATCAAGGCCTACATCCGCAAGACCTACGGCAAGCGCGGAGAAGCCATTGTCCGCCAGAACAACGAGGCCGTGGATGCCGCCATCAGCCACCTGTTCGAAGTGACCGTTCCCGGAACCGCCACGTCGATGGCCGGACTACGCCCCCCGGTGCCGAGCCGTGCTCCCTCTTTTGTGCAATCCGTCACGGCCGAGATGATTGCGGGTCGTGGAGACGACCTCCCGGTCAGCACCTTGCCGGTGGACGGAACGTATCCCAGCGGGACCACCCAGTGGGAGAAACGGAACATCGCAATGGAAATCCCGGAGTGGGATCCGGATCTGTGCATCCAATGCGGAAAGTGTGTCCTGGTCTGTCCGCATGCGGTCATACGGGCCAATGTGGTCCCGAACGCATTGTTGGCCGGTTCTCCGGAGGGATTCCAGTCCCTGGAGGCCTCCTGGCGCGGCCTCGAAGACCATGCGTATACGCTGCAGGTGTCATCCGAGGATTGTACCGGATGCCAGCTGTGCGTCGAGGTCTGTCCGGCCAAGGACAAATCCCACGCGGGCCGCAAAGCCCTGAACATGATTCCGAATACCGACCAATCCACGGAGCACTGGGAGTTCTTCACCACCCTCGACCCGATTTCCCGGACGTCCCCGCTGTCGTTCTCGAAGGTGAAGGATGTGCAACTCATGGAGCCCCTGTTCGAGTTCTCGAGCGCATGCTCCGGATGCGGCGAAACCCCGTACCTGAAACTGGCCACCCAGTTGTTCGGGGACCGCATGGTCGTAGCCAACGCCACGGGCTGCTCCTCCATTTATGGCGGCAACCTGCCGACGACCCCATGGGCCAGGAACCGGGATGGCCGGGGTCCGGCGTGGAACAACTCTCTGTTCGAAGACAACGCGGAGTTCGGTCTGGGCATGCGGATTTCCCTCGACAAACAGGCCGAATATGCCCGGGAGCTGCTGGGGCGGTTGCGCGAGCCGTTGGGTTCGGGCGTAGTCCAGGCGCTCCTGGACGCCCAGCCGATCTCAGAGGAAGAGATTGCCGCCCAACGGGATCGGATCCGGGACCTGAAAACCCGGTTGAGCCCGATCGGCACCGCCGCGGCTCGGGATCTGATGTCGGTGGCCGATGCGCTCGTACCCCGCAGTGTGTGGATTATCGGCGGGGACGGCTGGGCGTATGACATCGGTTTCGGCGGGCTGGATCACGTGCTGGCCAGCGGACGGAATGTGAACGTACTCGTGCTGGATACCGAGGTCTATTCCAACACGGGTGGACAAGCCTCGAAGGCGACCGGACTCGGGGCCGTGGCCAAGTTTGCCGCCGGAGGCAAGGCCATGCCCAAGAAAGACCTCGGCCTGATTGCCGTGAACTACGGGTATGTCTATGTGGCCCAAGTCGCCATGGGCGCCAATGACAACCAGACCATCAAGGCGTTCCGGGAAGCCGAAGCCTACGACGGGCCTTCCCTGATCATAGCCTACAGCCATTGCATTGCACATGGCATAGACATGACGAAGGGGCTTGAGCAACAGGACCTGGCCACACGGTCGGGCCACTGGCCGCTCTACCGCTTCGACCCCCGGTTGCAGGAAGAGAGACGAAATCCATTCCAGCTCGACTCGAAGAAGCCGTCCATCCCGCTCACGGAGTACCTGTACAACGAAAACCGTTACCGCATCCTGACCAAGATCAATCCGGATCAGGCGGCCCGGTTTGCCCGGCACGCCCAGACGAATGTGAACGAAAAGTGGAAGCGCTATGAATCGCTGGCCAAGCGCGCGGAGATGTCGCCCGAAGAACCCGGCAAAACCGGCCTCCCTCCTGCGGCCGGCCCACCGTCCAAACCCGGCCTCCCGCCCACTGCCACCCTCCCACCCAAACCCGGACGCACACCATGAAGATGAACACCAGTTGGCTCGGGCTGGACTTGCGCTCCCCGATCGTCCCCTCCGCATCCCCACTCTCGGAATCGCTGGATGCCATCCGGACCATGGAGGATCATGGGGCCGGTGCCGTCGTCCTGCATTCGCTGTTCGAGGAGCAAATTGAAGCCGAAAGTCGGCAACTGCATCATTATCTCGAATTGGGGACGGAGAGCTTCGCCGAATCGTTGGACTACCTTCCCGCAACGCATGATTTCCGGAGCACGGCCGAGACGTATCTGGAGCATGTATCGGCCGCAGCCCGATCCGTCGACATGCCCGTGATCGCCAGCCTGAACGGCGCCACGCCGGGCGGGTGGACCGACCATGCCCGCCTGTTGCAGCAAGCCGGCGCGTCGGCCATCGAATTGAACCTGTACCATCTGCCAACCGACATGGATACACCGTCGAATGTCGTGGAGGAGCGCTACCTGGCGGTCGTCCGGTTGGTTCGAAGCGCGGTTTCCATACCGGTGGCGGTAAAGATCTCCCCGTACCTGACCTCCACGGCTCATTTTGCGCAGGAGCTGTGCAAGGCGGGCGCCTCCGGGATCGTCCTGTTCAACCGGTTCTATCAACCCGACATCGACATCGACAGCCTGGAAACCCGTACCACGCTCACCTTGTCTTCTTCGTGGGAGTCGCGTTTGCCCCTGCGGTGGATCGCGCTCCTGTATGGAAGGATTCCCGCCGATCTGGCCATTACGACCGGTATCCATACCCATCAGGATGTGCTCAAGGGACTCATGGCCGGGGCCTCCATCACCATGATGGCCTCGGAATTGCTGGCCCAAGGACTCATCCGCATCGAAGAAGTTTTGACAGCCATGCGCATCTGGATGACGGAAAATGAGTATGAATCCGTGGAACAGATGCAGGGCAGCATGAGCCAGTTGAAGGTTGCCGACACCGAGCGCTGGGAGCGGGCCAACTACATGAAGGTCCTGGGCTCCTGGCCCCGCTAGAAGGCTGTTGAAGACGGGTTGCCGCAGGCGGCTGCTGCGTGCTACCTTGAGGGGTTCTTTTTCACCCTTGCAGTTGATCGTCCATGATCCGTTCCCCATTCCGAGCCGTCGTCCGGGCGGCGGTCGCGTTCCTGCTTGTCATTCTCTTCGTCTGGCCCGCCGAGGCCCAACATGGCCGTGAACCGGTACCCGCACTGAACGGCATGGTCACGTCGTCCCAGTACCTGGGGAGCGAGGTCGGACGTGACATCCTGATGGCCGGTGGTAACGCGGTGGATGCAGCCATCGCCACGGCCTTTGCCTTGGCGGTCGTGCATCCGTCCGCCGGAAATATCGGTGGTGGTGGCTTCCTGGTGTACCATAGTGCGGATGGCGAGGACATTACCGCGTTCAACTTCCGGGAGAAGGCCCCGCTCGCAGCGACCGTGGACATGTTCATGGGCCCCGATGGACAGCCGGACAACCACGCCCACCACCACGCGCTTACGTCCGTGGGTGTACCCGGAACGGTTGCCGGGCTGGCGCTCGCGCATGAGCGGTTCGGCAGCATGCCGTGGCGTGATCTTGTGGAACCCGCCGTCCGCCTCGCAGAAGACGGGTTTCCGTGGTCCTGGGATCTCCGGAACCTGGGCACCTGGTTCCGGGACATGGCAGCGGATGACCCGATCTACGAAAGCAGCGTCCGGGCGTTCACCAAAGGCGATGCCGGCGACTATGCCGTCGGTGAAATCATGCGCCAACCCGATCTGGCCGAGACCTTGAAACGCATCCGTGATCAGGGCCCGGACGGGTTCTACAAGGGCGAGACTGCACGTCTCATGGCCGAGTTCATGCGGAAGAACGGCGGCCTCATCACCGAGGAAGACCTTGCCCTCTACGAAGCCGATGAGCAGGAGCCCATCCACGGCACCTACCGCGGGTATGACATCTACGGCATGTCACCTCCCTCGTCGGGTGGCATTGCAACCGTCACCATGCTCAACATCCTGGAGGGATATGACCTCAAGTCTCTGGGACACAACACCGCTCAGTACCTCCACCTGCTGACCGAGGCCATGCGCCGCGCCTATGCCGATCGAGCCTTGTTCGTGGGCGATCCCAAGTTCAATCCGGACATGCCCGTGGACCGGCTCATCAGCAAGGAGCACGCCAGCGACTTGCGATCAACCATCGATCCGATATCGGCTTCCGTCAGCGACTCCGCCAATTTCAACGGGATCCAGTGGTACGAAAGCGACGAGACCACGCATTTCTCCGTGGTGGATGCGGAGGGCAATACGGTTTCCCTCACGTACACGCTGGAGTACAGCTACGGAGCGCGGATCGTGGTGGAAGGTGCCGGATTCCTGCTGAACAATGAGATGGGCGATTTCAACCCCGTTCCCGGCCTGACGGACTCGCGCGGCAACATCGGCACGGACGCCAACCTCGTGGCACCGCAGAAGCGGATGATCTCCTCCATGACGCCGACCATCGTCGCCAAGGACGGGCGACCCGTCATGGCCATTGGGAGTCCTGGAGGGCGAACCATCATCAACACGACACTCCAGGTCATCCTGAATGTGATTGACCACGACATGAACATTGCGGAGGCTGTGGAAGCACCCCGGATCCATCATCAGTGGCTCCCGGACCGCACGTCGTTCGAACCCGGAATCTCGCTCGATACGCGGCGCCTGTACGAGCAGAAAGGGCATTCCGTCTATGACCGGAATGTGCAGGGACAGGCCATGGGGATCTGGATTGACTGGGAGACCGGTATCCGCTGGGGATCCGCCGACAGCCGTTCATTCGACAGCCGCGCCGTGGGGTACTGAGCCGTGGAAATTATTGTCTTCCTGCTGTCCGTCGTCAACATCCTGCTGGCGTTCTTCGTGCTCTTCGGGGGGCGCTACATCCTGAAGCGGCTGGACCAGGTTGAGGAAGCCGTGCACCAACTCGAAGTCCGCACCATGGGCGGACACACGGATTCAGGAACACCCGCCCAAGGAAAAACCATCAGCGATACCGGGTGGGAATAGGCCGTAATCAGAGACCAGGCCGATAACTCCGTTCCAGGGCGGACTCGATGTCATCCGGATAGAAATACACGGTCCGGAGTTGACCCGCCGCGTACAGTTCCGCCTGGTCATTGAAATGCGGGCTGGCCGGGTCACCGCTCTGCCCACCCGCCGTGATGGCGATGGCCTTCAGGGAGTCCCCGAATTCCACCACGGCCACGAATGAATTGCCACGGGTACCGTAAATCCGCTTGGTGTCGTTGAACGTTCGTTGGCCGTAGGCCGCCAACGAACCCCAGGTGGCGGACGTGAAGCCGACCGGAATGCTGGGCTGGGTGTCGTCGAACGGCTGGACGATATCACCCGTCAACCGCTGGAATCGGTTGATTTCTCCCCACGGCGTATCCCATTGGCCGAAATCATCCACGAGCTTCTGCTTCGCCGCGGCCAGGCTCTCCAGACTCACGTCCTCCCCGTCGGCCGACCGGGCCCGCCGCATGTATTCCGTGCCCCAGAAAATGGCGACGGACGTCGGGACGGAGTCCACCCCGAATCGGCGGTCCCAGTTCCGGAGGAGCTCCACCTGTTCGGCCACCTCCATCTTCACCGGGTCGTCGGCCGGCGCCGCATCATACGCCGCGAACAAGTCAGGCAGCAGCTCATCGAAGGCGGTCAAGTAGGAATCGTAGGCCGCCGCGCGCAGCGATTCAAGCGTGAAGTCCGTGACCCCGTCGAGCACCATGAGGGCGTGCAGGCCGCGGGCGTTCTCGGTGTTCTGCGACATGTACGTCGGGAAATCCGCCTTCTTCGGACTGTTCGCTCCGGTGGCGGAGAACGGCCAGTTGTTGGTGTTCTGGATCCATCCATTCGGCGGGTTCACGATGTGGATGGATTCGTCAATGGAATGCACACCTTTCCAATCGGTGGCCGAGGTGGAGCCATCCACAGGCTGCGTGAAGTCGAATGCGGTGTCCCGGACCGGAATGAAGTTGGAGTGGAAATAGGCAATCGTGCCGTCCGCGTCGGCATAGACGGTATTGTTGGACGAGTTGGTGTGGAACTCCATGGTTTCCCGGAATTCGTCGTAACTCGCCGCCTTCGTACGCAAGTAGGACTGCTGCAGGGCTTTGAGGGGCTCCTCCATGATGCGGAAGGCCACCCATTTGCCGTCCTCTTCCCGGATGACCGGCCCATGGTGACTCCGCCACGTGGTGAACGTGCGCTCCGTCATTCCCGTGTCGGTCTTGACCCTGAGGGTGACCTCCTTCTGCCGGAGGTGTCGGTCCTCCCCGTCGAACCGGTAGAACAGGGAATCGCCCCGCTCCACGACGGTCAGCAGATACTCATCGATGTTGTCGGCCCGACTGGATGTATGCATCCATCCGACCCGTTCATTGAATCCCTGGTAGATGAAGAACTGTCCCCAGGTAACCGCACCGTAGGCATTCAGGCCCTCATCGCTCGTCACATGGACTTCTGCCCGGAAGTAGAATGAAGTGTGCGGATTGATAAGCAGCAAGGCGTTCCCGTTGGCCGTATTGGAAGGCGCAATGGCGAAACCGTTCGAACCCGTGGGTTCAGCCTGGAACCAGGCGGGCTCTCCGTGGAACGCCGGTTCGCCATCGGATGCGGATGCGGTCGTGGCCAGGGTCTCGAGGGGAGCCTGACCGTAGAAACGCTCAAGGTTACCCAACGACACCCGCTCGATATCGCCGCCAATACTTCCCTCGCTGAACGAAAGGGCCATCCAGGGCTCAAACCGATCCAGCACGCGGGGTTCGACCTCTGGATGTGTATGGAGATACCAGTTCAAACCATCGGCCCACGCATCCATCAGGTCGCGTAGCCAGGCCGGACTGTCCGCGTACAACTGTTTGAGTTCGGCTTCATCAATGAAGAGACGCATCCGCAGATCCTGCCAGAGGGCCTCCTCCCCTTCGGCTTCGGCCGAACGGCCCAGCGACGTCAGGAAATTGACTTCAATCCGGTTGAAATCATCTTCCGCCTGGGCGTAGATCATGCCGAATACGGCATCGGCGTCGGTTCGACCATGGACGTGGGGAATACCCCAGGTATCGCGTTGGATGGTCACCGTTTCTGCCCGCGCTTGCCACGCGGCTACCTCCTCGGGTGCAAATCGATCGTCTGCCGGTGCACAGGCACCGATCAGCACCATCAGGGCAACAAGGACCGGTGCCAGATTCAGGTGGGAATTGCGCGGAAACGTATTCGCGGCGGTGGGGACGATCATTCGGGTCATGGGGTTCATTTCTGGTAGGCTTCGCGAAGCGCGTCGATGTGTTTCGGCGTTCCGATTATGGTCAGTCGATCGGATGGTTCAAGTACGGTACGACCATGGGGCACAATGACTTCTCCGTCCCTGCGAATGAGGGCGATGAGCGTGTCGCCGGGCAGTACAAGGTCTTTCAATGCAACTCCGGCCAGGCGGGCTGTCGGACCATCCTGCCGAACGGTGAGTGTGAGCGAGCGTTCATTGCGCAACAGGACATCCCTGAGTTCCTGCTCGTCCCGGGCCTCCCGCCAGGTATCGGCGAAACGGGGCTCATCCACGCGACCGGCAATCTGTGCCAGCATCCGGAGGTGCTGGGCCGGATCCTGTTCCGGACTGACCAGGAAGAACATGGTGCGCACTCCTTTCTCCGGCTCGATGGAACCGGTCAGCGGGTCGTCCGACGGCACAAGGATATCCTGACTGGAACGGACCAGCACCATTTCCCCCTGGTTGACCAGCTCCGTACGGAAATGGGGCAAGGCCACGCCGCGCGTGACCGTGATCGCGCCCGTCTTCGTGCTGTCCATGAACCGACTCGCAATCTCGTCAGCCGACTTGGGCAACCGCTGTGCCAGCAACCGGGATGCCCGGGTAACGACTTCGTCGAACGTCATCTGCTCCTTCACATCCACCACGAAACTGCGAACCACGATTTCCTCGAACGGATCTTCTCCGCGCAGTCCTTTTTCCTTCATGATGTTGCGGAATTCCGTATCCAGGCCGTCGAACTGATGTTCTCCCAGCCGACGGAACCAATGATAAATGGCTCCATCGCGTTCCACGTTTCCCTTCACGTAGTAATTGAACCAAAGCAGGCACAGGACCACGATTCCGGCAGTGAAGAAAATGGACATCCACCCGATGTAGATGATGAGGACGAAGCTCGACAGGATACCGAACACCTGCATCCACGGATAAAACGGCGATTTGTAGCCCGGATCGTAGGACGGTATCCGGCTTTCGCGCATGACGATCACGGCGAAATTGATCATGATGAAAATGAGCAGCTGGAAGGCACTGGCCAGTTTGGCAATCCCTTCGGCGTTCAGGGCCACGATGAAAAGGATCATGACACCCCCCGACACCAGAATGGACCAGATGGGGGTCTTGAAGCGGCCGAGGGTTGCGAACCACGCGGGCATGAGCCGGTCCCTGGCCATGGCCAGGGGATACCGTGAGGCGGACATGAGTCCTGCATTTCCGGTGGACGCAAAGGCGGCGAACGCCGCCAGGACGATCAGCAGGAGCCCCCATCGTCCGGGAAGCCAGTCGAAAAAGGACGCCGCGGCCGTGGCGACCGGTGTCAGGTCGGACTGCAGCTCCACCGAGTCGAGTACGGCCACCATGATGAACACGCCCACGACGTAAACGAACGTGGCCACCACGAGTGACAGGATCATTCCCAACGGGATATTGCGGTCGGGATTCTTGACCTCCTCGGCAATGCTGGCCACTTTCGTGAGCCCCGCGTAGGACACGAACACGAATCCTATGGTGGTCATCAGGCCGGAGACCCCGAACGGCATGAACGGAGTCATCTGGTCACGGGTTTGCTCCATGGTCATGTCGGTTCCGATGAACATGAGCCCCTGAACCACGAACAGCGTGAGTACGACGATAAGGACGGTGACCAGGATTCGCTGCAGGCGGGTGGTCTCCTTCGCCCCGACAACATTGATGACCATGAAAACCACCGTGAGCGCAATCGCCACCCATTTTATGGGCAATTCCACGAAGAATGAGGCATACGCGCCAATGCCGATCAAGGCAAAAGAGGTTTTCAGCGAAAGCGCGAGGAAGGTCCCAAGCCCCCCGATGGTCCCGATCATGGGACCCAGGCTGCGATCCAGGAAGAAATACGCGCCCCCCGCCCTCGGCAGCGCCGTACTCAGTTCCGCCGTGGAGAACAATGCCGGCAGGATGAAGATGCCGGCAAACAGGTACGCGAGGAAGACCGAGGGTCCCGCCTTGGCCGCAGCCAGCCCGGGCAGGAGGAAAAAGCCTGAGCTGAACATGGCCCCGGTACTCACGGAGAACACGTCGAAGAGGCCCAGTTCCTTGCTCAGACGATCTCCGGACTTGAGATTGGGCATGGAGCGGGGTACGTGAAATGGTGGCTGATGGTACCGGGAGCGGGATTCGAACCCGCACGAACCTTGCGGTTCAACGGATTTTAAGTCCGTTGCGTCTACCTGTTTCGCCATCCCGGCTTGGAACGTAGAAACTACCGAGTCGTAGCGTGCCAAACAATGTTCCCAACGCCCCAACTCAGGCCAGGTCCCTCGCCGGCATGCATGACGACGCGGCTCTCTCCTTATTGACCCCGTACGTGGCCCGCTCCCCGGCGCCGTATTCCCGACAGCCGCACGCCGTACTCGCCGTGCTTTCGGACGGGGCCTTCGTACCCGGTGTCCGTGTGGAAAGTGCATCGTTCGGCTTGACCATCGGTGCCGTCCTGAATGCCATCACGACCTCCTACGCGTTGGACCGGACGGATGTGGTAGGCATCGTTTCCAGCCAACCCCTCATGGACCACGACGTCCTCTACGTCCGGCACGCGGTGCCGGACGGGCACGTGCTGGAATCCCGGACGCCTGCCCTGTTGACGGCCCACGCGGGTGCCCTGCCAGAACATCTGCATGAACTGTCTCCGTTCATCCCATTGTCGGGCAACAGCGAGGAGGACCTTGTCCATGCGGCCCGGAAGATCTCAGCTCGGGCCTGGATCCCGGAATCCCGATTCCCCGTGGGGTGTGTCGTACCCTCTCCGGATGAGGGCGTCGTACCCGGCGTGAATGTGGAACACCCGGATTGGGGGCGCATCCTGTGCGCCGAGCGCAATGTACTCGGGACGCTCGTTTCCTACGGACGCCCCGTGCCGGCCATCCTGGCCCTGTCGTGTCCGAAGGAGGAGGATGCCACGCCGTGCGGTGCATGCCGCCAGGTCCTGGCGGAACTTGCCCCCGAAGCCTCGGTTTGGATGGACCGCGGAAATCGCCCCGCAGAGCGTGTTACCGCGGCCTCCCTGCTTCCGAATTTCTTTACCGGTTCCAGCCTGGCATGCTCCTGAATGTCCTCCTTTTCGTGTCGGGGCTCGGAGTGCTGGCCCTGGGTGCAGAGTGGCTTGTCCGGGGTGCCACGTCCGTGGCCATCCGCTTCGGAATCCGTCCGCTCGTCGTCGGACTGACCATCGTGGCGCTGGGTACGTCCATGCCCGAATTCCTGCTGAACGCATTCGCCCTCATGGATGGCGAGGACGCCCTGGCCATCGGCAATATCATTGGATCGAACATCTCGAACATCGCACTCATCCTGGGGCTGAGCGCGATCGTCCTGCCTATTGCGGTTTCCCGGGGTGTGCTGAGACGGGAATATCCGGTCATGATTGCCGTCTCGTTCCTGTTCTGGGCCATGGCGGCCGACGGTCGGATGAGCCGCGTGGACGGGCTCGTCCTGGTTGCGGGATTGATCCTGTTCTTCTTCTGGATGATCCGCAGCGCCCGGGGATCGTCGGACACCCCCGGCGTGGATGTGCCTTCGGCCGATGCCCCTGCACGCACGGGCCCTGCAGCGCGCATCCTCCTGTTGACCGGTGGAATCGCGGCCCTGGCTGTAGGCGCCCGGCTCATGGTCGACGCGGCCGTGTCCATTGCGCATCTCCTGGAAATCCAACCCGTCGTGATCGGATTGACCATCGTGGCCATTGGAACAAGTCTCCCTGAGCTGGCGGCATCCATGGTCTGTGCCTTCAAGAAGGAGTCCGAGATGTCGGTGGGCAACATCGTGGGAAGCAACATGCTGAACATCCTGTTCGTAGTGGGCGTCGTCAGCCTGGTCCAACCGGTCGAGGTTGAATCGTCGTCGGTCCGGATCCACTTCCCGGTCATGTTGGGGGTCAGCCTGCTGCTGTATCCTCTTGCCCGTTCCGGGTACGTGTTGTCACGGGCCGGCGGCGTTCTGCTGCTGACAGCCTTCCTGGCCTACATGGGCTACCTGATTCATCCCTACATCCAGTGAATATGCACTTGTCCTTCAGTTCGTCCCCGTGGTTGCTGCTGGCCTGCGTCCTGCTGGCCGGTGCGTTTGGATGGTGGACCTACCGGACAACCACGCCCGCCCTGTCCGTGGCCCGTCGGACCAGCCTCGGTTCGCTCCGCTTCCTCGCACTTGCACTGGTGCTGTTCCTGCTGTTCGAGCCCCTGTTCACGTCTGAATCGAGCGTGGTTGAAGAACCGGTCCTGGGCCTCCTGGTGGACCGCTCGCAGAGCATGACGTTTGCCGACTCCCTGGACGGTCACCTTTCTGCTTCAGATGCGCTCCGTGCCCTCGATGCCGACACGCAGGGACGACAACGCCGGGTGTTCGTGTTCGATGAGCAAATTGCCGCCACCGATTCACTGGATGCGGTCTCCTTCGAGGGCCGTGCATCCAACCTGGCCGATGCCCTTCAGGAAATGGAGGATGCGCTTGATGGTGAGCCGCTGGGAGCCATCGTGTTGCTGTCCGACGGCATCCACAATGCCGGGGCCAACCCCGCCCGGGTCGCGGAACGGTATCGCGTGCCCATCATTGCCGTGGCCCACGGCGATTCCACCATCCGGCGGGACCTCCGGATTGTCCAACTCGTGACCAACGAATTGGCGTATGCAGGAACGGAAGTGCCCGTCCGGGTCCGGTTGCGGAATGACGGCTTTTCCGAACAGACGGTGGAAATCTCACTGAGTACAGGCGGCGCGAGCGTGGACCGCACATCGGTCCGGATCCCTGAGGGTTCGGGAGAAGTCGTGGTAGACTTGCGTTTCCGTGCGGACACTCCCGGATTGGCGCGGCTCCAGGTGGATATCACCCGATTGGACGGCGAGGCCACCTGGAGAAACAACACGGAATCCATGGCCGTCCAGGTGCTCGATCAGCGGAAGCAGGTCCTGCTCGTGGCCAGCGCGCCCTCCCCGGACGTGTCTGCCTGGACCCAGGTCCTGGATGCCGACCCCGACGTGGATCTGGTAGTCCGGGTGCAGTCCGGCCCCGGGCGGTATTTCGGCGGTGCGCTTCCGGATACGGTCAACGCGTTCGACTTGCTCATCCTGGTCGGCTTCCCGGGCACGGCAACGGATCCGGTCGACTCCCGCACCCTGGTGGATGCCGTGCAGGACGGACTGCCCGTACTTTTTGCCCTGGATCATGCGACGGATTTCCGGATGCTGCAACGGGACTGGGCAAACATCCTTCCAGCCGTTCCCGAAACCATCCGGTCCACCTGGCAACAGGTGGCATTCGCTCCGACTCCGCTGGCGCTGAGTCATGCCATTTTCGAGACCGGAAGCACGCGGGATGCCGGAATATGGCAGCGATTGCCCCCATTGCGGACGAGCGCGACCACATGGGCCACGCGTCCAGGAGCCGATCTCCTGGCAAGCAGCCGTATCCGATCGGTCGTCCTGGAGGATCCCCTGTTCGTTACCGGTCGCACGGGAAGGGCTCGTGCGGCTGTACTCCTGGCCCATGGGTTCTGGCGATGGAAGAATGTGCCCGAAGACCTGGCCGACGAGGCATCGGCCTGGAGCGAGGTTCGCTCCAACCTGCTCCAGTGGCTGTACACGGCCGACGATCAGCGCCTGGTCCGTGTGGAACCGTCGCGGATGGTGTTCTCGGAGGATGAGCCGGTCCAGTTGCGGGGCGAAGTCTATGATGAAACACTGGCTCCCCTTGACGATGCGCGCGTAACCGTCCGCTTGCGCGCCCCGGACGGAACGGAGCTGCCGGTAGGGATGCGGCCCCTCGGCAATGGCCGGTATGAGGGGGACTTCGGTGTCCTGCCTGCCGGAAGCTATACGTATTCCGCGGAGGCCGAATTCAACGGCGCTCTCATGGGTTCGGATGAGGGCGAGTTCGTGGTGGGTGACCGGTCGATCGAGTTCCGGCAGACTCGTGCCGACCATACGCTCATGCGGCAAGTGGCCGCACGGTCGGGCGGACAATTCCTGACGTCGGACCAGACGGCATCCATTGGATCGGTCCTTTCGGAATTGGCATCGTGGCAGCTCAGCGAGCGCGTGCAAACGGCGCAGATCCGACTCTGGCAACGCATTCCGTTTTTGATTCTCGTTGTGCTGCTGCTTACCGTGGAGTGGTTTTTCAGGAAACGATTTGGATTGGTGTAAGGTACTAACTGGATGTCCCAACAGAACACGTCAACGAACGGCACGGTCGTCATAAAAGAAGATCTGGCCACGCTCCTTACCGGCATCCGCCGGCATCTCCACCAGCATCCTGAAATCGGACTCCAGGAGTTCGAGACGTCCGCCTACATCCGGAATGTCCTGGAATCCCACGGCCTCGAGGTGAAGGGTCCGGTGGCCGGGACGGGACTCTACGTTGACATCGTGGGTCAACCCGACGGTCCCATCGTCGCGTACAGGGCCGATATCGATGCGCTACCCACCACCGATGACAAATCCGCCCCCTACCGCAGTCAGGTGGATGGCGTTGCCCATCTTTGCGGACATGACGGCCATACAGCCATTGCCATCGGTCTCATCCTGCTCCTGAACGAGTGTCGGGAAGAACTCCACGGAACCGTTCGCGTGTTCTTCCAGCCCAACGAGGAAGGCATTCCAAGTGGCGCCCCCATGATGATCCGGGACGGCATCATGGACGGCGTGCGGGCGGTCTTTGCCAGCCACGTGGACCCGACCTTGTCCACCGGCGTCTTCGGCCTCATCACGGGACCGGCTACGGCATCGGCCGATCGCTTCCGTATAACGGTCAGCGGCAGTTCGACGGGGCACTCGGCTCGCCCGCATCAGTCAGTTGATACGGTATGGGTCCTCACGCAGATTATGAGCACGTTATACCAACTTGTTGGCCGCCTTTCCGATGCGCGCAACACAGCCGTCATCTCTATCTGTCGGATCCACGGCGGTGAGGCCTTCAATGTCATCCCGGCATCGGTCGAAATGGGTGGGACGGTCCGATGCATTTCGAACGAGGAGCGGGCGCTCATCCGGGAACGGATGGAGCAGATATCCCACGCGATCGGTGAAACGTACGGGGCCCGCGTGGATGTGGATTTCGACATGGGCTCCCCGCCCGTCATCAACGATCCGGCCCTGGTTTCCATCATCCGAACTGTCATCCTGGACCGGTTCGGGCCCGACGCCATTTTCGAGATTCCCCGACCCAGCATGGGTGGCGAGGATTTTGCCCATTATGTGCAGCATGCACCCTGCATGCTGCTCCGCGTCGGTACCTGCAATGGTCCGGCAACGGCGCGTCCGTTGCATGATTCGGCATTCGACCTGGATGAGGCGGCCCTGCCGCTGGCCGCCGACATGTTGGCAGGGACACTGAAAACCGTACTGGAACGGGTTGCAGTTGGCGCCTGAGTGACTCCTTAGGGTAAACGCGTCCGGACATCACCGGGCGCTGCCCTGCCATGTCGCTGCTCCCGTCCCTGTCGATCATGCCCACCCTGCTGGCGATCGTGCTCGCCGTGCATATCGGCGGGTGGCTGACGGCGCTCCATCCAGCTTCTCCACCCGTCGCTCGCGTCACGCTGAATGAATACCTGGCCATTCCGGATACGGACGGCGTGGAATTCATTGAACTGCTCGTGGGGGGATCGGCCCCGCTGGTTGGAAACCGGTTGGCCATCCGCGACGGGACCGCCGCCTGGCGCGTGTTTCCGGACGAAGCGGGCTACATGATACCGGGGCAATATGTCGTGGTGACGCCCGATACGCTGGCCTTCGTGCGACGCCACGGTCCCCTGCCTGCCCAGGCGCTGTTGATTCAACTCCGGCCGTGGCCGACACTCAACAATGGAGGAGACTCCCTGTTCGTCGCGGTCGACGGCCATGTCGTGGATCGCGCCGGATGGACGGCAGCCGATGTCGTACGGGGTACGAGTCGGGAGCGGATTTCCCCGGTCCTGCCGGGAACGCTCGCATCTTCCTGGGCCACATCCACCGCTCCGCCGGGTACGCCCGGCCTTCGCAATGCGACCTATGTTGACGACCGTACGGCTCCCCGCATCCTGGGTGTGGAGTGGGTGCCGCCCGATCGCATCCTGGTCCACGTGGATGAGCCGATTGCCCCGTCGGCCCCGGAGCCCCCCGCCCTCACCCCCGTTCCGGACATCCCGGCAGTGGACCCTTTGCCGCTGTCCTGCGCGGTGCCCGATGAGACCGTCTGCTCCACGCTGGTGGCCCTGGCTCCATCCGGATGGTGGCCGGGACAACAACCCGCACCCAACCGGGCGCCAGACCAGGTGGACATCACCGGCTTGGTGGACCTGTCCGGAAACCGTGCCGGCACCGTCCGCGCCCCAATGCACATTCCTCCCTCGCCGGGTGACCTCATGATCTCCGAGGTCCAGTCCAGGGGAGCGGTGGAGTTCGTGGAGTTGGTCGTGGATGCGGAATGGCCCCTCACATTGCGACAGACCGCATTGTCGACGGTACGATCGGACACGCGGCTGGCATCGGAAGAGGCCCCCCTCCTGCTTCCGCCGGGAGCGGTGCACGTTGTGGATGTGGATCTGCTGGCAACCGGGGAAACCCTGGTGCTCCGGGATGCCACGATCGTCATCGACTCCGTGGTGATCCATCCCGATCTGGAAGATGGGCGTTTCCGGAGCCACACCGACCGTTCGCTCCGACGCGTGGGGGGCGCGGCGCGGGACTGGGCCTCCTCGCTGGTGCCACCCGCCACGCCCGGCACGGATGCGGACCGGGACCTGAGACGCCGCGCCGCGCCCCCCACGCCAAGCACCGACCCGCCCCCGTTGGTGCTGACCGAAGTGATGTACCACCCCCTCATTGACGCCCATGACAACCGGACGGATCAGACCGCCTTCCTGGAGTGGGTCAACCAAAGCCGGGAGCCGGTGGATATACTCGGCATGGTGCTGCTGGATGCCCCCGACGAACGGGGCGATCGGGATTCGGTGCGGCTCGGGTACCAACCCCTCCGGTTGCCTCCGGACAGCACCCTGCTCATTGTCGGAATCCCCGGACACGTGACCGACCAAGAGATCGTCAACCACGGGAACGTCCGTGATTATCTGGCGCGGATCTGGCCGGAAACGCCGGCCACGGACTTCCTCGTTCCGGTCCGTGCATCCCTGGGTCTCCGGAATGACGGTCGGGCATTGATCCTGGTGGACAGGGACGGTCGTGTTCTGTCCAGCGACCGTTATGGACCGGAAGACCACCACCCGATGGTGGCGGTCACGCTGGGGCGGTCCCTCGAACGGCGCCGCCTGCAATCCGGATGGAGCCAGCTGGAGACCAGCACCCACGTGGACGGCGCCACACCCGGCCGTGTGGCGGGGCTCCCTCCGACTGGAGCCGCCCCGGCGGTGCCCGACGGTGGCATAAGCGCCCACCTGGAGCCCCGGTCGTTCTATCCTGATCATCCTGACCTGGGTGCATCCACGCACATCGTGGTCCGGATCCCCGAGGACATGGGCCCGAGAATGGCCACAATCACGGTTTACAATGCGTACGGGCACCCGGTTCGGCACGTCACGGCGGCCCGCCCCCTGTCCGGAACCACAGCCATCCGATGGGATGGCCTGGACGACCGGGGGACCATCGTCCCGGCGGGCATCCACTTCGTTCTCGTCAGCCTCTTGGACGCCCCCACGTGGCGTCAGCCATTGCCAGTCGCGGTTCTTCGCCGCTGACGGCAGCACGGAACAGCCCCCATGGCGCATCGTTGCAGAAGGCACATCAATTTTGAAGCCCGAAACGAGCCATGTCCACAGAAACGTTGACCGCGCCCATCGTCCTGACGGAACGTGCATCGACCGAAATCCGCACGATCATGGAGACCAAGAACATCCCGGAGGGCTACAGCCTCCGTGTGGGTGTCAAAGGGGGCGGCTGTTCGGGAATGAGCTATATCCTGGGCTTCGATCGCATGCGCGATCACGATATCGAATTCGAAGTCGACGGCATCAAGGTATTCATGGACAAACGACACGGCTTGTACCTCATGGGTACCCGGGTCGATTACCAGGACGGGCTGAGCGCCCGTGGATTCACGTTCGACAATCCCAACGCCTCCGCCACCTGCGGCTGCGGTTCCAGTTTCTCGGCCTGAACCGGCCACGACCTCCCCATCATGGAAGGAAATTTTTCAAATCGCGTTCGCGACGTCATCTCCTACAGTCGTGAGGAAGCCATCCGGCTGGGCCACGACTACATCGGAACCGAGCATCTGCTCCTCGGCATCATCCGCGAGGGCGAAGGCATAGCGGTTAAAATCCTCCGCAACCTGGGCTGTGATCTGTTCAAGCTCAAGAAGTCCATCGAGGATACGGTCCGCAGTACCGGGGGCACACTCACCGTCGGAAACATTCCGCTGACGAAGCAGGCCGAAAAGGTGCTCAAGATCACCTATCTCGAAGCCAAGCTCTACAAGAGCGATGTCATCGGGACCGAACACCTGCTGTTGAGCCTGCTCCGGGATGATGAGAACCTGGCTGCCCAGATCCTGCAGCAGGGCTTCTCGATCACCTATGACTCCGTACGCGCTGAATTGGATACCATTATTTCCGGCAAACCCCCATCGGAACGATCCAGCAGCCCGTCGACCGGAATGGTCGGTTCGGCCAAGGGCCCGAGCGGGAGCCGGAGCCAGAGTCCGAAAGAGCGAGGAAAAATGGAAAAGAGCAAAACCCCTGTTCTGGACAATTTCGGCCGGGACCTGACGACCCTCGCCGAAGAAGACAAGCTTGACCCGGTGGTCGGTCGGGAATCCGAAATAGAACGCGTAGCCCAGGTCCTTTCCCGCCGCAAGAAGAACAATCCGGTATTGATCGGCGAACCCGGTGTAGGCAAGACGGCCATTGCCGAAGGTTTGGCCATGCGCATCATCCAGCGCAAGGTCAGCCGGGTGCTGTTCGACAAGCGTGTCGTTACGCTCGACCTTGCCGCCCTCGTGGCCGGCACCAAGTACCGGGGCCAGTTCGAGGAGCGCATGAAGGCCGTCATGAACGAGCTCGAAAAGAGCCCGGATGTCATCCTGTTCATCGACGAGCTGCACACCATTGTGGGCGCCGGGGGCGCATCGGGTTCGCTCGACGCATCGAACATGTTCAAGCCGGCCCTCGCCCGGGGTGAAATCCAGTGCATTGGCGCGACCACCCTCGACGAGTATCGTCAGCATATCGAGAAGGACGGCGCACTCGACCGTCGTTTCCAGAAGATCATGGTCGACCCGGCGACGCCGGAGGAAACCCGCGAAATCCTCAAGAACATAAAGGACCGGTACGAGGACCATCACAATGTCCTGTACTCCGATGAGGCCATAGACCTGACGGTCAAATTGTCGGAGCGGTACATCACCGACCGATTCCTGCCCGACAAGGCCATTGATGTCCTGGACGAGGCCGGTGCCCGCGTCCACCTGAAGAACATCAAGGTACCCGAGAACATCCTGAAGCTCGAGAAGGCCATTGAAGACGTACGTGAGGAAAAAACGCGCGTCGTGAAGAGCCAGAAATTCGAGGAAGCCGCCCGGCTGCGGGATTCCGAGAAAAAGCTCCAGGACGAGCTCGAGGAAGCGAAGTCCCAGTGGGAAGAAAAGGCCGAGTCCGAGGTCTACGACGTCACCGTGGACGACATTTCAGAAGTCGTAGCCATGATGACCGGCGTGCCGGTCGACAAGATTTCCGAGCCCGAAACGCGTCGTCTGCTCCATATGGAGGAGGAACTGCAGGGCTCCGTGATTGGCCAGGAAGAGGCCATCAAGAAGCTTTCGAAGAGCATCCGGCGCACGCGCGCGGGACTCAAGGATCCGAAGCGTCCCATCGGATCGTTCATTTTCCTGGGTCCGACGGGCGTCGGCAAGACCGAGTTGGCCAAGCGCCTCACCCAGTACCTGTTCGACTCACAGGATGCGCTCATCCGCATTGACATGAGCGAGTACATGGAGAAGTTCTCCGTGTCCCGGTTGGTGGGTGCACCTCCCGGCTATGTGGGATACGAAGAGGGTGGCCAGCTGACCGAGAAGGTTCGTCGCAAGCCCTATTCGGTCGTATTGCTGGACGAGATCGAGAAGGCGCATCCGGACGTGTTCAACATCCTGCTGCAGGTCCTTGATGACGGCTTGTTGACCGACGGTCTGGGCCGGCGTGTGGATTTCCGGAACACCATCATCATCATGACCTCCAACATCGGTGCCCGGGACATCAAGAACCTCGGAAAGGGTATCGGTTTCTCGCAGTCCGAACAGGATTTCAATTACCAGACCATGAAGTCCACGGTCGAGGATGCGCTCAAGCGCGTCTTCAACCCGGAATTCCTGAACCGGATTGACGACGTCATCGTGTTCCATCCGCTCGAGAAGAAGCACATCCACGACATCATCGAACTGATGGCGGCCGAGCTCTTTGGCCGCGCGTTCGAAGTGGGTATTTCCGTGGAACTCGAGGAGTCGGCCAAGGCATTCCTCGTGGAAAAGGGCTACGATCCGAAGTTCGGCGCCCGTCCGCTCCGGCGTGCCATCCAGAAGTACGTGGAAGATCCGATGGCCGAGGCCATCCTGGGACACGACCTGGGCGAGGACGATACGCTTGTCATTACCTACGACGAGAAGAAAGACACCGGCGAACTGAGCTTCCGCAAGAAAGCGACCAAAAAGAAAAAGGCGGCGAAGGCCAAGGCAAAAGACGCGGAAGAAGCGGATACGCCGCCGGACGACGATGCTACGCCAGACGCACCAAAGGAAGAAACCGGAGCCGACGCGAAAGGCAATTAGGACCTGAGGCTGAGGCCCTAGCCGAGTACCCAGTCCACGCCGCGACCCTCTTCCGGGTCCGGGTATCGCCACGTGACCGCGCCCTGGTCGCAGGCATACATGCACGTGCCGCACTCAATGCAGTCCTCGAACTGGAAGTGCACGTCGCCGATTTCGTCCAGCGTGTAACACTTGGCCGGGCAGACATAGGTCGTGCACTTGTGTGGACACGTCGTGTTGCAGATGGACGTGTCCACATCGATGTGGGCCCGCGCCTCCGTCCGTCCCTGGTTCCGGTAGGCCACCAGACCCAGCCGTTGCGCTACGGACAGACCGGCAGGTGTCCCCTTGGGCTTGCCGTTCGCGTCGTTTGAAGCACTCATATCACAACGCCCTCCCTGCTTTCAATCCGAGTTTTACGAGATCCCAATAGGACGAATGCCGCTTGATGGCGGCCCGCAGCATGGCCGAAGCCTTCGGTGTCGTGTCATTGGTCACGCTGAAGAACTGCCGCCCGAAATCACAGACCAGATTGGGAACGTCCGTGAACATCTGTTCGCCGTGCAGCAAGTGCACGGCGTCCTGGAACGACTTCATGTCCTGCATGATGTAACTGGCATCCAGTGCTTTCCGGTAATTGGACATCATGGCACTCGACCAATCGCCGGCCGCACGGGCCTCGAGCACGGTCTCCGCCGCCAGCATGCCGCTGCGCATGGCATAGTCCATGCCCTGGATGGCCTTGCCGGCATTCAGGAGCAAATGCGCCGCTTCGCCAGCAATGAGTACGCCGTCTGCGTATACCTCACGGGGCAACGCCCGGATGTCGCCGGTCGATACCACATGGGCTGAATATTCCACAGGCTCGGCATCGCGGATCATGTCGGCGACCGCTGGATGCGCCTTGAAGTGGTTCAGGAGGTCGTACGGCGTACGCTTCTTCTCCCGGAGATCCTTCATACCGACCACCAAACCGACCGACAGGGAATCCCTGTTCGTGTACAGGAAACCCCCGCCTTCCACGCCGTCCGTCCCGGCACCCACGAATTCGTTCGTGAGGCCGCTTCTCCCGTCCAGCTGGAACCGGTCCGCCAAGCGCTTCTCGTCCAGCTTCAATACTTCCTTGACCCCCACGGCCATGTAGTCGGCCGGAACGTATTCCGCATCCAACCCGATCTGCCGTGTCAACAGGTTGTTGACGCCTTCGGCCAGGATGACACAATCCGCATGGAAGGCTTCGCCGCCAGCCCGGATGCCCACCGCTCTCCCCTCCTCCATGATCACCTCCTCCACCAATACGTCCGTGGCCAGGATGCACTCATCCGGATGCGGCCCGGCGTCAATGGCCTCCTGGACCTTGCCGGCGAGCCACGCATCGAACACCGCACGGAGGACGGTCACCCCGCCATAGGGCGCGGCGTTGAAGGCGGTCGACTTGAAATCCAGGCTGAACGCCGACGTCTGGTCAAGGAAGGACAGTCGGCGGTGATTCACGAACCGCTCGAATCCGGCATCTTCCTCTTCCCAGTAATCAGGGACCAGCCGTGCGAGGTCCGTCCCCCATAGTACGCCCCCGGATACGTTCTTTGAGCCACAGAATGCCCCCCGCTCGATGAGCAGGAATTTGGCCCCGCCCCGAGCCAGGGTCATGGCGGCGCTGAGGCCCGCAATACCTCCTCCAACAATGATGCAGTCGAATTTCTCGTCCATCACGATCCCACGACGGACTTGAGCTCGGCATCAAGCAGCGGCAGGATCTTGAACAGGTCTCCCACCAGACCGTACGCGGCATACTGGAAGATGGCGGCATCGGGATCCTTGTTGACGGCCACGATCACCCGGCTGTTCAGCATGCCGGCCGCGTGCTGGATGGCGCCGGATATTCCGATGGCAAAATACAGATCGGGAGATACGACTTTGCCCGTTTGACCGATCTGTGCCGTCGCCGGGAACAGCCCGGTCTCCACCACGGCACGCGATGCGCCGATGGCGGCACCCAGCGTAGATGCCAGATCCTGGACCAACTGCCGACCGGTCTCGTCACGCACGCCCCGTCCGGCGGCCACCACGACGGAGGCCTCCGACAGGTCGACCGTATCGGTCGCCGAGCGAACCACCTCCTTCAGCGTCTGGACCAGACTGTCGTCATTGAACGCGAAGTCCACCTCCTGCACGGTGCCTTGCACGGGGGCCTTGGTGGCCTCGTACGATCCGGATCGCACGGTCACGAGGACCCGCGGATGCGTAGTGGACGTTTCTGCCATCATCTTTGCGGCCATTACGGGGCGCTCGCCCGTGACAGCGTCGGCCGAAGCGGAGAAGGACGCCACGTCGGGCAGGACCGC
The DNA here is from genome assembly GCA_040221055.1 of Rhodothermales bacterium. Taxonomy (NCBI): domain Bacteria; kingdom Pseudomonadati; phylum Rhodothermota; class Rhodothermia; order Rhodothermales; species Rhodothermales bacterium. The sequence goes on along the minus strand of JAVJVN010000012.1, from coordinate 198,657 downwards.
GGCGTCCACACGGACGGCGAGCGCCCCCAGGACATCTTTCACCGCCTCTGTACTGGCTGCGGCCACGACACGAGGGGATACCCGGGCAATTGCGGCCTCAAGTCCCGCCAATACGGGCGTATTGACATGGGTCGAGAATATCGGGTTCGACACGGCAAATACCGTGGACGCACCATACTCGTGCAATTCAGCGGCAAAACCGGCTGCATCCGGATGCAACACGACCGCGTCGCAGGCTACGCCCAAGTCAGCGGCCACCACACGGGCTCGCGACAGGACTTCCAGACTGGACCGTTTGATTCGGCCGTCCTGCACCGCGGCCACCACCAGAATACCGTTCATGGATCCTACTCGTTGAGATTATTGCAGCACACCGGCTTCGTTCCGCAGACGCGTCACCAGTTCCGCGACCATGTCGGCGGGTTCCCCTTCCAACAGGCGTCCGGGTTCCCGGGGTTCCGGCGGACGGACCGCGCCCGTCTTGACGCGGGACTCCGGAAGGGACGCGGGCACACGCTCGTGAATGCTTTTCTTCTTGGCCGCCATGATCCCTTTGAGTGAAGGTATCCGCGGGTTGTTCATGTCGTTCGAGCACGTAACCAGGCACGGGCTGGGCATGGACAGGATTTCCTGGCCTGAATCCCCCTGCCGGGTGACCAGAAGATGGGTGTCCTCCATGTCCAGTCCAACGGCGTTGGTGGCATACACCCAACCGAGCCGTTCGGCCAGCATGGAACCCGTCAACCCGGAGTCCGTGTCCTGGGACTGCTTTCCTGCAAGAACCACATCCCAGCTGCCGGACCGGACGTGGTCGGCCAACAGAGCAGACAGCGCCCAGGAGTCCAGGTTCTCTGACGTGACATAGTGCGTGGCGGACGCTGCGCCCATGGCCAACGCCTTGCGGATGGTTTCCTTCGCACTGTCCGGCCCTATGAGCACCACGTCCACCTCGCCTCCGTATTTTTCCGTCAGGACGAGGGCCGCTTCGACCGCCGATGCGTCATACGCATTCAGGACCATCCGGCCGGTCTGGACGTTCGCCTGCACGTCCGGGACCTGTTTGATGCAAACACAAAATTTCATGTAGCGAGCGACTTTTTTGCTATACTGAAAGGTACAACACGACCAACGGCCAACCAACCTTCGAACCTGCCCGAATGACCCTTCACGCTTCTTTCCGACGCGTCTTCAAGCAGGCGGCACATCCGCTGCGCCCGCCCGCGTTGCTGTTGCTATCCTGCTTGATCTGGGGACTGGTCGTGCTCGACCCGACCCATGCCCAACTGGCCAACGCCCGCCTGGGCATCGGCTTGAACACCATGCTCAGCAGCGATGATGGATTGGGGATAGGGTTTCGCGGACGGATGGCGGCGCCCATCAATTCGGACTTGTCTTTCGCCTTCGATGCCGGCCTGACCGGATTCGTGTTCGACGGTCGACGCAATGCCACGTGGATCATCGACCCCCAGGTTTCGCTGATCGTCACGCTCGAAGGCCAGGAAAAAGCACCGTACCTGCTGACGGGTGTTGGCGGCTACATTCCAGTCGGTGAAGACAACGGAACCGAAGGCGGTCCCGCTATCCACGCCGGGGTCGGTTGGGTGAAACTGCTTCGCGAAAGCACCCTGTTCTACGAGATCATCCCGGCCCTCGTCGTCGGTGAAAGCAGTGTGTCGGTGTCCATCCCGTTCCGGATCGGAATCATTTTCTGATTGGCCGGACTCTACCTGCATATCCCATTCTGCACGCAACGATGCGTGTACTGCGATTTCTATTTCGTCACCACGGCGCGATCGACCGCACCGTTCGTCCGCGCACTTGAGCAGGAGATCCGGCTGTATGGCCACCAGTATGCCGACCAGGAACCCCTTGAAACCATCTATTTCGGGGGCGGCACGCCATCGTTGCTCCCGGTGGACGATATCGTGCGGATCCTCAAGACCATCCATGCGTCATTCGACACGTCCAACGTTCAGGAAATCACGCTCGAACTGAACCCGGAAGATGGCACCCCGGAGTACCTGGAGGGCATCCTTTCGGCGGGGGTCAACCGGTTGTCCATCGGGGTCCAATCCTTTTTCGATGCGGATCTCACGTTCATGAACCGTGCGCACAATGCCGCGGCCGCCAAGGAGGTCATCCACAGCGTCCAAAAAGCGGGATTCGGCACCTTCAGCGCCGATCTGATATTCGGACTGCCGGATCAGCCGGTGGAATACTGGTCAGCCAACCTCGAGATCGCTGCCGGCCTGGACATCCCCCACCTGTCCACGTACAGTCTTACGATCGAGAAGGGCACGCCCCTCCACAAACAGATGGCCCGTGGACTGGTGAGTGAAAGTCCGGAAGCGGTATACAACGACCGGTACCTGTTCGCGATGGAATTCCTCAAGGATCGTGGATATGAACACTATGAGATATCGTCCTTCGCCCGGGACGGCCATCGGGCCGTCCACAACCACCGCTATTGGGATCACGCCAATTACATAGGGTGCGGCCCCTCTGCCCACTCCTTCTGGTGGAAAGGGTTACCGGCCCTGCGGTGGTCGAATGTGCGGAACGTGAAGCAATATGAAGCCCTGCTCATGCAACATGTCGCCCCGCTCGACCAGAGGGAACAGCTCGGCCTCGACGCCCTCGCGGACGAACACGTCATGCTCCGGCTGCGAACGGGCGACGGTCTGGACCTCGGCGAACTCGAATCCCGGTATGGCGTTGATCTGCTCGTCGAAAAAGTACAGGAGCTTGCCGATCTTGAAGGATCGGGTCTCATCCTGCCCATCCGAAACAACCGCGTCCGTCTTACTGATCTTGGCAAAACCGTATGCGACTCCGTGACGGCCACGTTGCTGCCCGATTCCTGAACATCCTTTTCGCGGCCGCGCTGGTGACCAGCGGATGTGGCGGCAAGGCCGACGAAGCGTCCGACGTGAATCGCGAAATCCCGTTCACGCCCGAAGGCGTCCTGGACATCTGGCGGGCGGACAGTTCGCTGGTGACGCGTCTGGTGATCGAGCTGGCGGAGAGCGATCAGGAGCAGGCCCAGGGATTGATGTACCGGCGGTCCCTTCCGGAACGCGGCGGGATGTTGTTCGTCAGCCCCGAACCGTCCATGCGGTCCTTCTGGATGCGAAATACGCCCCTGCCTCTCGACATCATTTTCCTTGACGATTCGCTTCGTGTCGTCAACATCGTCAAACGAACGACCCCCTATTCGGAAGAACACATTCTGTCCACGGCGCCAGCCCAATACGTACTGGAGGTCCGCGCCGGCATGAGTGACCGATGGGGCGTCGACAGCACGGCCTACGTCACCTGGGAGCGGCGGGACTTCAGTACCGCGAATCCCTGAATCGACCCACGTCAACTATGCGATTTGTCCTGATACTGGCCGTTTCCTTTTCGCTTTCCGCATCCCTGGCCGCATGTGGCTCCCCGGATTCGGATTCCGGCTCCGATAACAAGCCCTCCGCAGAATCCACCGTGTCCATCCCGTTCCGGGATGACGGGTCGCTCTCGTTCATTCGCGACGGAGAGGTCTTCAAGGATATCCGGATTGAGATTGCCGATACCGACTCCACGCGGACCCGCGGTCTCATGCAGCGGACCTCCCTCCCGACCGATTCGGGCATGTTGTTCCTGTTCGACCGGGAGGAAGAGCAATCCTTCTGGATGGCCAACACGCCACTGGCCCTCGACCTCATCTTCATCCGCGCCGATTCAACCGTGCTGCGGATTGCGAAGTACGTTCAGCCCATGTCGCCCGACCCCGTGACATCGAACGGACCGGCCCGGTTCGTGCTCGAAGTCCCGGCTGGTTACAGCGATACCATCGGCGTGATTGAAGGAGACCGTCTGCGCTGGGAGCGCAACCCCTGATCCAGGGCAGGCCCTGGCTCAAATGGCTTTAAAAGGCTCTCAAAGACCGAAGCTCTCGCCGCAGGCACAGTTCCGGACCGCCTGTGGGTTGTGGAAATGGAACCCCTTGCCCTCCAGGCCATCCGAGAAATCGAGACGGGATCCGTTGAGGTACGCTGCGCTGCGGGCATCGATCACCACGGGGATTCCGTCGATCACATCCGTCGTGTCTTTCTCCGTCACGGTGGTATCCCATCCCAGGTCGTAGGTCAGGCCGGAACATCCGCCGGGGACGACGGCAATCCGCAACCGAGACGCATCCATATCCACATTTTCCGCCGCCGCGGTCTGCAGGATCTTGGCTTTTGCCGGACCACTCAGTTCAATGATCGTTTCTGTGTGCGTCATGACGTTTACATCCTGTGAAGAGTGCGAAAGTTCTCCCCTGCGGGGAAACTAAAGCCGGCTGCACTGTTTATTTAGACCCGTTCCAAAGTGCGCCGTCCACCATATCAATCAGCAGATGAGCACAGAGTTCCTTCAAGAAGTTGCAGATTCCGAGTACAAATACGGATTCGTAACCGACATCGAGTCGGACAAGGCCGCCAATGGGCTGAGCGAAGAAACGGTCCGGTACATCTCCGCCCGGAAAAACGAACCGGAGTGGTTGCTGGAATGGCGGCTCAAGGCGTTGGACCATTTCATGTCCCTGCTCGAGGACAACAAGATTCCGACCTGGGCGCACCTCAAGATCGCTGAAATCGACTTCCAGTCCATTTCCTACTGGTCGTCTCCGAAGAAGAAGCCCACCCTCTCCAGCCTGGACGAGGTTGATCCACAGCTCATTGACACCTTCAATCGGCTGGGCATTCCGTTGATGGAGCAGAAGCGTTTGGCCGGGGTCGCGGTTGACGTGGTCATGGACTCCGTATCCGTGACGACGACCTTCAAGAAGGAACTGGCGGAGAAAGGTGTCATTTTCTGCTCATTCGGCGAAGCCGTCCAGGAGCATCCCGAACTCGTCCGCAAGTACCTGGGAAGCGTCGTTCCCCGAACCGACAACCTGTATGCCGCCCTCAACTCCGCGGTATTCTCCGACGGATCGTTCTGCTATATCCCGAAGGGCGTCCGTTGCCCCATGGAATTGTCCACGTACTTCCGGATAAATGAGGCGGGAACGGGACAATTCGAGCGCACGCTCATCGTGGCCGACGAAGGTTCCTATGTGAGTTATCTGGAGGGGTGCACGGCACCGTCCCGGGACGAAAACCAGTTGCATGCCGCGGTTGTGGAGATCATTGCCCACAAGGACGCCGAAGTGAAGTACTCGACCATCCAGAACTGGTATCCCGGCAGCAAGGAGGGCAAAGGTGGTGTATACAACTTCGTGACCAAGCGCGGCATCTGCGAAGGCAGCGGGTCGAAGATTTCCTGGACCCAGCTCGAAACCGGCAGCGCCATCACGTGGAAGTATCCGTCGGTCATCCTGAAGGGTGACAACTCCGTGGGCGAATTCTACAGCGTGGCCTTCACGAAGGGACATCAACAGGCCGATACGGGGACCAAGATGATCCACATCGGCAAGAACACCACGTCCACCATCATTTCAAAGGGCATCTCAGGCGGACAGAGCCAGAACTCCTACCGGGGACTGGTCAAGATCAACCGGGGTGCCGAGAATGCCCGCAACTTCTCCCAGTGCGACTCGATGTTGCTGGGCGACCGTTGTGGCGCACACACCTTCCCGTATCTGGAAATCAACAACCCTACGGCCAAGGTCGAACACGAGGCCACGACGTCGAAGGTCGGAGAAGACCAGATTTTCTACTGCCAGCAGCGCGGCATCTCGGAGACGGATGCCATAAAGCTCATCGTGAACGGATTCTGCAAGGAAATCCTGGCCAAGTTGCCCATGGAATTTGCTGTCGAAGCGCGCAATCTGTTGGCCATTGAACTCGAAGGCAGTGTAGGCTGAGCCTGCCCTGCCCTGCCCTGACCTGTCCCCCCCCCCATTCGAACCAAATCAGTTGACGATGCTGGATATCAAAAACCTCCACGTCTCCATAGAGGAAGACGGTACGGAAATCCTGAAAGGCCTGGACCTGAAGGTGGGCCCCGGTGAAGTACATGCCATCATGGGCCCGAACGGATCGGGCAAGAGTACGCTCGCATCGGTGCTTGCCGGCCGTGACGGCTACGAAGTCACAGAGGGTACCATTTCATTCCAGGGGGACGACCTCCTGGAGTTGGAAGCGGACGAGCGGGCGCGCAAGGGGCTTTTCCTGGCGTTCCAGTATCCGGTTGAACTGCCGGGTGTCTCGATGTCCAACTTCCTGAAACAGGCCGTTTCTTCGGTCCGCGAATACCGTGGTCTGCCCGATCTGTCGGCCAGCGAGTTCCTCGCGCTCATGCGTGAAAAGGCCGCATTGGTCAACTTGGATCCGTCCCTCAAGGCCCGTGCAGTCAACGAAGGGTTCTCGGGCGGTGAAAAGAAGCGCAACGAGATCTTCCAGTTGGCCATGCTGGATCCCTCGTTGGCCGTGCTGGATGAAACGGATTCGGGACTGGACATCGACGCCCTGCGTGTCGTTGCCGATGGCGTCAACTCGTTGCGCAATGCCAACCGCTCGTTCGTGGTCATTACCCACTACCAGCGCCTGCTCGACTACATCGTACCCGACCATGTCCACGTCCTGGTGGGTGGCCGCATTGTGCGCTCGGGTGGCAAGGAATTGGCACTGGAGCTCGAAGAACGGGGCTACGACTGGATCCGTGAAGAAACCGGAATGATCGCTCAATAATCATGACCACGGAAAAATCATTGGAAACGACGCTGATCGAGTCCTTCGATCAGAAAGTCGGACTGCTCGGAAACGGTACGACCGACCCTTGGCTGGTAGACCGGCGACGCGCCATCAAGCAGTTCGCCGAGGCCGGTTTCCCCGCGGCCAAGTCGGAAGCGTACAAGTACACACCCGTCTCCAAGTGGCTCGGCGATGGGTCATCCCTCGAACTGAATCGTCCGGAAACGTCTCCGACGTCCCCCCTTCAGGATTTCGAAGGATGGCACATCCACACGCTGGATGGGCGCCCGATGAACGCGAACCTCCAAGGGCTGCCCGACGGGGTCACGGTCTCGAGCCTCCGGGAGGCGTATGAAACGCACACCGCCCTCGTCCAGGAGTACCTGTCGAAGGCAGTAGCCGGGAATGCCGATCCATTCGCATCGCTTGCCACGGCTTTTGCGGACGATGGCGTGTTCATCCATGTTGCCGAAGGCGTGCACCTGGACAAACCGCTGTACATACACCACTCCCGGCTATCGACCAACGGGTTCATCCAGCCACGCGTGCTGCTGGTGGCCGCCCGCAACGCGCATGCCCACGTGGTTGAGCACTTCGGTCCGGCCGGTGCCGGTACGTCGTTCGAAAATCGCGTCGTGGAGATGTTCGTGGGTGCAGAAGCCAATGTCCGGCACCTGGTCATTTTCGAACGGGAGCCGCAAGCCCGTTTCGTCAACACGTTGCATGTGCATCAGGCCGAGTCCAGCGTATTCTCCACCAATCACATTACGCTCGGTGGCGATCTCGTCCGGCACAACCTGCATTTCCTTCCGGACGCCGAGCACTGCGAGACCCATTTGAACGGTCTCTACATTGCGCGGAACGGTTCCCATATCGACAATCACACGATGGTGGATCACGCCAAGCCCAATTGCTTCTCGAACGAGTTGTTCAAGGGCATCATTGCCGACGGCTCCACCGGTGTTTTCAACGGCAAGGTCCTGGTTCGACAGGATGCCCAGAAGATCAATGCCTACCAGTCTTCCAAGAGCATCCTCCTGGACCGGTCCGCCCGGATTTTCGCGAAGCCGGAATTGGAAATCTACGCGGACGATGTGAAGTGCAGTCACGGAGCGACCACGGGCGAACTGGACAAAGAAGCCCTCTTTTACCTGCAAAGCCGCGGAATTCCGGCGAAGCGCGCCCGCACCATGCTCATTGAAGCCTTTGCCCGTGACGTGATTGAACTCGTCACCATCGAGCCCTTGCGCGACTACCTGAACACACGCATAACAGAACAGCTGTCCTTGTGATCGCATCCCCTCCCGATATCCGCCGGGACTTTCCAGCACTCGCCACCCACGTTCACGGCTACCCCGTGGCCTACCTGGACAATGCGGCGACGGCCCAGAAGCCCCAGGCCGTCCTGGACCGGATGGCGCACTATTACCGGGAGGAGAATGCCAACGTACACCGGGGTGTGCATACCCTCAGTCAGTTGGCCACGACGGCGTTCGAAGCCGCCCGGGATCGCATCCAGTCGTACATCGGGGCCGCCAACCGTTCGGAAATCGTATTCACCCGGGGGACGACGGACGCCATCAACCTGGTGGCATCATCGTGGGGTCGCACGAATCTGGGTCCCGGAAAGACGGTGCTGCTCACGGCCATGGAGCACCACTCCAACATTGTCCCCTGGCAACTCATCTGTGCCGAAACCGGCGCCCGCGTCCGCGCCGTGCACGTACTGGAGAACGGGGAGTTGGATTACGAAGACTACCAGCGCGCACTCATGGAAGACGATGTCGCCATCGTAGGTGTGGTGCACGCATCGAACACGTTGGGTACCGTGAATCCCGTGAAGCGGATGATTGCGGATGCACACGCCTTCGGGGTACCGGTACTCCTGGACGGTGCCCAGGCCCTGCCGCATGGTCCCGTCAACGTCCAGGACCTGGACTGCGATTTCTACTGCTTCTCCAGCCACAAGGCGTTCGGACCCACCGGCTTCGGCGTACTGTACGGCAAGGAGGCCCTGCTGGACGACATGCCCCCGTACCAAGGTGGCGGTGACATGATCGAAGAGGTGGATTTCAGCGGGACGACGTTCAATGAACTGCCCCACAAGTTCGAGGCGGGCACGCCCCATATTGCAGGCGCCATCGGATTCGCCGCCGCCCTGGACTACGTGGAATCCGTGGGTCATGCCTGGATCCGGACCCAGGAACAGGATCTCCTGGCCCGGGCCACCCGCGCTCTGACCGAGTTGCCGGGACTCAGGATTGTGGGAACAGCCCGCGACAAAGTGTCGGTGGTCTCATTCCTTCTGGGTGATGCCCATCCGTATGATGTCGGCACCATCCTGGACCGGCTGGGCATTGCGGTCCGTACGGGCCACCACTGCACCCAACCCCTCATGAAGCGCTTCGGCATTCCCGGGACGGTCCGAGCATCCTTCGCGTTCTACAATACGACGGACGAAATCGACCGATTGGTCGATGGCCTCCGCAAGGCCCACAAGATGCTGTCATGACCGAGATCCAGGACCGTGCACGTGCGCTCGTGGACGAATTTGCGATGTTTGATGACTGGATGGACAAATACCAGTACCTGATAGACCTGGGGGCGTCAGTACCGGCCATCGAAGACGCCTTCCGGACAGACACCTACCGGATCCAGGGATGTCAGGCCCAGGTGTGGTTGCACGCCGAGCCCCACGGCCAACGCATCCATTTCACAGCCGATTCCGACGCCCAGATTACCCGCGGCCTCATTGCCGCCCTGCTCCGCGTCCTCAATGACCAGCCCGCAGAATCCGTTGCTGCGGCCGACCTGTCCTTCCTGGATGAGATCGGAATGAAGGAGCACCTTTCGCCGACGCGGAAGAACGGACTCGACAGCATGATCAAACAGATCCGGCTCTATGCAGCCGCGATTGCAGCCTCCCAATCCGAATGACCGATCCCAAGCCCGAAACGACCAAAGACGGCAAGACGCCTTCGGGACATGTCGTGGATGCCAGTTCCGCATTGAATGCGCCGAAGAGCGATGACGCATCGGTCGAAATCGATCTCTCGGACGAGCCCACCGATGAGGAGCTCGAGGCCAAGATCGTCGAGGCCATCAAGACGGTGTATGACCCCGAGATCCCGGTCAACGTATACGATCTGGGCCTCATTTACGGGGTCGACATCAATCCCGACCGGACGGTGCTGATCACCATGACGCTGACCACCCCGAACTGCCCGGCTGCCGGGTTCCTTCCAGGTCAGGTGGAGCAGCGCGTGCGGCACTTGCGGCACGTCCGGGATGCCCGTGTCGAAATCACGTTCGATCCCCCGTTCACGCCGGACATGATGTCCGACGAAGCCAAATTGGAACTCGGTTTCCTGTAACCTTTTCCAACCCCGTTTGCATCCGGGAGTAGTTGGGGTAAATTGTCCTTTTACAACCCACTACCTCCATGCGACACTTCCTCTTTGCCACCTTTCTGGTGGTCCTCCTCGCATTACCTGCGTCCTCCAGTGCCCAGAACCGTGTCGCCCTCCTGACGGACATCAACGGTACCGTCGAAGTGGCCCGCGCGGGCTCGCAATCCTTCGCTCCTGCCGAATGGGGCACCCAACTCTTCGAAGGCGATCGAATCCGCACGGCCGAGAACGCCCGGACCGCCCTCCTCTTCGCCAACGGCAACATGCTGTCCCTCGAGGGGAATGCCAGCATGACGGTCAGCGCATCTTCCATAGCATCCCCGGCCTTGTCGGGACCCGTCCGCGAACTCGATGGCGAGCTGCTGGCCGTAGCGTCCGACGTCATGTTGCACCGGGCCGGGGAAGGTGAGATTGCCGTCCTGGGCGGCCTCAGGAACGCGCCCTCTTCGGAGGCCTTGCAAGCAGCCTACCCCGTGAATACGCTCATACCGAACGCGGTACCCACGTTTTCATGGACGGCCGTGGACGGTTTCGACCTGTACACCATCAAGGTGCAATCCGCAGGTACCACCATCTGGTCCGGAGCAACGGATGCCTCGGAACTCCAGTACCCTGCCACGGCCCCTGCGCTGGTTTCCGGCGTGAGCTACTACTGGCAGGTCGAAGCCGAGGACATGCTCGACGTGGTCTCTTCTCCACTCTACTCGTTTGAAGTGGCGGATGACGAAACGGCCGCGTCTGTCGAGGCCAACCGGGCCCGCATCCAGTCCATGTTTCACGGACAGACCGAGTCCAGCGAATTCTGGTACGTGCTCGGGACGTATTACGCGGGACAGGACCTCCTCGGCGATGCCGTCATCGCGTTCAACCGGATCGCCACGCAGCATCCCCAGTCTGCTTCCGTTCACCGGATCCTCGGCCGTCTGTACAGCCAGACGGGCCAGAAAGACGCCGCAATCCAGGCTCTCCAGAAAGCCGTAAGTCTTTCGCAGAAAGACTGACGGCCGGCCCGTTCTGTTTTGTATTGACCCGACATTGGTCGACCACCTGCGTTGACCTGACCTGGACCTGATTACCATGCGCCTCCTCCATACCCTCATCCTCCTGTCCATGTTGATTCCCGGGGTGGCCCGAGCACAGGATGCGCCGCAAGACGCTGCCGCGCTGCCGGACTCGGTGAATCTGGAGCAGCGATTGACGGTGAAGCCGGTCGTGGAAGCATGGTTGGAACAGGCCATGCGGGCGAGCACTGCGTCCGAGCGGGACGCATGGACGATCCGAGCCGGGGCCCTGGCCCGCGCCTTCCAGGATACCTATGGCGAGTCCTCCCTCATGGTGCGGGTGGAGGCGGCACGAACCTGGTCCGCGGAGCAGCGGGCCGTTAAACTGCACGCCGACAGCCTGTATGACGAGGCGTTTGCCCGTCGGAGCGACGCCGAAACCCGGGGAGAAGCGCACGCCCTGTACCTCCAGGCGCTGGAACTCTACCGCGGAATCGGCGACCTGGCTGGCGAAGCCGAGACCCTCGGTCAGCTCGGATACGTGAACTGGTGGCTGGACCCCGAGCGGGCACTATACCGGTCATGGAACGAACAGGCGCTTGAAAAGCGGCGCGAACTTGGCGACCTGCAACTCGTCGGCAACAGCCTGAATGACCTTGGGGTGTACCATCGCGTCATTTCACGTGAGCCGGAACGGGCTCTGGCGTACTACCTCGAGGCCGAGGGCATCCGGTGGAACATAGGCGATTCCCTTGCCCAGAGCCGGATGATCCCGAACATTGCCCTCTCCTATGAGGCCCTCGGCGATTACGATGCGGCGACGACATACTTCCAGAAAGGTGCCGAACTCTACATTGCCGTGGGTGACACGGCCCGGTCCATCGGCCAGCGCAACAATGCCATCGGACTGCTGACCGATTACATGGAGATGCATTCGGACGCGCTCGTGGAGCTGCTCCGACTGAAGTCCGATCTGCGCGCCATCAACGATGCACGTGCAGAAGCCCTCGTGTCCAACTCCATGGGTATTGTCTACCGGCGCCTCGGGGACTTCGAATCCGCCATCCAGCACTACCAGGAGGTCATCCGCCTGGCCGAGGAGCATGACCTGCCCGACCTTCTGGCCAGTGCCCAGAACAACATCGGCGTGGTCTTCATCTGGACCGGCCGGCCGGATCGGGCGGTGCCGTGGTTCGAGCGCTCGCTGGGGTTGTCCCGGGAGCAGGACGATCCGGAGGGCGAATTGAACGCCATGGTCAATCTGGGCAGCGCTCACTTCGAGTCGCGTGAATACCAGCAATCCCTGGACTTCCTGGACCAGGCCCGGACCCTGGCCGATACGCTCTCCAGCGTCCCGACCCTGGGCACCATCCATACCGGTCTCGGAAACGCCCTCCTCCGTTCGGGCCGCCCGGACGCGGCCACCGAACAGTACATGGAGGCACTGGATATTGCCCGCGAGTGGTCTCTTCCCGAGTTGGAAATCGGAGCGTTGTTCGGGTTGGGCGATGTGGCCGAACAGTCCGGACAGGCCGACCAGGCCTACGCCTGGTACGAGCAGGGCTTTGGCGCCATGGAATCCACCCGGGGGTTGCTACGGGCTTCCGAGGACAAGGCGGGCTGGTTGGCCCAGAGTCGCTACTTGTTTGAGGACGTCGTGGACTTCCTGACCCAGGAAGCCATTCACACGGGCGATTCCCGTTGGACCGAAGCGGCCTTCAACGTATCGGAGATGGCGCGCGCGCGGGCCTTCTCGGATCAACTGGCCGAGTCCATTGCCCGGATTGACGTAGGCGTCGACGCCGAACTGCTCTCCGATCAGCAGATCCTGACCGACAATCTGGTGTACTTGCGCCAGGAGCTGCTGGACGCGCCCGATGCCGCTGCGCGTGCCGCGTTGAAGGCCCAGATCCGGGAACAGGAACAGGAATTCGACCGCGTGGAACGGGCCCTCCGTGAACAGAATCCGGCTTATGCAGATCTGCGCTACCCGGATCCGATCGACCTCGCGGGTCTGCAGGGCACGCTCCGTCCCGGACAAGTCGTGCTTGCCTATGCGGTCGGCGACTCAAGCTCCACACTGTGGGCCATCTCCCCGGACCAGGCGGACATCCACCTGCTGCCCGTCCGCAGCGACCTCTCCACCCGGATTGACGTGCTGCGGTTCGCGCTGCAGGATCCGGCCCGCGTCAGTCCCGCCCAGTACGCAGAGACCGCCGGCCAGCTTCATGACATCCTGATCGGTCCGGCTTCCGACCTGGTCGCGGCGGCTTCCCACGTCACGATCATTGCGGATGATGCACTGCACTATGTGCCGTTCGATGCGCTCGTGGTGGAACCCGGAACGTCCTGGGCGACGCACCGCTACCTCGTGAATGACGCAGCCGTGTCGTACGTGCAGTCGGCCAGTGTGCTTCAGCAGCTTTCCGGGCGCGTGGCCCGAGCCCCTTCCAAACAGTTGCTGGCCATCGGAAACCCTGATTTCGGCGGTACGAATACGTTCGCCGCGCTGCGTGGGGCATCCCTGGCGCCCCTGCCCTTCACGGGCGATGAAGTGCGTGCCATTTCCGGCGTATTCGATGTCGGCAGCGTGGATGTCCTGACGGGCGATGACGCTACGGAAGCCGCCGTCCGGGAGCGCGTGGCCGGCGATTCCTACCGATTCGTCCATTTTGCCACGCACGGGCTGATAGATGATGACCGCCCGGATTTCTCGGCGCTCGCGCTTACCCGCGGCGCATCGAGGGGCGAGGGCCTGCTGCAGGCATCCGAAATATTCAATCTGCGGATTCCATCCGACGTGGTCGTCCTGTCGGCGTGCGAGACGGGCCTCGGACAACTCATCCAGGGCGAAGGCATGGTGGGCTTGACGCGGGCGTTCATGTACGCCGGTGCCGCATCGGTCGTCGCCAGTCTCTGGAGTGTGGCCGATGCCACCACCGCCGAGCTCATGACGCATCTTTATGCGGGCATGATCACGGACGGCGAGCCTGTGGCCGACGCGCTTCGTGCATCGAAACGTACCATGTTGGCCGACGAGACCACGGCCCACCCCTTCTACTGGGCGCCATTCGTGCACTTCGGTGCGCACGAATAACGCTTCACACAACGACATATCCGGCTTTTTTCACGTATTATTTCTTGTACCACCTCTCAAGCAAGCACATGTACCGCAACCTCTTCCGGGCCCTCGGCCTTTGCCTGGTCGTGTTGCTCCCTCTGGACGCACAGGCGCAGTCGAGCGACATCCGACTATCCGTCAAGCAACTCAAGGACACATCCGAATCGGTCGTCCTGGCCCGGACCGTGAAAACGGAATCCTTCTGGAATGATGACCGATCGGCCATCCTGACCCGCGTCACCCTGCAGGTTGAGGAATCCCTGTCGGGAAGTGCCGCCGGAGAAACGGTGGTCATCGTGCCGGGCGGACAGATCGGGCCGTACATCCACGAAGTATCGGACATGCCGGAATTCGTGACGGGAGAAGATGCCGTTGTATTCCTGGAACGGCACTCGAGTGGCCTGACCGTCGTGAACGGTGGCGCACGCGGCAAACTGGAGGTCAAAACCGATGCCGTGTCCCGCGCCCGGGAGGTTGTCGGTGGAGCCGCGCTGTTCGATCAACTCGAAGCCAGCGAGACGGACGCCTCAGAAGCCGATACGCACGTCGAAGGACCGGTCCGGTCCGCCAAGTCCCTGTCGCTGGACGAGTTCAAACGGCGCCTGTTGCAGCGATAGGTTTCGACGCCCAACTCCCCTGACGGCCGCCCCGGCCCCTTTGTGGCCACCCTACCCCTCCTCTTCCTCTCTCTCAGTCCGCACCCAGTTATGAAGCGCTTTACTTTTTTCGCATTCATTCTTTCTTTCTCGCTGTTGCCGGTGGTGGCTCACGCACAGTTCACCCAATTGGGTAGCGATTTCAGCACTGCCGTCAGTTACGGCATGGTAGCCGGTGACTTTGACAAGGACGGAGATAATGACCTGATTTATTCAAGTCGACGGACAGATAGTGGAGCGGAAGGAGTAAACACGTGGTATACCAACGACGGGAATGGGAATCTGTCCTTTGGCGGTTCGTGGCCCGCGTATAATCACGCAACCATGGACGCTGCGCTCGCTGACTTTGATAAAGATGGCTATCTGGATGTCGTTTTTGCCAATGCTTACCCGAATAATGATAGTTGCGGAACGGTTGTTTGTGATCCCAATCAGGTGTTCCTGGCTACAGACAGTGGTACCGACTTTGCCGCTACAGCAAGTTGGAGCGACGGGTTGGCCGATGGAAGCATTGATGTCGCTGTTGGCGATTTCAACGGTGACGGCTGGATTGACTTTGTAGTCGCAAACGATAATCCAGGTGGGGCCAAAGTATTTATCAATGACGGCTTGCCTGAAGGATCAGTCAGTTTTACCGCCTACCTGTTGCCTTCCGCCAACCCGCTTATTTCGCATATCCGAACAGATGGCGTAACGGTCGGCAAATTCAATGACGATGCCATTGACGATATCGCATTTGAATCTGGCGATATCATCTTTTCAAATCCCGGCCCCGGGCCTGGTTTTACTCCAGGATTTGTTCGCTCGACGACTGTTCTGGCTGGTGGAAATGGCAACATTGAAAGCGGAGACTTGAACAACGACACCTACCAGGACATCGTTTTCATCTCGAACAGGGGCAATTTGCAGTCGTTCCTCAACGATGGTACAGGTGCGTTTACCGCCACTGCCGCGGTCTCGACTCCCGATGACATCCGTTTTGACACGGCAATTGGAGATGTCAACAAGGACGGCTTCCTCGATATTGGCGTAGCCGGTTATTCCAGTTCTGGCGTCCCTCCCTTCACCTATCTGTATACAGGGAACGGTGATGGACTGTTTTCGATCGAGCCACTTTCAGGATCACAATTTGCCATCGAATTTGCTGATATGGATGGCGATTCCGACCTGGATATTATCTATTCGCTCAACGGACGGGTCCTCGAGAATCAATATGTTGGCCCCCTCGATGTGATAAACACCAACGACTCTGGTGCTGGGTCCTTGAGGGCTGCCGTTGAATACGCCAATGCCACTCCGGGCTCCGATACCATAGTATTCGATATTCCGGGGCAACCGTCGGACGTTCATACCATCCAGCTGCTTTCAGCCCTTCCGTCCCTGAGCGATCCCGTCATTCTTGATGCCACGACGCAGGGTGACGCCACGTGTGGAAGCCCAGGATTCAACGACAGGCTCCTGCGTATCGTCCTCGATGGCAGTCTCATGACAACCCCGTCGGACGTCGGATTCACTCTGGCTGACGGAAATTCGACGATCCAGGGCTTTGTGATTCAGCGCATGCCGCAGCACGCCATCAACGTGACGTCCAACGGCAACACGATTCGTTGCAACTATATCGGTACGGATGCGGACGGGTTGACTGCAGCCGGCAACGGCCGTTTGGCTACGGGTGCTGGCGTTTTTATCCAGGCTGGATCCACGACGGTCACGTCCAACGTGGTCGCTGCAAACACATACGATGAAATCCGGACCGAATCGGGCGGATTCAATCAGGTTACGGACAACTTCGTCGGCATCAATCGCAACGCTGACCTCCTGCCGTCCACAGACACTGCAATCAATCCAGGTAACCGCGAACGCATCGGGATCACGACCGGCACCAATGATGGTGTGTCGGGGAATGTTATCGGTGGCTTTTTTCAGGGCATTGCGTTCGGGTCCTCGAACATCATCCGGGACAATCTGGTCGGCATTGGCCCATCGGCGCAGTCCATACCCAATACGTATGGTCTGTACTCCTTTGGAAACGACACGCAGATCGGACAAAACAACACCATCAGCAACAACGGTACGGGGATCTACATCCAAACGGCCAATTCGGGCAACAGTATTTTCGGAAACAGCATTTTCGGAAACGGAGCCAAGGGCATTTTACTTGAGCCGGGAGCAAACGACGGTGTCGTTGCACCAACATTCACCTCGGCCGTGATCGACGCCAGTGGAAACCTCGCCGTGTCCTTTTCAGCCCCGGCATCCGGTACGGTCACGTTCCACAAGGCCGATTCAGGGGCCAGTGGTGAGGGGCAGGTGGAGATCGCCGGTGCTGTCAACTACACGGCTCCTGGAACAATGTCCACGGTATTGGGAAATGCTGCTGGCTTGTCCATGTCCATCGGTGATTTTGTGGTGGGGACCATCACGGACGGAAACAACAATACCTCAGAATTCTCGGCTCCTCTCGAAGTCGTCAATCCGTTGCTTGTGACCAATGTGGCCGACAGCGGTCAAGGTTCGCTGCGTGCAGCGATTGAATACGCCAACGCTTCCTCAAACGGAATTGAACCAGAGACCATCGTCTTTGACATTCCCGGAAACGGACCCCACACGATCGCTCTCCTGACCGAACTCACCATCTCCGATCCTGTGGTCCTGGACGGCATTACTCAAGGCGATGCGACCTGTGGCACCAGTCCGGCGGATCGCGTGTTGCGCATCGTGCTGGAATCCGCACCGGCTGCTCCGAATGGAACGTCAACCATGCGGCTGATGCCGACAGCGAGCGGTTCCACGATTCGTGGACTGGTCTTCGGACGGTCACTTGGATTCGGGCTCATCCTGGACGGCGCCGGCAGCACGACGGTAGCCTGTAACTTCATCGGAACGGAGGCCAATGGCACGACGCTGGCCGAAATCCGCGATGTCGGGCTTCAGATTTCGGCTGCAACCGGCAACATGATCGGTGGCGTATCCAATGCCGATGGCAACGTGATAACGGGCGCTGTCGACGCCGCACTCTGGATTTCAGGGGGTTCCGGCACGACTGTCGAGCACAACATCATTGGTCTGAACAAGACGGCCACGGCTGCACTTCCCCCCAACAACGGCGGCGCGACCGGTATCAACATTGTTCAAAGCCCGAACACCTCGATCGTGAGTAACGAGATCGGCGGGTTCACAGGTGTGGCGGTTCAGGCGGAGGGTAGTGCTTCGCCGAACATCAGCTTCAATTTCATCGGCACAAATGTCAACCGGAGCGGGACGTATCCAAACGGTACGGGAATCCGCCTGGTCGAGATCAATGACACGGTCAATCCCCCGATAGGTACCACCGACGCAACCATCCTGCTCAACGACGTCACCGGCAGCACCGGGAACGCGATTGAGGTTGTCGGCACTGCCTCGGTGCGCAACAACCTGATGAACAACAGTATTTATTTGAATGGTGGGCTCGCCATAGACCTTGGCGCCGACGGAGTGACCCCGAACGATGCCGGAGATGTTGACTCGGGTCCCAACAGCCTGCTCAACCACCCTGAAAACATCGTTTTCCAGGTTGGTGTGAGTGGTCAGCTTGAAACGCAATGGACGCCAGGAACCCCGGTCAATGGCCCCTATGCGACAGAGTTCTTCTTTGTGGATAATAACGGAACGGGAGCCCAGACCCGGATTCTGAACGACTCTGGACAGTCGACGGCTACACCTTCCAGGACCTATGCGTCGGCGGCCGCACAAGGCATTGCTGTGGGCGACAGACTGGTGGCCAGCCACTCGGAAATATTCCCGGACGGCAACACATCGGAATTCTCGCCTGTGTTCACGGTCATTGGTCCCTATACGGTCAACAACGCCAACGACAGTGGTCCCGGCTCGCTGCGTCAGGCCATCCTGAACGCCAACGCAAACGCGGATGTGAACACGATCACGTTCGCAATCCCGGGAACCGGCCCTCATGAGATCCTGGTAACAAGTGGGGATCTGCCCACCATTTCTCAACCCGTTATCATTGACGGTTTCACGCAGGAAGGCTCGTCGCCGAACACGAGCACGTTCGATCAGGGATCGAATGCCGTGCATGCGGTTGTTGTCAACGGACAGCATGCGGTGAACAACGGCTTTGACGTGTCAACGGCGACGCCATCAACCATCCGTGGCTTGAGCATCACCGGATTCTTGACCCGCACCGTGAATCTACGTGGCAATGGCGGACACCAGGTCATGGGCAACTACATCGTCACCCCCGCATCCAGCGCCGATAGCTGGGGTATCTGGATGAGTTCGTCCAACAACAGGATCGGCTCGCCGGCTGCAGCCGACCTCAACGTGATTGGCGGATACAGTGGCAACCAGATTACCATTCAGGGATCGAACCTGACCGGTAACATCATTGAGTACAACTACATCGGTGTCGATGCGGACGGCGTGACCTCCATTGCCCCGACGACCTCTGTTGTCGGAGGAAATGCCGGAGCCGCGATCAGTATGGACGCGACGACAACCGGCAATATTTTCCGGAACAACGTCGCGTCCGGTGTGCTGAGCGGTCCGGCCATCAATGTGGGCGGCTTTGAGAATGAGGTCCGCAACAACATCATTGGTGCGGGTGCGGATGGGACTACTGCCGTTCCGAACCGTTCCGGCATTCAGCTGTCGTACAATGGTGCCACGAACGTCTCCAGCGGGGCGATTGTCGACGGAAACGTCGTCGTCAATTCGGTAAATGAAGGCATTACGGCGCGTGCGAATGCCACGACAGGCGCTACGATTTCGAACAACCGGATTGGTCTGCTTGGCAACGGCACGGCTGCGCCGAACGGCACGCACGGGATTTCCCTCGATGGAACCGTCAACTCTGAGGTCTCAAACAACGTCATTGCCAACAACCTCGGCAATGGTATCAACGTCATCGGGTCGGCTCAGCGCGTCAAGATCACGGACAATGCGATCCGTAATAACGGCGGCCTGGGCGTGGACCTCGCGGGCGACGGATTCACGGGCAACGACGCTGCGGATGTCGATTCCGGCCCCAACAACCTCCTGAATTATCCCGACGGCCTGGTCGCGCGCATTAGTCCGTCCGGTAACCTGGAATTCGATTATTCGACCGAGATGGCGGCCAACGGCCCCATCACGCTCGAATTCTATGAAGCCGACGCGGACGGTCAGGAAGGAGATCGGTTTGTCGCTACGTCGCAAATCGGACCTTTTGCCAGTACGACGCTCTTCATGGACTTCGCCGTGAACCTGGGTGTTGCCGATGGCGACAAAATCGTGGCTATCGCGATCGATGCCGATGGCAATACATCAGAATTTTCGCCGGCGGCAACGGTTACGACCGAATTTGCGGATCCGTTGATCGTCACCAACACGGACGATTCCGGCGTTGGCTCGCTGCGCAACGCCATCATTGCGGCGAATGGTGCCGGTGGAACCCCAACCATCACCTTCGACCTTTCGGGTGGCACAACGGATGTGTATACCATCGCGCCGCTGAGTGGGCTGCCGACCATTACGTCGCCGCTCGTCATCAACGGCCTCAGCCAGGCAAACGCCACGTGTGGCACGACCGACTTCACGGACCGGGCGCTTAAGATCGTGCTCGACGGATCGAACCTGGCGTACGACGACCAGACGTTCATCAATCCGTTCGGTCTCGATATTGCTCCGAACACAAACGACGTAACCATTCAGGGCTTGGTCATTCACTCCTTCCCTGGTGGTGGTATCCGGATCGATGAAGGCAATGCCGACAGCGTCATCCGATGCAACTATATCGGTACGGACGAGACCGGTACGGTAGCGAAGGGCAATTTCGGTTCCGGCGTCTTCGTGGTTGGTTACAGTGCCGTTTCATCGGGCAACATGATCGGTGGTCCGAACGCCACGGATGGCAACCTCATTACCGCCAATGCGGGCGATGAAATCCATTTCGAGCCTGGCGCAGACGCAAATACCGTCCAGCACAACCTGATTGGAACCGAATCCACCGGCACGTCCGTGCTCCAGGCGCCGGGCGGTTATTTCAGCACGCCGGACCTGGACAATTTTTCCAACGCAGTCGGCATTGGAAACAACCAGGGAGCCAGCAATATCATCCGCGAGAACGTGGTCGGTGGATTCAACGAAGGTATCCAGCTGGTCAGCCAGAATGATGGCAACCGGAATTGGGGCGGCACAAACCAGCTTCTTGCCAACCATATTGGCGTGGCTCGCGATGGTACAACGAACCTGGCAAACAACAGCGGCGTGTCCCTGTTCGGTGCTGGCATCGGGACGGAGCTCGTGGACGGAAATACCATCCGGTTCAATGGTATTGGCCTGCAAATGA
Source organism: Rhodothermales bacterium (assembly GCA_040221055.1). Taxonomy (NCBI): domain Bacteria; kingdom Pseudomonadati; phylum Rhodothermota; class Rhodothermia; order Rhodothermales; species Rhodothermales bacterium. The sequence continues at coordinate 177,479 of JAVJVN010000012.1, read as the reverse complement.
CGGATGCAAAGAACAGCATTATCCGCTCCAACGATATCTCCAGCAACGGCACCGGCCTCCAGTTCGCGTTATATGGCAATGCGGCCCTGGTTGAGCTGAACACTATTTCCGACAACTCCGGCGACGGCATTCTTGTGAGTAACGCCGACTCGGGTACGTACCGGTTGAACACCATTTCGGGCAATGGCGGTCATGGTATCCGCCTGCAGGATGTGGCGCGTTTCATCACCATTTCGGGTAACCGCATAGGTGTAGACGCCACCGGCGATGTCGCCGTAGAAAACGGACGCAGCGGCATCTCCATCTCGAATTCGGGCGACATCACCGTCTCCCAGAACACCATTTCGGGCAATACCGATATGGGAGTGGAAATCCGGGACGGATCCGATCTCGTCCAGTTGTGGGGCAACACCATCGGTCTTACGCAGTCCGGCGATGCAGCAGCCGCGAACGGCATCCACGGCGTGCTCATTTTGGAGTCCGTGGACAATCGGATTGGCGTAAACGGAAATGACCCCAACGTGATCTCCGGAAACGTCGATGCAGGCATCGTGCTGGAAGGCACCGGCTCGACGGGCAACACGATCCAGGGCAACCTGATCGGAACGGACGTGTCAGGCTTCAACAGCGTGGGCAACGGCTCTGACGGCGTCCGGATCACGTTCGGCGCTACCGACAACGTGGTCGGTGGCTCGCTTGACGGACGGAATTACATCTCCGGCAACGGTACGCACGGCGTCGCCATCGCGGCCGAAAACCAGATCACGACATCACTCGTCAATGAGCGCAACACTGTATCCCACAATGTGATTGGCCTGAATCTCAATGGCACGGCGGCCCTCGCGAATGGGTATGCCGGAATCTGGGTGGAACGCGGTTCGTCCGCCAACACCATTTCAGACAACGTAGTGTCGGGCAACGTGGACACGGGTATTGTGCTCACCTCCGGTGCCAACCTGAACGTTGTCACGGACAACAACGTGGGCCTCAATGTGCCGAAGACGGCCGCCATTGGCAACGTGCGTCAGGGCCTCGCCATCACCGACAACGCGTGGGGCAACCGGGCTGAGGGCAATATTCTCTCGGGCAACATGCTCGACGGCGTTGTGCTATGGGCTTCGGGTAACGACAACGTGCTGCGTGGCAACTTCATTGGCACGGGTCCTGCGGGCACTGGCGCCTTCGGCAACGTCGGGCACGGAATCCTGACGGGTGGCTATGGCGAAACCCTCATTGAAAACAACATCATCGCCCATAACGGATACAACGGGGTGTTCGTGAAGGAGGATTCCCCGGGCGATGCGGCGCCGGCTGCAGTGATCACCCAGAACAGCATATTCTCCAACGGCGGCCTGGGCATTGACCTGCTGCTTGACGATCCGGATACCGCAGACGATGATCAAGGTGACGGCCGCAACGACAACGATGCGGGCGACGCCGACTCCGGACCGAACGGCCTGACCAACGCGCCGGTATTCAACTGGGCGACGCTCAACGGCACGAACATCGATCTGGAGGTCTTCCTGGATACTGCCCTGCCGGCCACGGTCGAGGTCTTCGCGGCCGACGCCGATGGTGCGGAAGGACAGACGTACCTGGGCACGGCGACGGCCACGGCCAGCAACCGCTTGTTGATGACCGTTCCGGCGGGCAGCGTTCAAGCGACGGATCTGATTACGGCGACCGTCACCGGGCCCGAGGGTACCTCGGAGTTCTCGCTGGCGCAGTCGGTTGCACTGGGTTCCGAACTGCAGTTCATTCCCGACCAGATCGTGGATGCCGATGCGCAACTCTCATTCCTGCTCAGCAGCGATCTGGCCGCCATTCCGGGCATGACTGACGCGATTGCAGCCGCCATCCAGGCATGGAACGACGTTCCGACGGCCAATACGACGGCCAAGATTGCCTTCGGGGGCGCGAGCACGTCTGTGCTCCCCCCGACCATCAATGACCTGCAGAATGTGGTCACCAAGTCCACACCCCAGTTTCCGCTGTCCAGCAACACGTTGGCCGTGGCCTCGAAGTTGCTCGCTGCCCCACAGAACGGACAGGAAGCCGAGATCATTGAGGCCGACATCATCTTCAACGCCGACTTGATCGGTCAACCGGGTGGAATTGGTACCGATCTCCAGAAGGAAATCTGGGATGCGCAGGCGGTAGCCACGCACGAGTTCGGACACGCGCTGGGTCTTCGCCACTCGGGCGTATCGACTGCCACCATGTTCTTCTCCATCCCGTCCGGCACATCGTACCGGTCGCTGGAGGTGGACGACGTGGCTTGGGTGTCGCATCGTTACCCCTCTCCTTCCGCCGCCGGGACATTCGGCAGCATGTCGGGTACGATTATGGATGGCGAGTCTCTCTCGCCCACGCCCGTCGCCGGCGCGCTCGTCGTCGCTCGTAACGCCGATGGCGCCCGCGTTCATGCGTATTCCGACGCGGACGGCACGTTCACCATCCCAGGCCTTCCCCCGGCTACCTACACATTGCGCATTCAGCCGCTGGCCGGACTCGTAGACAATGTTCCGGGCATGACGCCGGGTACGGTCAGCCCCTACCTCCGCTCCATCGCAAACAACGCCACGTTCACCCCGGAGACGTGGTCGGGCACGGGCGAGTCCGGAAACGAAGCGGAAGACGTTGCTGAAGCCATCCTCGTGCTGGCCGGACAGAACACGGCAGGCATCGACTTCACGACCAACCTGGATACCACGCCGCCGACCGTGAACGGAGCATCGCCCCGTGGCGACCGCGTCCGCACGCGACCGGAAATCACGGCGTCGTTCTCCGAGCCGATTACCACGGCCAACCTCGACTTCCAGGTCGTTGAACAGTCGACTGGCACCGCGGTACCTGGGCGCGTTGAAGTCCCCGGCGGTACCGGTGTGATTGCCACGTTCACGCTGGACACCGGAGTTGACCTCGCGTTCGAAACGACGTACGAAATCCGGATTTCAGGGGCTACGGACAAGAAAGGCGTTGTGCAGACCCTGCCATTTACGCAGGCCTTCACCGTCCGCCCAGCCGACAACATCGCTCCGGTCATCGTCTCGGTCTCGCCAGCGAACGGGTCTGAAGGCATCGGGACAAATGTAACCTTCGCGGTTACATTTGATGAGCCGATGGACAAGACGTCCATTCCTGCGAATATCGCGCTGACCTGCGTGGATGCGGCTCCCACAGTATGCCCGACGACGGCCGCCGTCGCTGGCGAGTTCTCCTTCCCGACATCAAGCCAGATTGAGGGCCTTCCGGGTTGGGTTGCCGTGTTCAAACCGACATCGACCCTGTTGGAGGGAGCGACGTACCGGTTGACGGTTGGCACCGGAGTTGCAGACCTGACCGGCAACTCGTTCGGTACGACAGCCACCTACACGTACACCACGCAGGCCAATGTGTCGCCTGAGGTGGTAGCCTCTGGCCCGACCGGAACGGGCATATCGGTCCGCACGTCCGTCTATGCCGACTTCAATGAGCGGATGACGTTGCCGACGGGGACCGCAGCGGTCACGCTGAGTGGTCCCGGCGGGGACGTTGCCGGCACGGCCGAACTCCTGGAGGATGGAAAGCGCGTGGTGTTCCGTCCCGATGCGCCACTTGCGTACATGACCACGTACACTGCATCGTTCCATTCGAGCCTGACCGATGCCTCGAATCCGGCGTTGCCAATTGGGCCGTTTTCCTTCGCGTTCACGACGGCAAATGCGCCAACGGTTGTTCGACTCGAATCGGTCTCCCCGTTGTTTGCCATTCCGGGTGCACTCATTACCCTGTCGGGCGATGGGTTCAGCACGACCAAGACGAATAATCTGGTTGCCTTCACGGCAGCTGGCGGTGGCACGGTTCAGGGAATTGTCGATTCTTCCACGTTGACCTCCCTCTCCGTCATCGTGCCGGAAGGCGCCGTGGCCGGACCGGTGACTGTGACGGTGGGCGGTTCGTCCGCCTCCATCGACATCGAGCTCTATGACGTCCTGCCCCTCGTTGACCCGGCCGTTTCACGGTACACCACCGAGAGCGCACCTCGCGACGTGGAAGTAACGCCCGACGGTGGAACGGCATACGTCACGAATACCGGCGCAGGATCGGTCAGTGTGATTGACGTCGAGACGGGTGATGTGCTGAAAAGCATTGACGTGGGTGATTCACCGCTCAAGGTCGTCATGTCACCCGATGGCGCACGCCTGTACGTTTCGAACTTCGGGTCGCATTCGGTCTCGGTTATCCTGACCTCCACGCTGACCGTCGAGAAGACCATCCCGGTGGGGCTCAACCCGTTCGGAATGGCCATCTCACCCGATGGTCGACGACTCTACGTAGCCGAATACACCAGCCAGAAGATCTCCATCATTGACCTCGATCCGGACAGCGGGACGGCCGACCGGGCCATCGCCCGGATCGGGGTGGAAAGCAATGAACGGGACTCGGAAGTCGCTCCGGACGGTGGCACGCGGATTGTTGCAGAGTCCAGCCCGCGGGATGTGGAAGTCTCGCCGGACGGCGGTACGCTGTTCTTCACGACCGAAGATCTCGGCCTGCGCTACCTCGTACTCGATGAGAACGGCTCGGCCGACGAGAACGCGGGCACCGTTCGCATCACCAAGGAATCCTCCACGCGTGACGTGGAAGTCTCCCCGGATGGCGGCGTCGTGTGGGTGACCACCATGGCGGGTGCACTGGAAGGCTACCGCGTACCGCTGGAGGTGGACGGCTCGTACCAGGCTGTCGCGCGGATTGGTGTTGAGTCGAACTCCCGTGAAGTCGAAGTCAGCCCGGACGGCGGCCTGCTGTACGTGACCAGCTTTGATCTGGGCATCGTACAGGTCTATGCCATCTCGTCGCAGATCGTGCCGAGCTCATCGTCGGCAACGGGTACCGTATTTGCCCTGACGCTTACACCGGTACAGCAGTTGACTGTAGGTGACAACCCGGAAGCCGTGGTGTTCTCGGCTGCGGCGCAGGTTGCCATCGTGGTCAACTCCGGATCGGACGACCTTACGATTCTTGCGTTCGGTGAACCACTTGCTGGTACCGATCTCGATTCTGACGGCGACGGTTTAACGGATATCGAGGAGATCGCGCTGGGCACGGACCCATTCTTTTGGGACTCCGACGGTGACGGCCTGTCCGACCTCGAAGAAGTTCAAAGCCCTTACACGGACCCGATGTCGGCAGACACAGACGGTGACGGCCTTGATGACAACCTGGACCCCGATGCGGACGGCAAGAATGGGCCGGACATCCGGCAGACCATCCTGGCTGATCTGAACGCCATGCTGGGCCGGGTCATACCGGACGTCGCCTTCAACAAGGGTGGCAAATCATCCAAATCCAACAAGTCGGAGAAGGAGGACGAAGACTCCGTTGAAGACATCATCGAAACCCTCGTGGAGAAAATCGAAGCGAACCTCGATGCCAAGCTGTGGGAAGAGAATACCACGTTCCCGTCGGCGAAGCGCGGCAATGTCGTGTTCAACAACGACAAGAATGCCCTGAAGGCCATCGGGAAACTCATCGACCTGACAACGGGTGCAGACGAGGATCTCGATGAACTGGCAACCCGCATCCTGACGTACGACTTCGCGATCGTAACGGAGTTGCTGGATGATGCAACCCGGGCATCGTGCTCGGCCGACAAGAAATGCCGGAAGAATCTGCAGAAAGCCGATGCGTCACTGGAAGATGCGCTGGATGAGCTCGATATCGACTCTGCCGATGAACTGGCGGATCGCGACCGGTCCGACCAGGACAAGGCGGTCGATGATCTCCGGAAAGCATGGCAATCCGCTGTGGACGTCGTCAAAGCGACGACCGGTTCGTACGGCAAGGGTGGATTGGATACGGATGAGGACCTCGTTCCTGTGGAGTTCTCACTCTCACAGAACTACCCGAACCCGTTCAATCCGACTACCACGATTGAATTCGGACTCAAGGAGGCCGTCAACGTACGTCTGGAGGTGTTCGACCTCCTGGGTCGCCACGTGCAGACGCTGGTAAACGGACCATTGGACGTCGGCACGCACCAGTACCGGTTCGATGCCAGTCGACTGGCCAGCGGCATGTACCTCTACCGGATCCAGGCCGGCAACTTCATCCAGGTCAAGCAGATGACCATCCTGAAGTAAGGCCCGGGACCGCGAACGGGATCCGGGTCTTGAACCCGGGAATCCGGACGAAAGCATAGAGGGGGGCGCGTTTCACGCGCCCCCCTCTTTCTTTGGGCAAGGACTTGCTGAGGCCTCTGGAATGCGGCGGCGGGTCAGGGGTTCTGGAGCAGGCGGGCTTCGGCCTCGCTGATGGCGTCCAGGTCCGTGCGCTCCAGTTGGAGGAAGGTCTCCCACTGTTCGCGGGCCAGGCGGCGCTGACCGATGGAATCGTACGCGCGCGCCAGCAGCAAGGCCGATTCGGCGAGGCCGGGGTTGAGGTTCAGCGATCCGCGGAGTCGCGTAATGGCGTCCTCCGTTCGGCCAAGGGCCAACAGTGCTTTGCCTTCATTCTTGTAGATGAATGGCAACACTTCCGACGATGCCACCGCCGAGCCCTGGCGAAGCACCATCAACGCATCTTCAGCTTGCCCATTCTCCGTCAGGATGTCACCCAGTGCGCTGTAGGCGGCACCCATCAGCGTATCTGCACGGATGGCAGATTCCAGGGCCTCAATGGCGCCTGCGCTATCGTTCTGCTCGGCCAGCGAGAGTCCAAGATTGTAAAATGCCGTTTCTGATTCCGCGGGATTCAGTTCTATGGCTCTGCGGGCCGTTCGGACGGAATTCCCGTAGTCACCCGTCTGGTAATAGAACGCCGACAGCGACATCCAGGCCGGAGCGAATGTAGGATCCTCCTGCGTGGCCCGTTCGATGTCCCGGAGAGCCATGGCCCGGTCGCCCTGCCGCCATTTTTCAATTCCGTTGTCGTAACGGGACTGGGCCATGACCCGGGGTGACAGCTGCGCCACTTCGGTGTTCCCCCCGTCAGAGCCCCCTCCCACCGCGGCCCAGTACACACCACCGGCCCCCACGAGTCCCAGCACCACGGCACCGCCAATGACAACCGGCCGTTTCCATAAAGGAATGGTGGGAGCGGACGGAGAAAACCCTGGCCCAACAGACGCTGGGCCCGAGCCTGAAACAGCGCTCGGCCCAGCAGGACCGGCTGAGAGGTGGGCAGGGGCAGAAATGGCGGAAGCGGGAGCAGCCGTCATGACGCTGGGCATGGGCGCCCGCATCTGTTCGAGATCGGCAATCAATTCGTGGGCATCCTGATACCGCTGTTCCGGCATCTTCTGGAGCAATTTGTCCACGATGGCCGCCAGATGAGCGGGCGCATCGGCCCGCCACACGGACACCCGCTCATGATCGGTATTGGCCGCGGCGTACAGTATGGCCGCATCATACGGACCATCAAACGGGCGTTTGCCGGCAAGCATCTCATACATGACCACGCCGAGCGCCCACAGATCCGTCCGGTTGTCCACGGGCACGCCCTGCGCCTGCTCCGGGCTCATGTAGGCCAGGGTCCCGAGCGACATGGCTCCCATGGTCATGGTCACGTCCTGCACCTTGGCCAGGCCGAAGTCCAGGATTTTCAGGAATCCGGCCTCGGTGACCATGATATTCCCGGGCTTGATGTCCCGGTGGATGATGCCCTTGTCGTGGGCGGCGGCCAGGCCGCGAGCGATGTCCAGGCACCAGGATACGGTGTCGTCGAGGGAAACGGGCCCTTCGGCAATGATGTCTTCGAGCGTCCGGCCATTGTAGAAGGCCATGACAATGAACATCTCGCCCTTCTCGGTCGAGCCGATTTCATGAACCACGGCCACATTCGGGTGGTCCAGCGCGGAGACCGCGCGGGCTTCATGCGTGAACCGGGCCTTCGCCTGCTCGTCCTTGCTGAACATGGGCGGCAGGAATTTCAGCGCGACGGTGCGCTCGAGCATGGTATCGCGGGCTTTGTACACCACTCCCATGCCGCCCTGTCCGAGTTCGGCTTCAATGATATAGTGGGCTACCTGCTGACCGACCAACGTGGACTCCGGCAATTGTTCGCCACAAGATACGCGATCCTACTGGATTCGCGGAGCATTGGACAGTTCGTCCGTGTCGTCGCCGCGCAGCGCCACCCCTTTTTCCTCCAGCAGGTGCCCGCATCGCTCGATGGCGGCAACCAGACCGTCCACCGCACTCCCGGACCGGATACCGGATACGACGTCCTCCACGACGTTGGCCCAGTCGCTGGCCTCCACCCGCTCATTGATCCCCTTGTCACCCAGCACTTCCACCCGGTGCTCGTCGAGCGAGACCAGCAGCAGGATGCCCGTCCGATCCCTCGTGGCAAAGACCTGCTCACTCAGGAAGGCCATTTGCGCACGCATGTGGACCCGTTCGTCGAGCATTTCCGATCCAGCGAAAAGACGGAGTATGGCGGGCACGCGGGGACCCAGCCACGCAGCAAGCAAACCGAACACCAGCATCCAGAAAAACAATGCCGTATCGCTCAAGAGCAGCGGCAGGCCCCATCCGTCATAGCCGATCTTGACCAGTTCGTGCAACAACGCTCCGAAGACGGCCCCGCTGATGGCAAGACGGTAGGCCACAACGCCGTATGTGGACGAGCGCTGGACAATGACAGGAACGATTTCGCCGGAGGTCCGCGATTCGGCGGCCTCGACGGCTTCGGCTATCCGATCGCGATCGGCATCAGTAAACAGATTCATGTCAGTGGTACGCTGTTACGTTCCGTCGCGTTTCCACGTCCGTCCGGGTATCGTATACTCTGGCACGCACTTCACCCGCCGGGACCATGTCACTTTCCCCTTTCGACATCCTGACTTTCGTCGGGTTCTTCGCCGTCGTCATCGGCATTTCACTGTACAAGGCCCGGGACGAGTCGTCCAGCGCGGATTATTTCCTGGCCGGACGCAGTCTGGGATTCGGACTCATCGGTTTCTCCCTCATTGCCTCGAATATCTCCACCGAGCACTTCGTGGGGATGGCCGGCCAGGGATTCGGCTCCGTGGGGATGGCGGTGGCCAGTTACGAGTGGATGGCGGCGATCACCCTCGTTTTCGTGGGGTTGTACCTGTTGCCCCGGTTCCTCCGGTCCGGCATCTATACCATTCCCGAGTACCTGGAGTACCGGTTCAACGCCACGAGCCGGCTCATCATGGCCATCTTCATGATGATCATGTACGTGGCCGTTGCGCTGGCCTCCATCCTGTACTCGGGAGCCATCGGACTCGCCACCATCTTCGACCTGGACCTCACCACGGGAGTGTGGGCCATCGGGATCGTGGCCGGTCTGTACACGGTCTATGGCGGACTCAAGGCCGTTGTGTGGACCGACCTGTTCCAGGGCGGCGCGCTGCTGGTGGGGGGCCTCGTGGTCATGGTCCTCGGTTTTGTGGCGGTCGGTGGTCCGGCGGCGTTCTTCGAGCAGAATGCGGACAAACTGCACGTCATCCTCCCGGCCGATCATCCGGAAATCCCGTGGACGGCGCTGGTCCTGGGCTTGTGGATCCCCAACCTGTTCTACTGGGGGCTGAACCAGTTCATCGTGCAACGAACCCTGGGGGCCAAGTCCTTGCGGGATGGCCAACTCGGCATCATGCTGGCAGCCGGGATCAAGGTCTTCATTCCCTTCATCATCATCCTGCCGGGCATCATGGCGTTCCAGCTGTACTCCGACCAGATCAGCAATCCTGACCAGGCCTATCCAACCCTCATCCGGGAAATCCTGCCGGGCGGTTTGAGGGGCATCATGTTCGCTGCGCTGTTCGGGGCCGTACTCAGTAGTCTGGATTCCATGCTCAACTCGGCATCGACCATCTTCACGATGGACCTGTACAAACGCCACCTCAACCCCGGCGCAGACACGAAAAAACTGGTCCGCACGGGTCAGTTCGCGACCGGCGTCTTTGTCCTTATTGCGTGTCTCATAGCTCCCCTGCTGTCCAATCCGGAATTCGGTGGCATCTTCACGTACATCCAGATGTTCCAGGGCTTCATTTCCCCCGGAATCGTGACGACGTTCCTTTTCGGGCTCATTGTGCGGAAGGCGCCCCCGGCGGCGGCCATTGCCGCGCTGCTCGGCAATGTGGTCATCTATGGGCTTCTGCTGTGGACGCTCCCCGACGAGTCGTTCCTGAACCATATGGCCATTACCTTCCTCCTCTTGGTGGCCCTGATGGCCGTCATCACCCTCGTCAAGCCCCTCTCCGAACCCGTCGTCATGCCGGTCAACCAGGACATTGATGTCACGCCCAGTCCGGCCGCGAAAAAACTCGGTATGGGCATCGTGGCGGTGACCCTGGTCATGTACGTGATATTCTGGTAGCCCATGCGCAATCTCCGTTCGGTGTCTTCCTTCCATCTCCCTGCGCTGCTGGTGCTCCTGGCGGCGTGCGTACTCACGTGTCCTGGATGGGCGCGGGCGCAGCAGTCCGCATGGCTGCAGGATCCGGACGGGCTGATTGCGTTTGCCCGATCCAACGCCGATTTCTGGGCGGCTACGTACGATCCGGACCGGGGCGGTTTCTACACCAACGTCGGGCGGGAAGGGCAGGTGCTGTCGTCGCGCGGTACAAACAAAGATGTGCTCACGCAAAGCCGCAACGCGTATGGCATGATCCGCGCATTCCAGATGACCGGAGACGAGACGTATCTGGAGTATGCCCGCGGCGCCCTGGATTTCATGTACGACCATGGTTGGGACCACACCTACGGCGGATGGCGCAACAACATCTCGTCGCTGGGCATCCCCTACAACATCCAACAGGACAAGACGGCCTTCCTGCATCATTATGCGCTCCTCGGACCCATGGCCATGATGGAAGCCACGGTCGGCGTCGAAGTCGATTCCGTCTGGTTCCACCGCGGTCTGGAGTACAACAACACGGTGCTCTGGGATGCGCGGCCCGGCCATGAAGGTTACTACGACCGCGTGGACTGGCGCAGCCAGAATCCGACCGGCAAGAGCTTCAACGCCACCGTGGATGCGCTCACGACCCACGCCCTGCAGGAGTCGCAGATGTACGGCGGTCAGAATCGCGACCGGCTCGAGCTGCTGGCGCAGAACATCCTGGACCGGTTCCTGCCAACCATGGCGGACAACGCCATCGGATTCGCCGAGAAATACGATTCGGACTGGAAGGTGCTGTCCAATGAGCGACTGTCCATCATGGGGCATGTACTGAAGACCGCGTGGGTGCTGGAGCGGCTCGATGCGGTGTTCCGCATTGATGCCGCCCGCCCGAACGGGGGTGGCGCAGCCGAACTGTTTGGCCGTGCGTTGACCGATGCGTCCGACGTGTTGTTTGAGCACGTGTTGGAACGAGGGTACGATCACGAATTCGGCGGTCCGTACAAGGATTACGACCGCGTGACGGGCGAAATGCAGCTCTGGGGCCTGGCCGATACCACCAAGGCCTGGTGGCAGATGCAGCAGGCCGTCATGGCCGGGATGACCAATCGGGACCACGACGACGGGTACCGGATTGCCGACGAGACACTGGACTTTTTCGAGGACTTCTTCGTGGATGACGTGTACGGGGAGGTCTATGCCGACCGGACGCGCCGGGGCGGGGCCATTCCGCAGTGGGGCGACCACAAGGGCGACGGATTCAAGGCCGGATACCACAGCACGGAACTGGCGTGGTACACGTTCCTGTACGACGCGTGGATCGGCGGCCATGCCATCACGTTGTATTGGCGGGCATGGCCGGTGAGCCGGGATACCGAGAAGGTGTTCGCACCGTGGGAGGACGGCGGGCGGAACATGGGCATCCTGGATGTGACCCTCGATGGTCAGTCGATTGGTCGTCCGGGATCGTTCGAGGACGCATGGATCATTCCGGCCGGAACGGAGGGAGTGCTCGCGGTATCGTTCGGCTTCGGCCCGGGTCCGGTGGCCACGGAAGGGGCCGCGACGCTTCCGGCAGCGCCCACTTTGACGGCGTATCCAAACCCGTTCACCGATTATTTGACCATCGAATGGAATGAAGGTCCGGTGAACGTCGTCTTTACAGATGTATTGGGCCGCATCGTATTGCAAGCAACATTGCCGCCGGGGCAGCCGGGCAGGATCCATACCTCCTCCCTGCCCCCGGGTGTCTATGTAGTCACTGTCGCAGGCGCGACCGGCCGTCGGTCAATGCCGGTGGTGCGCTTGCCTTGAAATGCTCGTTCATGAGCAATTGTGCGTCCAGCACGATAGATTGACCGCGGCCTCACCGGCCCCTGATTTACCTGTTCCAATCCCTTTCGAGATACCATGAATCGAATTTTCTTGTCCTTCCTGACCCTGGCCCTCCTGGCGGTGGCGCCCGTCCTCGGTCAGTCCTTCGGATCCACGATGGCCGTTTCCGGCGATCAGATCCTGGCTGGCGTGGCTGGCGGCCCGGTCTCGTCCGGCTCCGTTTACGTGTTCACGGCCGGGGCTGGTGATGCCTGGGTTGAATCGTCCGTCGTCAAGGCAACCGACATGAATGACGGCTTCGGCCGGTCCATTTCCGTGGACGGCAACCGCATGGCCGTCGGGGCCCCGGGTGCGAGCACCGTTCATTTCTTCGAGAAAGGTGCGGACGGCGCCTGGTCCGGAAGCGGCCACCTGTCCGAATCCGACATTGAAGGATTCGGTGGCGGCGTTGCGCTCAATGGAGAGCATCTGCTGGTGTCCGTATCGGGTGGATTCCGGGGCGCGGGCTCCGTACACGCCTATCGCTGGCAGAACGGCGAATGGATGTCAACAGGCGCCCTGGCCGTGGAAAGCGAAGAAGAAATCCCTTCCTACGCCGCCGCTGTGGCCCTGCACAACGGACATGCCGTTGTAGGTGCCCCGTTCGCGAGCGAGCGCGCCGGTGCTGCCTATGCGTTCCGATTCGACACGATGGCCAATTCCTGGGTCACCAACGGATCGCCCACGCCGGCCTTTTCGTCGGGTGGCGGCTCCTTCGGATCCAGCATCCTGTTGACCGACGGCCACCTGGTGGTCGGTGCTCCCGGACATGATGGACGCATGGGCGCCGTCGCTGTTTTCGACATGGACGCCGACTCCGGTGAGTGGACCTTCCAGAGTCGCATTGCTCCGGGTACGGCGCAGCGCGGCGACTCCTTCGGTTCGTCACTTTCCACACACGGAGATGCATTGTTCATCGGTGCACCCGGAACCGGAGGCCACGGTGTCATCCATGCCATCGGGCTTTCATCGCTCTCCACGGCAGGAACGGCGACCATGGCCATGTGGGCCAGGGATCTGCCGGAAGGTGCGTCGTTCGGTGCCAATATTGCCGTGGGCAGCGGGGTCGCAGCCATCGCAGCAACAGGCATGGACAATCGTTCGGGCCGCATTGTACCCTTCGCCATCGCCGGTGACGGATCGTGGTCCCAGGGCATGTCCTTCTTCCGTGACCCGGATGGCTACACCTCCATCACCGGCGGCATGGTCGAGTGTGAGAATGACGAAGCTGCCGGATTCCCCTGTCGCGACGTGAATATGGTCTCGTTCCTGGACATGGATGACCTCGGCGCCGACCGCGGCGTCCGGACGAATGACATCTGGGGCTGGGAAGACCCGGAAACGGGCCGCGAATATGCGCTCGTCGGATTGACGAACGCGACATCCTTCGTGGATGTCACGGACCCCGAAAATCCGATCATGCTGGGTACACTTCCATTGACCGAAACCGCGCGTCCAAGCGTATGGCGGGACATGAAGGTGTACAAGGATCATACGTATATCGTCGCCGACGGCGCCGGACAGCACGGCATGCAGGTCTTTGATCTGCGCCAACTTCGCAACGTCCAGAATCCGCCCGTCGTGTTCGAAATGACGAACTACTACGACCAGATTGCCAGTGCGCACAACATTGTCATCAATGAGGAGACGGGCTTCGCCTACTCGGTGGGCAGCAGTTCAGGCGGTACGACCTGTGGTGGTGGCCTGCACATGATCAGTCTCGAGGATCCAGCCAACCCTACGTTTGCAGGATGCTTCCAGGACAACAACACCGGACGTCGTGGTACCGGCTATTCACACGATGCGCAGTGCGTGGTCTACCGCGGTCCCGACTCGGATTATTCCGGTCGTGAAATCTGCCTCGGATCGAACGAAACCGCTCTTTCGATTGCAGACGTTACGGATAAATCCAATCCCACGGCCATCGCATATGCGACGTATCCGAAGGTCGCGTATGCCCACCAGGGCTGGCTGACCGAAGATCATCGCTACTTCTACATGAACGATGAGGGCGATGAGCCCCAGGGTCTGGTTGAAGGCACGCGGACACTGATCTGGGATCTGGTGGATCTGGATGAGCCCCAATTGGTGGGCGAGTACATTGCCACGACCACGGAGACGGATCATAACCTCTACGTGAAGGGCAACATGATGTACCAGTCCAACTATGGCGCTGGATTCCGCGTCCTGGACGTCACGAATCCGACCGCTCCTGTGGAGGTCGCGTACTTCGATACCTCGCCGGTCGGTGGCAGTGGCGGCTCCTGGAGCAACTACCCCTACTTCAAAAGCGGTACCATCGTGGTAACGGGCGGCTCCAACGGGTTGTTCATCCTGCGCAAGAAAGAGCTGGACCTCTGATCCTCTGGCGCGTCTTCATCGACGCATCTCCGCACATTTGGTGTGGAGGCAGCTGAAACGATAGATTGTGGGGGGCGGGGCTTTGGCCCCGCCCCCCACTTTTTTGTCCTGACCGAGCAGACGGACCGAACAGGAATTCTCATTGACGCCAGGAACGCCATGAATCTCCCCATCAATTACGTCGAATTCGAATCCTCTGATTTTAGCCGTACGATGACCTTCTATGAGGCTGCGTGTGGTTGGACCTTCCAGCAGTGGGGAGACGAGTACATTTCCTTCTCCGGCGCCGGCGTAGAGGGTGGATTCCGAAAGACGGGCCCATCTGGAAAACCGGAGGACCGTGAAGACGCAGCAGGACCTGAGGAAGCCACAGGGTCGGGGGTGGACTCCGGTTCCGCGGGACGTGGCGGTGCACTGGTCATTCTGCATGCAGACAATCTGGAGGCCGCGGAAGCAACCATACGGAAGGCTGGCGGTACCATCACGGTGCCCATATTCTCCTTTCCCGGTGGACGACGCTTCCATTTCACGGATCCGGCCGGCAATGAATTGGCGGTTTGGGCGGAGGCTCCGCATTCGTAGCGTCCCTGACAGCCGACATCCCATCGCGATCGCAACCCCGCACCCATGAAAACGCTCTTTCCGCCAGCCGTCTTCCATCCGGTACGGATGTTTCGCCAGGCACGGTCCGGCGTGACGTTCGCCATGCTGCCGGCATTTCTCCTGGCGTCGTGCGCCTCGTTGTCCATGCAGGACGTGAACGATCTGTTCTCCGGATCGACGCCGCTGACCCAGGAGACGGTTGCCTCCGGACTCCGGGAGGCCCTGCAGACCGGAACGGAGCGAGCCTCCGGACGCCTGTCGGTGACCGATGCATTTGCCGGCGTCGCTGCGCGACGGATTGGCATTCCCGACGAACTTGAAACCATTGCCTCCCGCTTGCGGACGCTGGGACTTGGCCCTCAGGTGGATGACTTCGAGCTCCGCATGAACCGGGCGGCCGAACAGGCGGCAGCCCGTGCCGTTCCTGTTTTTGCGCAGGCCGTACGTCAAATGACGATAGCGGACGCCTTTGCCATCCTGGACGGTCCGGACAATGCCGCCACCCTGTACTTCCAGGAGCGGACAACCGCGGCGCTGACCGAGGCGTTCACGCCCGTCGTCCAATCAGTCATGGAGGAGGCGGGTGTGTTCAGGGTCTACGAGGACCTGGTGGAGCGCTATGCCGCACTTCCCTTCACCCGCCCGCCATCCGTCGACCTGGTCGGTCACATCGTCGAGCGGACGACGGGCGTCCTGTTCAATGAGCTTGCCGTTGAAGAGCGGCGCATACGGGAAGATCCTGCCGCCCGCACCACCGACCTGCTGAAACGGGTGTTCCGGGAAGGGGCCGTACGCATGCCATCCGGCGGGGTGGGGCCATGAACGTCCGAAAATTCTCCGGCATCGGCCGACCGCTCGATTTTGCCTGGCCCACGAACGTGGCCATTTTCCTTGTGACGATTGCCGTGGGTATCCTTTCCGCCGCATCCGGCATCTGGAATGATTTGCCCCCCACAGAAATGGCCTGGACGGCTGTCCGAACGGCAGGCAGCGTATTCCTGGCATGGGCCCTTTGCCGGGAGATCGATCCGGACCACCAACGCACGGCCTTCGTGGCATCGGCCGCTGCCCTGCTGTGGGCTGTTTTCCAGGAAGCTCCTCCCCTCTTGCCGGGCTTCTGGTTGATCATGGCCACGCGTTTCTTGAATGGATCCACGGGAATCAAGCCGACGGCGCTGGATCGGGTCGGATTCATCGGGCTCGGATTGTGGCTGGCCTACGATCTGTCCGCGACGTTCTTTCCCCTGCATCCATCCCGCCCGCTCCTCGCCGCCGGGATCGCCATGGCCCTGTCGCTGGCGTTCCTTCCGGTGTACAAGGCCTCGGTTGAGGTGGACAGCGTCGGAGACGATACCGGAACGCCCCTCTCTCCGCAGGCGGTCCGCCGCGCCCAGGTGTTCGTGCTGGTCCTCGGGCTCCTGCTCGCCGCAGTGTTCGGCATGGAAGGCATTGCATGGTACGCCCCGGCCTGGGCTGCCGTACTCGGCGCATCGACCAGCCTGGGCCGTCGGCCATAGCATGCCGACCGTCCCTGATTGTGGAAACCTGACCAAGTCAGAACAATTCCCCGCCAGCGGACTACATGCCGCACAACAACCTGGCCCTTCCGGCGACCCTGGCGCACCATGAGCGATCAAAAAATCATCTTCTCGATGGTCGGTGTAGGCAAGACCTACCGATCCACGAACAAGCAAGTCCTGCGGGACATCTACCTCTCCTTCTTCTATGGTGCCAAGATCGGCGTCCTCGGTCTGAACGGATCGGGAAAATCCACCCTGTTGCGCATAATTGCGGGCTTGGACGAGGACTATTCCGGGAAGATCGACGCCCAGAAGGGCATATCGTTCGGCTACCTGCCGCAGGAACCGGCGCTTGACCCGGAAAAAACGGTCCTGGAGATCGTGGAAGAAGGTGCTGGCGAGGCTGTCCGCCTGCTGAATGCCTACAACGAGGTAAACGCCAAATTCGCCGAGCCCGATGCCGATTTCGATGCACTCATGGTGCAGCAGCAGAAGTTGCAGGACAAGATTGAGGCCATGAACGCCTGGGATCTGGAGAGCCGGCTTGAGATGGCCATGGATGCGCTCCGCTGTCCCCCGCCCGACCAGAAGATCGGAGTCCTTTCCGGCGGCGAGAAACGACGGGTTGCCATGGTCCGCCTGTTGCTCCAAAAGCCCGACGTGCTCTTGCTGGACGAGCCCACCAACCACCTGGACGCGGAAAGTGTGGCGTGGCTTGAACAGCATCTGGCCCGCTATGAAGGCACGGTCATCGCCGTTACGCATGATCGGTATTTCCTGGACAACGTGGCCGGCTGGATCCTGGAGTTGGACCGGGGCACCGGTATTCCGTTCGAAGGCAACTATTCGTCCTGGCTGGAACAGAAGCAGAAGCGCCTGGCACTGGAAGAGAAACAGGAGTCGAAGCGCCAGAAATCGCTGAAGCAGGAGCTTGAATGGGTTCGGATGTCCCCCAAGGGACGTCACGCCAAGAGCAAGGCCCGTATTACCTCCTATGAGAAAATGGTCGAGGAGCAGCAGGAGAAGCGCCAGGAGGACATGGAGATCCCCATCCAGCCCGGCCCTCGCCTCGGCAACGTGGTCATCCAGGCGGAGGGTGTGGCCAAGGGATACGGAGATCGTCTGCTGTACGACAACCTGGATTTCTCCTTGCCGCCGGGTGGCATAATCGGGGTCATCGGACCGAACGGCGCCGGTAAGACCACGCTCTTCCGGATGATCACCGGACAGGAGAAACCGGATGCCGGCACGTTCACCATCGGCCAGACCGTGAAGCTCGGTTACATTGACCAGGACCGACCTCTCGACCCGTCCAAGACCGTTTGGCAGGAGATATCGGGAGGAGCCGAGGTGCTTCGGCTGGGCAACCGCGAGATCAATTCCCGCGCCTACGTCGGCAAGTTCAACTTCGGTGGCTCGGACCAGCAGAAACTGGTCACGGAACTGTCGGGCGGTGAACGCAACCGCGTGCATCTGGCAAAGATGCTGAAGGAAGGTGCGAACGTGTTGCTGCTTGACGAACCCACGAACGACCTGGATGTGAACACCCTGCGGGCCCTGGAGGAATCGCTCCAGGAATTCGTGGGATGCGCGGTCGTGATCTCCCATGATCGCTGGTTCCTGGATCGTTTGGCGACCCATATCCTGGCATTCGAAGGCAACAGCGAGGTCTACTGGTTCGACGGCAACTACACGGAATACGAGGAAAACCGGAAGCAGCGCCTGGGCATCGACGCGGACCAACCCCACCGGATCAAGTATCGGCATTTGACGCGGTAGGACCGGGTTGGACCTGCCCGGCAGGGTGGTTTGCACGACGGCAACTTTCCGAGGCAGCACGTGTCCTATCGGACTGTAACCTGGATGTCCAACCTGCCTGCCTGCCTGTCATGTCCATCGTACGACCCTTCCCTGCCGCTCTCCTCCTCGGCGCCGCTGCCCTCCTCCTGTCCGTCACCGGCTGTGGCCGCGGCACGCCCGCAACCGACGGGCCGATGGTCGACAACCCGTTCCACGGTCCCCATCAATCCGATGGACGATACCGGTTGGAGGTTGAGGAACTGGCCCGGTTCGGCGCGGATGAAGCGCCGGACGAAGAAGTCCTGACATCGGCATCGGGCGTACAGTTCGATGACGCTGGCAATATCTACTTCATGGATCGTACGCGCCTGGTTTCTTTCGGCCCGGACGGATCCCTGCGCTGGGAAACCGGCCGTGAAGGCGAAGGCCCGGGAGAGTTCAACCGGGCTTTCGGGGTCATCATGACGGCCCAGGGCGCCCTCATGATTTCCAATCAAGCCGGTCAGCGGTTTGATTTCTACGACCTGGGGGGCAATCTCCTGTCGTCGGTCTCACGGGATGCCCTGGGACTGCCCGGATTTCCCCGGCCCGTTGCCTTCCTTCCGGACTCGACCGTGCTGTTCAACTCGAGTGTGCCCGGTATGATGGGCGCACGCGTCATGCGGGTCGATGCCGCAAACAACTGGGCGATGGTCGATTCCTTCTCGGTGGACCTGTCCGACGGCGGAGAGGTCCTGGCCGGCATGGCACTGGGCGGGAACGTCGGATTCGTCAATGATCACGTAGCCATCGGCCACCCGTCCCGGTACGAATTCGTGTTACATACGCTGGAGGGTGACACCGTCCGCGTGGTTCGACGCGATGTAGCAGACTTCACACGTCCCGGATTTGCCACGTTCGGAAGTGGTGGCATGGGGGCCCGGGTGTACAGCATCCTGTCGCTTCCAGTACCCCTGGAAGGTGGATTCCAACTCGTCCGGGCCAGCTGGCCCACCAACATCGACGATCCCAACGAACACACCCGGCAGTCCTTTGCACAGGAGAACCCGCCTGACCCCATCATCCACCATACGTTCGATGTCTACGATGAGAACTGGCAGCTCCTGTTCTCCGTCGAAAACGAAGAAGCCGAAGCCCTTGATATTTCGTCGTTGGGCTCGGCGGCAGTCGTGGCACCCGGTGAATTCTATATCACCCGATCATCTCCGTATCCGCATGTGGCGCACGTGCGGATACGCGTTATAGACACCCGGGGCCGCTGAACGAAACCAGGCTCGTCACTGGGGTTGGGGGTCGTCCAGCCGCGCCAGGGCCTCGGCGGCGCGCTGCCAGATGGGATTCTCCGGATCGCCTATCAGGCTCTGGACCTTTTCGAACTGCGCCCGCGCCTGATCGACCCGGTTGATCTGCATAAGCATGATCCCGCGATTGAAATTGGCCTGGATGTGCAAGGAGTCCTGCTCCAGGACCGCATTCGTCTCCTGAATGGCCATCATGGGATTATCCGGGTCGTACATGTAGGCGATGGCCATATCGGTACGCACATCCGTATTCGAGGGGTTCAGCTCAAGCGCTTGCCGGTACGCGGAAATGGCTTGTTTCGCCCAAGGTCCCCGTTCCGCGACGGGTTTGGTTTCCATCCAGTCGTAGTACATGTTGCCGGCCGCAACCCAGTCGGCTTCGCGACCCGTCAACTCCGCGAGGCGGATGGTCTCCCGGGCAGCCAGGTCCAGACGCGCGGCTGAGAGATAGAGGTCCACCAGCTCCCTGTGGACCAGCACTTTCTGTACATCTTCTGCGGCGGCCGCGAGTTGATCATTCAACTCCGCCTCCCTGGACTGGAACTGTTCGGGAAGCGGTCCCTCGTCCAACAGGGCCACCACGCTGTCCTCGGGCACGAGCGAGGCCGCTTCATCCCGGGACATGGTCGTAATCACATACAGGGCGATGACCACCAGGATGGCCGCCGTCAAAACGATGGCAACTTGCCGCCCCATGGGCGCGTCCGGAGCAGGCGATGCCGAGGAAGACTGGGGTTCGGAGACTGCAGGAATGACGGGAGCCTCATCCACGGCGCGTGTGACGGCCACCAGTGCCGATCCGCAAGCGAAGCAGAATCGGGCCTTCAACGGATTCCGCGTGCCGCAAGACGTGCACCACGGCCCTTGCTCAGGCGCAGGTACGGGTGACGGCGCCTCCATTTCAGGCGCGGCCGTTCCGGGCACCGATTCCGTTCCGGCATCGACCCCTCCGACCGCCGTGCCACAGATGTCACAGCGGACGGCCCCATCACTCAGACGGGCGCCACAGGATTCACAACTCAAGGCCATGTCAGGCAACGGATTCGTCTACTTCCTTACGGAATTCCTTGGACGGCTTGAACACAGGAATCGTGCTCGCGGGAACGTGGACCGGAGTGTTGGTCCTTGGATTCCGGGCCGTCCGGGCAGCCCGGTGCTGGACCGTGAAGGCCCCGAACCCTCGAAGGTCCACGCGTCCGCCGCGCAACATCTCGTTCTTGACGACGGTGATGAAGCCGTTGACCACGGCCTCCGTTTCCATCTTGGTCAATCCCGTTCCTTCAGAAATCTTGTCAATGATGTCGGCTTTCGTCACGAAATACACCTCCGTACAGCGTATGTGATTGCAGTTCAACCGATTACGCCATCTTTTGCGGCATGATCCACTGAATCGGCTATATTCACGAAGTCGATCCGCACACCCTCATGCACACCGTTTCCCCTCCACCCCTGCGCCGGATTGGTGCCGAGCTCCTTTTCCGGTCCACCATGTGTGCCGGGTCCAGGGCCTTCTGGGATGTCCGGATCCAGGGTGCCGACCGGCTTCCGGACGGCCCCTGCTTCATCTACGGAAATCATTCAAACAACTATGACCCATTCATCCTGAACCTGTTCACGGAGTTGGGCCAGTCCACGGCCGGCGTCATGACCATGGAGCACGTGGAGCGGGGCCTGGTGGGTTGGTTGTTCCGGTCAGCAGGCATTGAGGGGACGCGCAAGCATGAACCCGAACCGCACCTCATCCGACGCATCTACCGGATGCTGGAGGACGGCCGGAGGGTCGTGATCTTCCCCGAAGGAGGTCGCCGCTGGGATGGACGCCCCGCCCCCTGGATCCGTTCAACGGCCAAGATTTTCCAGCGCGCCGGGGTCCCGGTCCATCCCGTCCTCATCCATGGGTCCTACGTCTCCTGGCCGCGGTGGGCCCGATGGCCCCGACCGGCACACGTCGTCGTAGAACCCCTTCCTGCGGTCGACCTGACCGACTGCCGAACGACGGACCAGGCCATCCAACGACTTGCCCAACCAATATCGGCCGATGAAAACCGGGTGGACCAGAGCATCCAGCCCGCATGGGCCTGGCGGCCGGCCGATGGCATTGAGCGGCTTCTTTATCGCGATCCGGACAACGGCGCTTTCCATGTCTTCTCCTCCCCTGACGGCAGGACTGTCATGGACCGCCATGGCATGCACCGGTTCACGGTTCGTGCAGACAGCCACCTGATCCAGCCCGACGGGCAGGTATCCAACTCCGCCGACCTGTACGCCCGGATCCGTGACCTGGAATTGATTCCCGCACCGGATGGCCGCATCCTGTCTCATCCCGCCCGTATCCGGACGGAACACGACACCAGCCGGGGAAAAGCCTGGTCTCCGTGGCGAACGGGCATGGCATCGCTGCACGTGGACCACGTGCAGATGGACGATCACATCCTGCCTCTGGAGCACATTCGCCACATGGCCCTGGAGCGCAGCGACCGGATCTGGCTCTCGGGGGCCGGGCCGCGCGTATATTGCCACTTCCCGGAGCCGTTCAGCGTGCTGGCCTGGTACGATACGCTCCTCCGACTCGCCCCCCATATCAACGCTTGAATGGACGCCTGGACGCTTGAACTGACGGTTGGAGACCTGTTGCTGGACATTTCCATCCTGGGAGGCTTGCTGCTGGCGGGCACCGTCCTGCGGCGCCAGGTCGGGTTCTTCCAGCGATACCTCGTGCCCAACAGCCTGATTGCCGGCTTCCTTGGCCTGTTTCTGGGTTCAGAGCTGTTCAACGTCCTGCCCCTCGATGCATCCCGGATGGGCGCCTACGTCTATCATCTGCTGGCCATCACCTTCATCGGCATCGGCTTGCAGCGTTCCTCCGATCGGCACACCGTCGGTGCGGTCCACCTCGGATTCATGCAGGTTTCCATCATGCTCATCCAGGGCATTCTTGGCCTGGGCATCACCCTGACAGCGGCCTGGATGATCTTCCCGGATCTGAACCCGGGCGTTGGACTGCTCCTTCCCCTTGGGTTCGCCATGGGTCCGGGCATCGCCTATTCCGTGGGCCAATCCTGGAACGCGTTCGGCTTCGTGGACGGCGGTAACATCGGCCTCACGATTGCTGCCATCGGGTTCCTTGTGGCCTATTTCCTGGGCATGTTCCTGGTCAATCGATCCGGAGCAGACACCACAGACATCCCCGGGCTCCGTTCCGGTTTCCTTCCGGACCATGACCGCCCCGTAGGCTCGAGACTGTCGTTTTCGGGAGCGGCTATCGAACCGCTGGCCGTCCACGTTGCGCTCGTCGGCGGGTTATACTACCTGACCTACCTGATTACCGTCGGCCTGGCCGGAATCCTGGAATCAGCGGGACTGGGACGGGAAATCCCCATCCTTTGGTCCTTCCATTTCATCCTGGCCAATCTCGTGGCCATGGGCGCCCGGCGCTTCGTACTGCGCGGTTGGGCCGGGAGCTGGATGGACGACGGAATGGTGCACCGCATGACCGGGACCTTCGCAGACTACCTGATTGCGGCCTCCATTGTGGGTATCAGCCTGACCATTGCGTGGCAGTTCGCGCTTCCGGTACTGGCCGTTTGTGTGGCGGGAACGCTCGGGACCTACATGTTCCTCCGGTTCACTATCCGGCGCGTGTTCGGCACCCACTTGTTTGAGCGATTCATCGGCATGTTCGCCCAGATGACGGGCAACATCAGTTCCGGGCTGGCCCTACTTCGGGTCACCGATCCGGAATACCGGACTCCCGTTGCCCAGGAGCTGGTGCTGTCCAGCGGCATGGCCATGGGATTGGGGTTCCCGTTGCTGCTGGCCATCAACCTGCCCTACACGATGTATGGTGGATCCCGTACCGGCTTTGTTGTGTTGATCAGCGTGTTGGTCGCGTATCTCGTCGTGCTGACCGGAGCATGGTGGTTGTTCAGCCGGTCCCGAGCCCGGACCTGATTGGAACGCCGCGACCTGAATGACCGTTCATCTTCTGCATTAGCCCGAGTCCCACCCGCGCCCCCCCCCGAGTACCCATGCCCAGACGCTCTCTTCCCGGTCTCCTCGCGGCCGGTCTGTTGTTCGCATCGTGTGCCTCTGCGCCCGAAACGGCCCAGGATGTCGTGGATCGTGCCATCCTGGCGCACGGCGGGGATATCATCGACGCATCCCGCATCACCTTTGAATTCCGCGGCGACCGGTTCGTCCTGGATCGCCATGACGGCCTTTTTTCCTACGAGCGACACCGAACAGACACAACGGGCACAGCCATCCGCGAAGTCATCAACAACGACGGGACCTTCCTGTACCACGATGACCGTTCCATGCCGGTGGATTCCCTCACGAACCGACGGATTGGCAACAACGTCAATACCGTGGCCTATTTCACGTTGCTGCCCATCCCCTTGAATGATCCTGCGGTCATCAAGGAGGACCTTGGTCGCGTTGAAATCAAGGGAGAACCGTACCGCAAGATCGGAGTCACCTTCACGCCCGATGGCGGCGGTCGCGATTACCAGGACCGGTTCCTGTTCTGGATCCACGCGGACCGCTACACCATGGACTACTTCGCCTACTGGTATTTCACGGACGACACCGGGTCGCGCTTCCGCTCGGTGGATGGCGTGCACGAAGTTGCCGGAGTCCGCCTGCAGGATTACCTGAACCTTGCCTACGATGGTCTCGATTTTGATTCCATCAACCGGTACGATGCGTTGTACAACGCCGACAGCCTCCGGCTCGTATCGGAGGTCCGGATCTCAAATGTCCAGGTCGAACCCTATTGAACCCTTTACCAACCCCTTGAACACCATGAAACGCCTATTCCTTTCCTGTTCTTCGCTCCTGTTGCTGACCCTGCTCCTGGGGACGCCCGGTACGGTCCATGCCCAGGTGGAAGTTGTACCTGCTCCAGACGCCCGGCCCAGCCCCATCCAGATGGCGGCCACCTCGCTGGGTGACACGTTCATCAAGGTGGTCTATGGATCGCCACGAAAGCGCGATCGCGAAATCTTCGGGGGCCTGGTTCCATTCGGGGAAGTATGGCGCACCGGGGCCAATGAGGCAACCGAAATCCTGCTGACCGGCCCTGTTATGTTCGGGAGCGCCCATGTTCAGCCGGGGATCTACAGCGTGTTCACCATCCCGACCGAAGACTCCTGGACCGTTATCCTGAACAGCGTGGTCGGACAGTGGGGCGCCTTCTCACACGACACGGAAGCCGATGTACACCGGATTGAAGTACCGGCCACGACGGTGAACCAGATGCATGAGGCCTTTACCATCGGGTTCGCAGAAGGCACGGACAGCCGTACGGAAATGATCCTGAATTGGGACCGGACGGAAGTCAGGATTCCGATCATGGCCCACTGACCGGCTCAGGTACCCGTTACGCGGATGGCTTCGGCAACGCTGGTCTCCCCGGTGATGACCAGCTGCCGGGCCGCCTGTTCCAGAGTGACCATACCGTCGGCCACAGCCGCGTCGCGCAAACCGTCCTCGTCGACGATGTCTTCCGAGGCCATGATAATCGAGCGGATTTTCTGGTTGAACAACATGGTCTCAGCGATGGCGCGCCGGCCCTTGTAACCGGCTCCCTTGCAGGTCTTGCAGTTCGCGTGACCGCCGGCCTGGTAGAACGTCGCTCCGTAGATGTCGTCGGGTTTGAATCCGACGTGCTCGAGGAAGACGAAATCCGGATTGGGATCCGGTATCCTGCACGTCGGGCACAGGTTGCGAACCAGTCGCTGCGCGACCACGATGTTGATGGCATAGGCAATCAGGAACGGCTCGACCCCCATCTTGAACAGACGGGAGACGGCGCTCGGCGCATCGTTCGTATGCAGGGTCGAGAACGTGAGGTGACCCGTGTTGGCCAGCTTGATGGCCAACTCAGCGGTCGGGCGGTCGCGCATCTCCCCGACCATGACCACGTCCGGGTCGTGACGCAGGATGGCGCGCAGGGCGCCTTCCAGGTCAAGCCGCGGTCCGAGTTTGATCTGGCGGACGCCCCGCATGAGGTACTCGACAGGGTCTTCCACCGTGAGCACGTTGACCTTGGGCGTGATGACCTGATGCAACGCTGCAACAAGCGTCGTGCTTTTTCCCGAGCCGGTCGGCCCGGTCAGGATGACCATTCCATGCGGTTGACGGATAGCGTCCTGGAAGCGACTGTAAGCGTCCTCGGCCAGTCCGATCTTGCGCAGGTCCGTGAGTACCTTCCGGTCATCCAGCACCCGGATAACCACACTTTCCGCATGCAGCCCCTGTTGCCGACTGGCAATCGGCAGGACAGAGACACGGAACCGGATCATGGTATCGTCCACCCAGCGCTGGATGTATCCATCCTGTGCCGTGTCCCGGTCGAATCGGTCCACATTGGTCGCATTGTCCTTGACCACAGCCAGGAATGATTCCGGGCGGACCGATTCCTCCATGTGCCAGGATTGCAATTCGCCGTCAATGCGCATGTGGATTTCAATGAATCCGTCCTGGTTCGGGTAGATATGGATGTCACTCGCTCCGCGCTTGACGGCCTCAATGAGAGCGGCTTCAAACAAATTGATGAGCCGCGAACGGCTCATTTCAGCTTCCAGGGCATCCTCGTCGACCAGACCAGCCTCGGATTCGAACGAGGACCCCATGTCGAACGTCGCCGGCTCGTCCTCCAACCGATCCAGGAAGAGGTTGCGCTGCAGGAAGGTCTGGCTGACCAACCGCCCTACGACGTCCTCGGGTGCGTATTGCACCTCGAATCGTCTCAGGCGCATGCCTTGGACCAGTTGATGGACCTCTGGACGCGTCGGATCGTGGGTCGCAAAGAGCCAACGGGGCTCCCCGGTCGCGGGATCACGATCCTTTCCGACAGGCATGACATAGTGTTCGACCATATCATCCCAAGCGTCATCGCTGAACGATTCCCGCTGGGCGTTCACGAACGCGATGGCCCGCTCCTCGTCTATCTTGGCAAAGGTGAACGCATAGACCCTGGCCGCCTCCGCAAAAACCTCATTCGAGTCGAGATCGTTTGACAGCGCGAGCATGCGCCACAGGGGTACACGGATGCCTTTGTTCCGGGTGGCCTGCCATTCTCCCCAGGCGGCACGCAGCGTGGCATCGTCCAGGACGCCCTTGCGTCGCAGGCGAACGACTACGCGATCCCGGTCCGCAACGTTCTGCAGCTCGGGCTCAAGTGGGGTCTGGATGGCCGTATGGCTCATGTTCTGTTTCCTGGATCAGGCGGCTTTGCCATATCCGGTATCGTCCGGAAGCACCACCTTCTTCAGTCGGGGACGTTCCTGTGCGCGCGTTTCGCCGATGGCGCGTCGAACGGCCGGAATGCATGCAGTCATGTCCCGCTGGAGGTCAAGGACCGTCGCGTGGTCCGCATAAACGATGTCCGGACGCAAGGACGGGATGGACTCTGCCGTGGCCCTGACCTCTCTCCGGGACGGATCGTGGGAGGCCAACCGGATGCTGGTGGCAAGATGCGGATGATCACCGTGCTCCACGACCGGAACCAGTCCGGCATCGAACAGCCGCTTCCAGTCCATGCGCGGAAAATGGGATGCGAGCAGATCGGCCAGTACCAGCGAACCCATTTCACAGATCAGTATGGGTCGATACCCGTAGATGCGTGCTGCCAGACGATGGAGCGTGTCGGCGATTGTCGGATGCGCCTGTGCAATGTCCCTCCACGTGGCATCCGGGTCCATGCGCGCCACGATATAATGGGGCAATACCTGCTCCCGACGGGCCACGTCAAGGACGCGATCGAAGCCCATGGATTGCACCAGAGCGCCGAATTCCGCATCCTCCTCCGGGTTGAAACCGCTCAGCAGGATGGAATCCAACTCCTCTTCGGGTTGGACCCTCCAGGTTCGTATGGCGTCAAGGATCTTCATGGTTATCGTATCGGTCGTTTTGACGGTCCGTTAAGGGCATTGAACATGCGTTTTTGACGGGCACGGCCGCTCGACGGGTTACGAAGTCCTGCATTCCGGGTCTTGGGGTCTCACTGAACCCGAGGAAATTGAGGAGAAGGATCATGAACCGTTACCCAAAAATCCAAAAGGCAGGCATTCCAGGCTCGATAACGCTGGTCCTGGCCATGCTGCTGGCCGCCTGCGACTCGTCGTCCGTGGTGGATCATGCCGACGTGATATCGCCGGTTTCGCCCGACAACCACATTGAGACCGTAGACATTCCGGTCGAGACCATTCCAACGGTCACATCCCCGAAAACGCTGGTGCGCGCCTTGGATGATCGCGTCTTGGTGAAGGCCCGTGCGCGCGCCGCTGCGGCGACACCCGACCAGATCCGCGCCCTGGTGCTTGCCCGCGAAGCCGCCGAGGAGGTTATTGCCCTGAACGGAAACGTGACACCCGACGTGCTGGACAACATGGTACAGCAGGCGAACATGGCACTGGAACCGTTCTTCAATGCGGAGGATGCCGTCTATCTGTCAGCCGTTGCGCGGAGACTGGACGAACTCGGACTTTCACCAGCGGACGTGCCTGCATTGACGAAATCACTTCAAGTTGAAGGCTCACTGTCGAAAACCGGCCCCTGCGATCGGGCGTGTACAACAGCGTACATAAACAATGTTACCCAAATCGAGCTGGCTTATCTCGGTGGTCTCCTCGGCTGCACAGCGACCGGACCCGGTGTACTCCTGTGCTTCGGCGGCGTAACGGCGGCAAAAACCGTTGCCATGGTCACCTCGACACTTGATTACACGGCATGCATTGACGCATGCCGGGAAAACAATTGAAACTGCCATGAAAGACGAACTGACGCGTGCCATAGAAACCCTCGTTCCCTATCGCTGGCTCTTCATAGGACTCGCCATTGTCGCTGCAGCCGTGGGAGGCTGGTTTCAATGGGTGTTATACCGCGATTACAGCATCCAGCCCCATTGGTGGATGGAGTTGGGGTCCCATGGGATGTTGCTTGTTTCCCTGTTCGTTTGTGGCCTCGGCTACTGGCTCGGGCGAAAACGGCAGAACCCGGACGACAAGAAATGACCGGATGTGGCCGGGGCGGGCCGGACGGCCTGCCCCGGCTACGTTCCTACTTCGACCAGGACACGCCCGCGCGTCTCGCCGCGAACGACGCGTTCGCACATCTGCGGAACCGCGTCGAGAGGAATGGTTTCGGCAAGCGAGGTGAAATCCCGATTGCGGGCGAGTTCGGCTATCCGCTGCCATGCGACTTCCCGAACGTCATTCGGACACGTATTCGAGTCGATTCCGACCAGACGTATGCCCCGGAGGATGAAGGGAAACACGGTGGTGTGGACATCCGCACCCGCCACCAGTCCGCACGCCGAAATGCATCCATGACGCGCGGTCGTACTGATGATGTGCTCCAGCGTGGTCCCTCCAACGGAATCGATGGCACCGGCCCACCGGGCAGAGTCGAGAGGTCGCTTGGCACCGGTCTCCAATTCGGAACGTTCAATAATGGCGTCTGCCCCCAGATCGGTCAGCCAATCCCGATGGTTCATGGAGCCTGTCGAGGCCACGACACGATAGCCTGCTGCAGCGAGGCTCATGATGGCAAATGAGCCCACGCCGCCGCTCGCCCCCGTGACCAGGACATCACCGGCATCCGGGTTTACGCCCGCATCCTCTATCTCCATGGTTCCGAGCATGGCGGTCAGTCCGGCCGTACCGGCAATCATGGCTGCCCGTGGATCCATATCCGTCGGAAGCGGAAGCAGGTTCTCCGATTGGACGCGCTGGAGTTGACTGTATCCACCCCAAACGTTCTCACCCAACCCCCAGCCTGTGCAGAGGACCCGATCACCTGACTGGAAGCGATCCGAGGACGTCTCGATGACCTCACCGGCCAAGTCGATTCCCGGGACGAACGGATACGCCCCACGGATGATTTTCCCGTTCCCGGTCACCGCCAACGCATCCTTGTAGTTGATGGCCGACCAGTGGACCCGGACCAGGGTGTCGCCCCCTTCGGGGAGGTCGTCGGGGGACAGGGACCGAAGTCGGGCCCGGGGAGTCGTCGTGTCGTCCACGAACAGGGCTTGGAAATGCATGATTGAAAAACCAGGGATTAACAGGCTGTACAGTGCTCAGGGAGTATCGTAAAGCGGTTCAAGAAACATGGTCGAGGTGCCGTAGGCCCGGTCCCACCGTTCGCGGGCGCCCTCGCTTGCTCCCAAGAGTACCACCTGGCCCATGGTCCCGTCAAACCGAACCGACACCTGGGCGCTCAGGTCCGACCAGTTGCTGCGCAGCCCGTCCTGCCACTGCAAGTCGATGGTGGCCACGTA
Organism: Rhodothermales bacterium; assembly: GCA_040221055.1. Lineage (NCBI taxonomy): Bacteria > Pseudomonadati > Rhodothermota > Rhodothermia > Rhodothermales > Rhodothermales bacterium. The sequence continues at coordinate 147,378 of JAVJVN010000012.1, read as the reverse complement.
CATGCGATCCAACGGTTCATAGGACCATTCGTCAATGAATACATACGCTCGTCGTAACCCGAATCGCCCCTTGAGTTCGTCCAGGATTTTTTCGCCGGCCAATTCCACCAGGCGTGCCACCTCCTCCCGGCGCTCAAGCGTCGATTTGCTCCGGACCACGACGGTATCGATGGCTACGGATTCCAGCGTCTGTCCCAATCGGGCCCGGAGATCGAACACGACGGCTGCGGAGTCGGCATCCAGCATCGCGGACTGGATGTCATAGCGGAGCAAGCGGAAGTTGTCCTGACGCGCCAGGATCAGACGGTTGTCTCCCTGCTTCACCGGGATCTCCACCGACGGGTTGGACGATCCAGCTACGCGGATGGACAGAACGGTTTCCGTTCGACTGGAGCGTAAAAGGGGTTCCCAATCGTCCGTCCCGAAGCGTTGTCGGTGCAATGTGTACCGGAGCGTGTACGAACCACGCTCGTATCCACGATCTTCCGTCGGGAAGGCAATATCGGCTTGTGGAATCATTCGCTTCGGGGATGCCGAAACGGCGTACTGGTCACACGCCGTGCCGGCCGCGTGGAACCCGCACACGTCCACCAGCAGGCGTTCGCGATTCAACAATCCGGTATCGTCGATGGCGATTGTGCCGGGAGATCCACGGTAAAGGGTGTCATAGGATGCACGGAACAGGGTCACCATGACGGAGTCGGGCTGGACGTTCTCCGTGCCTCCCACCAAGGGGTTCAGCCGGAACGTCGTGGAGACCGCAAGGGTGTCCCATGAGGTGCGTTCCACGCGCAATTCCGCCACCTCGAGTGAGGCATTCCAACGACAGCCGGCGAGGGCAGCAAGGAATCCGACGGCCACCAGGGAGACCAAACAAGCGCGGATGGTGTTCATGGTGCTTGTTACCCTTCCAACAGCCCATCTGTTGCAGCCCGATAGAAAGCGGCCACATGCAGACCATGGGTAATCCGACCGTCCCGGATGGCAGCATCCACTTCCCGGACTGACAACGAGATCACACGCAAATCCTCCGTGCTGTCCGGTGAAGGTGGGGCTACACTGCGCGCATGTCTGGCGAGGAATACGTGTCCCACATTGTCATGCCGGGATGGGTCGGGGGCCCATCGGCCGAGTCGGATCCAGGACTCGGACACGTGCCCCGTTTCTTCCAGCAACTCTCGACAGGCACCCTCCAATGGCAATTCGTCCTCGTCCAACATCCCGGACGCGAATTCAAGCGATAACTTGCCGGTACCGTGACGGTACTGCTCCACCAGAATCAATTTGCCGGTCACGTCCTGGCACATGGATAGCGTCCAGTCGGGATATTCGAGAACGTGGTACTCCGGCAAGACCTGGCCGTCGGGCAATCGGACCTCGTCCACACGCAGCTTCATCCACCACCGTTCAAGCAGGTAGCTGCGGGACAGGACGGTCCAGGGCGCCGGGCGATCAGACATGGTGCGGGTTCATCTGGTGGCAAAGGGGACAAATACAACAGGCGCTTCTGCGTGATCCCGTGGAACGGGAGGACTATCTTGCCGTGTAAATGAAACTGCAAACAGCTGGAATCCAACGCATGTCGACCGAACCGACCCTGACCACCTCCGCTCCGTCATCCTCGCTTCTCGTCGCGGATGATTTCCTTCCCATCAATGGAACTGATTACGTCGAGTTCTTTGTCGGAAACGCGAAACAGGCCGCCTACTTCTACATGGCTGCGTTCGGTTTCCAGGCGCTCGCCTATGCCGGCCTCGAAACCGGTCTCAGGGATCGTACGAGTTTCGTCGTGCGCCAGGGCAAGGTCACGTTTGTGTTCACGTCATCCATGCAGCCGGACACCGCTGTCTCACGACATGTCAACCTGCACGGAGACGGTGTCCGGGACATTGCCATGTGGGTCGATGATGCACGGAAAGCCTTCAAGGAGACCATGTCCCGTGGGGCCACGGCCGTGCGGGAGCCTGAAGTGCTCAAGGATCAATACGGAGAAGTCGTCGTGGCGGCCATCGAGACGTACGGTGACACCATCCACACGTTTGTGGAGCGCCGGGCCTACGACGGCGTATTCCTGCCCGGCTTCGTGGCGTGGTCCAATCCCCACTTTGCACCGGCTCCGGTCGGCCTCAAGTATGTGGACCATTGCGTAGGAAACGTCCACCTGGGTGACATGAATCGCTTCGTGGACTTCTATTCGGACGTACTCGGATTCAGGAACCTGCTATCCTTCGATGACAAGGATATTTCAACGGATTACACGGCGCTCATGTCGAAGGTGATGGCCAACGGCAATGACCGGATCAAATTTCCCATCAACGAACCGGCTGCCGGCAAGAAGAAAAGCCAGATCGAGGAATACCTGGACTTCTACCACGGCGCCGGTGTCCAGCACGTGGCCATGGCCACCGATGACATCATCCGGACGGTACGTGACCTCCGGTCACGCGGTGTGGAATTCCTGCAGGTACCGGAATCCTATTATGACATCCTGCCGGACCGGGTCGGCACCATAGACGAAGAACTCGCTCCTCTCAAGGAACTGGGCATCCTGGTGGACCGCGACGACGAAGGCTACCTGCTGCAGATCTTTACTCGACCGGTTCAGGACCGTCCAACGGTGTTCTATGAGATCATCCAGCGGAAGGGTGCCCGTTCATTCGGAAAAGGCAATTTCAAGGCACTGTTCGAAGCCATCGAACGGGAGCAGGAACGCCGCGGAAACCTCTGATACGCCTACAGCCATGCCACACTATACACGACTCGGTTCCGTTCCCCACAAACGGCATACGCAAATGCGGAAGCCTGACGGCTCCCTCTACAGCGAAGAAGTCATTGGTGCAGAAGGATTCAGCGGGATATCATCCATCGCCTATCACATCCACCCACCCACCATCGTGGACCGGGTGGCCGACCCCATCCCATGGCGGGTGGAATTTGCCGACCTGGACTTCCTGCGGCATCGCCACATCCATGGCTATGACGTTCCGTCCTCGGGGGACTGGTTGGCATCCAGACGGTATATCATGGGCAATTCGGATGTCCGGCTTGCCGTGTGCTCGCCGAGTGAACCCATGGACTACTTCTATCGGAATGCGGTGGCCGATGAGATGGTCTATGTGCACGACGGCGAAGGCGTACTTGAAAGCCCCTTCGGTCCAGTGCCCTTCCGCCAGGGCGACTACGTCCACGTCCCGCGTACCATCACCCACCGGTGGAAGGTCACAAGCCCCGCCTGCCGATTCCTCGTCATTGAGTCATTCTCGGAAATCCATCCCCCGAAGCGGTATCGCAATGCGTTCGGGCAGTTGCTGGAACACAGCCCCTACTGCGAACGGGACATCCGTCCGCCGACGGAACTCGTCACGATTGACGAGACCGGGGAGTTCGAGGTCCGCATTGCCAAGAACGACTATCTCCATCGTCTCTTTTTCCGGCATCATCCCTTTGACTTCGTCGGTTGGGATGGATACATGTATCCCTATGCTACATCCATCCACGATTTCGAGCCCATAACCGGACGCATCCATCAGCCACCTCCGGTACATCAGCATTTCGAAGGGCGGAATTTCGTGATCTGCTCCTTCGTGCCGCGTAAATACGACTACCATCCCGAAAGCATACCGGCACCGTACAACCACTCCAACATCGACTCGGACGAGGTCCTGTACTACGCAGAAGGGGATTTCATGAGCCGCCGTGGTGTTGGACGGGGTTCATTTACGCTCCATCCCGGTGGCATTGCCCATGGTCCGCATCCCGGCACCGTGGAAGCGTCCATCGGAAAGGAGGCCACGGAGGAGTTGGCGGTGATGGTCGACACGTTCAAGCCGTTGCAGCTTACGAAACACGCCCTTGCCAACGAGGACCCGGGCTACATGCTCTCCTGGCGACCGGAACTGTACGACTGAAAGGCTCTACTACAGGTCCTCCGCGTCTTCAACAGCCTTCTAGAAGGCTGTTGAAGAAGTGGAGGGCCCCTCGAGCGAGGGTCTTACGAGGCGCAGACGAGGAAGGGCGACGACGCGATGCCGTAGTATCGTGGAGGAGCCATGACAAAGTATCCGCCCGTAACCCCCTCGCTCCCAAAGGGTTCGGGCGGCATGACATCATCTTCGGTGTTGTTCCTCCTATGAGTAGCTACGGCTACGCAAACGTCGGAACGCCTGGAATCTGATGTCATGGCGCTCCGAACGAGGGGTCCTCCACTTTTTCAACAGCCTTCTAAAGGGCCTCCAGGCACCACAATTCGTGGCCGGTCCCCCCTTCGTTTGCCGCAAAGCACATCTGCGTGCCGATGGCGGCGAAGTCGGTCGGAGAGCTGGAATTCGGTCCGGGGCGTATGTCCCGGACCAGCTCGGCGTCCGTGCCGTTGGAACGCCATACTTCGGCACCGTGCGCCGCCGTACGCGCCGTAAACCACACCCATTCGTCGTTGAAGGTCGCGAAATGCAACGGCCCTGAGCCTTCCGGGCCCATGTGGATATCACGCACCATCCGCACGCCTGCCCCGTCGGCAATCCACAATTCTGCACCGGTCTTGCCATCATCCGCCGAGAAGAACAGGCGATTCCCGCTGGCGAACAGATTGGACGGCGAACTTCCCTGCGCACCTTCAGCAATATCGACCACCAGTTCGATGGACCCTTCCGGGTTGATCCGATACAGTTCCTGGCCCATTTCAGCCGTCGATGCCACGAAGTAGAGTGTATTGTCCACCACAGTCAACTGCGTCGGCGAGGAACTGGCCGTGCCTTCGTTCAGATCGGAGACCAACGCAACCACACCGTCTCGGAGTCGATACAGTTCGATGCCGGTTTCCGGGGCAAATGCAGAGAAATACAGTGCATCGCCCAGAACCGTCAGGAATTGCGGCCGACTGGACGACGTTCCGGGGTTGATGTCAGCAACAAGTTCAGCCCCGGATCCGGGGACGAATCGATACAGTTCACTTCCTGTGGTCGATACGGTCGCCATGAAGTACAACGCGTCCTCGAATACCGTCAGTCCGACCGGATTGGAACTGGAAGGCCCCGCTTCCACATCCGCGGCCAACGTGGCTTCCGTACCGTCGTATTGCCAGAGTTCGAACCCGATCTTGTGGTCATTCGCGGAAAAGTAGAGGACATCGCCCATGACCGTCTTGCTGCGGGGATCCGAGCCACCCCGGTCTTCACCGATGTCCTTGACCAGACGGGCACGGCCGTCTTCCAGCCGGAAGAGCTCCCGGCCGTAAGGCATTCGACTGGCCGTGAAATACAGTCGATCCTGCCAGATGGTGAACCGGGAAGGCACAGCGTTGCCGATACCCGGTTCAATATCCGTAACGCGTTCCAGGCCTGTACCATCGTACTTGAACACTTCTACGCCATACGCCGGATCGGCCATCTGCATATAGAGGGCCCCGTCAAACAGGATCATCTCATTCGGATTGCCCGAGTCCGGACCGGGCAAATGGTCGGAAATCAATCCTTCCATTGTCGACTCGGTTGAGCAACCGGCCACGAGGAGCATGAACAATACAACCAGGGGCAGACGGGGCATGGGTTCTGAACGATTTGGGGGGTTCCGGGTATTTCGCAAGGTCCAATAGAACGAACGTCCCGCAATTTGGTTTAGCGAAAAGACAACCGACTGAAACCGTACGTTCCAACCCTGCAACCGTTCATGCCACTGCCTTCCACGACCTTTCCCTTCGATCAATCCGTGGCCTGGAGCCCGAATCCGGACTGGATTTCCAGATCCAATCTCCAGGCATTCATGGATCGATACGGGATACCGAGTCTGGATGCCCTCCAGGAGCGCTCGGTTTCCCAACCCGAGTGGTTCTGGGACGCTGTCCTGAAGGATCTGGATATCCGCTTCGAGCGGCCCTATTCCTCCGTCATGGATCTGTCCAAGGGGGTGGAGTTCCCCGTCTGGTGTGTGAACGGCCGCATGAACATCATCCACAACCTGCTGGACAAATGGCAAGAGGACCCGGATACCCGTCTTCGGCCTGCCATCATCCAGGAATCGGAAGACGGGTCGGTGGACACGCTTACCTACGCAGAGTTGAACGATGCCGTCTGCCGGTGTGCGAATGCCCTGCACTCCTTGGGTTTGGTAAAAGGCGATGCCGTGGGGCTCTACATGCCCATGACGGTGGAACTGGCGGTGGCCTTCCTGGCCATCATCAAGATTGGAGGCGTCATCCTGCCGCTCTTCTCCGGATACGGCCCGCAAGCCATTGCCACGCGACTGAATGATGCGGGTGCGAAAGCCCTCTTCACGGCCGACGGATTCATGCGCCGGGGCAAGCAGATTCCGATGAAGGAGACGGCCGATGAGGCCCTGACGATGGCTCCCACCGTACGCCACGTCATTGTCCAGGACGCAACCGGCCGCGACGGAACGCCCATGACCAGCGGTCGGGATGTCTGGTGGTCGGCTTTTGTCAGCGGACACGGAGCCGTGGCTCCCACGGCGTCCACGTCGGCGGAGGATACGCTGATGATCATCTATACGTCCGGAACGACCGGCCGGCCGAAGGGTGCCGTCCATACGCATTGCGGTTTTCCGGTAAAGAGTGCCCAGGACATGCGCCAGGCCATGGATGTGAAGCCGGGGGACGTCGTCTACTGGATGACGGACATGGGATGGATGATGGGACCCTGGCTCGTTTTCGGAACGCTCGCGTTGGGTGCCACCATGGTTTTCTATGACGGGGCACCGGATGTCCCGGACGCCGGACGGGTCTGGCAGTCCGTGGCCTCCCATGGCGTTACACATCTGGGCTTGTCCCCCGTCCTGGTGCGAGCCCTCATGCCCCACGGAACGGAGCCCATCCGAAGCCGGGATGTGTCTTCCCTTCGTGCCATTGCTTCCACGGGCAGCCCGTGGGACCCCGACTCCTGGCTTTGGGTTTTCCGCAACGTACTCGACAGCCGGAAGCCCATCCTGAACTATTCGGGCGGAACCGAGATCAGCGGCGGAATCCTGTGCGGGAATTTTTTCCGGCCGCTCAAACCATGTTCGTTCTCTGGTCCGGTGCCCGGAATGGCCGCAGATGTCGTCGATGAAACCGGTTCCTCCATTCGCGGTGCCGTAGGTGAGTTGGTCATCCGTGGCCCATGGATCGGGATGACCCGGGGTTTCTGGAACGACAACCCCCGATACATCGAATCCTATTGGAAGACGTTTCCCGGTGTGTGGTTGCACGGTGATTTTGCCGCCGTGGACGACGATGGACTCTGGTTCATCCTGGGAAGAAGTGACGACACCATCAAAGTTGCCGGCAAGCGACTTGGACCAGCCGAAGCCGAGGCCATTTTGAATGCCCATCCGGCCGTCGCGGAGAGTGCAGCCATCGGTATTCCTGACGACGTGAAAGGCGAAGCGCTTGGCGTGTACTGCGTGCTGAATCCCGGCTCCGATCCGACCACGGATCTCCGGAACGCGCTTTCCGCGGCCATCGCCGCGGAATTGGGCAAACCCTTGCGCCCCGCGTTTGTCCGCTTCACCACCCAGTTACCCAAAACCCGCAATGCGAAAGTCATGCGTCGCCTGGTCCGCGCGGCCTACCTGGGTGCAGATCCCGGTGACGTGTCCAGCCTGGAGGATCCGACTGCCCTCGACGCCATCCGGAGTGCCTCATGACGGAAACCACCGCCTCATCCCCACGTCGCCGGCCGTGCACCGTCATGCTGCCGTTGCTTCTTCTCGGACTGGCGCTGTCCATGCTTCCTCCCGATCTGCGCGCGCAGTCCCCTCCGCGTGCGGAATTGCGAGGAACCGTGATCGACGCGGAATCGGGTCTTCCCCTGGTGGGCGCGCACGTCTTCATTGCCGGTTCCATGGCGGGGACCGTCACGGACCGACAGGGGCGCTATATGCTGAGTGGACTGCCTGCAGGCGCCCATCGCCTGTACGTGTCCATGCTGGGCTACCAGCCGGATTTCAGGGACATCCTCATCCGGTCGGTGCAGGTCCTTACGTTCGACTTCGAACTCTCGGAGGTGGTCCTGGATGCCGGAGAAATTGTCGTAGAGGCTGAGCGGGACGACAAGTGGTTGTCACGACTGGAACGATTCACGCGCGCCTTCATCGGTGAGACGCCCAATGCGCAGCAGACCACCATCGTGAATCCGGAGGTACTTGATTTCGAGGAGCATCGCGGCACGTTCCGCGCCACCGCACAAGCGCCCATCATCATTGAAAACCTGGCACTCGGGTATCGGATACAGTATTTCCTGTCGGATTTTGCCATTACGCCTACCCGTGTTCAGTACGATGGGGAGCCCCTGTTTGAACAGATGCAGACGGACAACCCGGAACAGGCCCGGTTGTGGGACGAGAACCGTCGCGTTGCCTTCATGGGCTCTTTCCGACATTTCGCACTGGCCCTGCTTGCCGGTCGTGTCGAGGCGCAAGGCTTCAAGACGTGGTCCCGTCCCACGGCGGGTGGCCAGGGAATACAGGGAGATACCCGGTTTCCGTTGGATCCTGCAAGCTTGATAACGCCCGGTGATTCGCCCGGAGAATACCATCTCCACTTCGAAGGCGCGGTCGAGATTGCCTTCATGGGCGAAATGGAGCATCCGGAATACCTGTCACAGGGAAATCCGGGAGCCCGGGACGGCAGACGACGCCCCTCCTTCCAGACGTCCTGGTTGACCATGGAAGACGGTCCGACCGTAATGGACTACAAGGGCGACATCCTGAACCCGTATGGAATCACGTTCCGTGGATACCTGGCATGGCAGCGCGTTGCCGATGAAGTCCCACGGGAGTACAGACCGGGATCCTGATGCCTTCCGGGCGCTATCCCACGAATGCGTGTTCGAAATGCTCAATCCTGGGAGCTGACGCGTCCCCGCGGATGGATATCACGTCGAACCGGCACGGTGTACCCTCCATTTTCCGTTCATGGAGCCAGGCCTCGGCCACGGACATCAGGTTACGCTGCTTCGCGGCACCGACGGCGGCTTCCGGCGATCCGTACGTACCGGTCCGTCGCCATTTCACCTCCACGAAGACCAAGTCACCGCCCCTCTCGTAGTCACGTGTGGGCAGGAAGGCCACCAAATCGACCTCGGCACGCAGGAATCGATAGTTCCGGTCCAGGATGATGTACCCTTTCTCTTCAAGGAACGTCGCGGCCAAATCCTCGCCACGGGCTCCGGTTTGCTGATTCCTTGATGGCATCGGTTGAGGTTGTCGGGGCTGGTGAATGGGCGCAGCAACACGCCCGGGGAGGGTTCTTAGGAATTCCGAAGAACGCAGGGAACGGATGCGTGTTCTATACTGTCTGTGCAAGTACCAAAACCCATCCACCCTGTGTACGTAACCTCCGGCATCATTACGCTGACGACCGATTTCGGCTCCAGCGACGGGTATGTTGCGGCCATGAAAGGTGTCATGCTCGGGCTGGCCCCGGATGTCCGGCTGGTTGACATATCCAATGACATCGCCCCGCAGGACGTCATGGGTGGAGCCTTCGTGCTCCGCAACGTGTGGTGGCATTTTCCGGTCGGGACCGTGCACCTCGCCGTGGTGGACCCGGGAGTGGGAACGACGCGCCGGGCCATTGCCATGCGTTACCGGGGACATACCTTCGTAGGACCCGACAATGGACTGTTTTCCCTGGTACTCAGTGGAGATGAACCGGAGCACGTCGTGCTCCTGGACAAACCTCGTTTCTGGGGAACGCCCACACCCAGTCCCACCTTCCATGGCCGTGACATCTTTGGGCCGGTTGCTGCACGTATGTCTGCCGGCCTGTCGATGACGGCAGCCGGCACGCCGGTGGATTCGGTCATGCGCATGCACTGGGCCCTCCCCATCTCGGACGATGAAGGGACACAGGGATGGGTCGTACACGTAGACCGGTTCGGGAACTGCGTGACCAATATTTCTGCACAGGAACTGGAATCACGCAGGAGGGGCCGACCGGTGAAATGCTATGCCGGCAATGCCATTATTCCCAGTTTCAGTGCCACCTATGCCGATGTCTCACCCGGCGATGCCACACTGCTGGTCAACAGCAACGGACTCGTCGAAATTGCCATAAACAACGGGAATGCATCCGAAATGCTGAATATCCACAAGGGTGCTCCTGTAAACGTTCTGTTTTCCGATGACAAATCCTGATTCCGATGCACCGGACCTCATTCAGGTCGCTTGGGCGGCGGCGCAACTCGTGGCCGACTCCAGGGAGGATGCCGTGCGTTTGGTCGAGCGGCTGTTTTCCGAAGCCGAGCCGACCAACGAACTGGACGTCATCACGAGACTGGAGCGGATGACGTCGGGAGTCCGGAGTCGCCCTCACGGGATTTGGACCCTTTCCGTCCGCCGCGACGCGTTGGACCGCACCGTACGCGAGTTGCTGGCATCCTTGCCGGCCGAACGCAGGTTGGCCATCTTGAGCGCATGGATGCCCGTCAATCCCGAAGGCGAGGCCACCCAGACTGAGCGGACGGTGTTTACGTATGCCGTTCGCCGCAGGATGGCGGATGGGACCGCACGCCAGCTGGACGATACGGAAATCAGGGATGCCCTTTTCCGGGTCCTGGGATCTTCCGCCCCACCCGTTCCCAGTGAACTCCGTACCCGTATTGATGCCGCACTCCGTACACGCCATCCCGGTCCGGGCGGCCCCGTCGTTCATCCGAAACGGATACATCCAGCCGTTCGATTCGGGGGGGCACTCGCAGTCATCCTGATTGTGTCGCTCATAGGTATCTGGGTTGGTCGTCCCACACATCCGACGGACCCCGCGGCGAGTGCCCCCCCGAATCTGTTTGATTTGCTCGCCTCAGGATCGGAAAAGACCGTGCTGTATACGGGACCGAGTCCAGTGCAGGCAGAGCGGGTCCTCCTGGACCAATTCGGTGCGCGGATTACCGTCCCCGGAATCACGGACGGACGATTGGAAGGGGCTTCATCCATGGATCTGGCCGGGCAGGTGGACGTCCCCATCCTGCACTATGAAATGGATGGGGGGCCGGATCTGGAAGTGTTCGTCATATCGTACCGCCTCCTGGACGAGTTCCGGTATGACTTTGCGCTGAATCCCGCGTCCATGACACAGTTGGCCGCTCCGGACGGCGTGGATATCACGGTCAACGGAAATGTGGCCCGGGCAAGCTGGCGCTACAGGGACGACATCTACACCGTGTTCACGACGGCAGACGACCCCGCCGGCATCCGGTCCCGCTTCGTCTATCCCTGATTCCGGGAGGAATCAGTCCACGGGAATCCGGATCCGGAATGTGGTCCCTTCACCTGGTCGGGACGCGTGCAACGTAAGCGTGCCGCCGTGATAGTCTTCGACAATCCGTTTGGCCAGACTCAACCCGAGACCCCATCCCCGCTTCTTGGTCGAATAGCCCGGTCGGAAAATATTCCTGAATTGCCGACGGTCGATGCCCTTGCCCGTATCCATGACGTCAATCCGGGCAAATCCGTCGTGCTCCGATGCAACGATATCTATCCGTCCGCGCTCGGTTTCCATGGCATCCATGGCATTCTTGAGCAGGTTCTCGATGACCCATTCGAACAGTTCTGCATTGACCGGTGCCGCCAGGTCCGTAGGAACGGACACACTTATCCGAAGGAACGCCCCTTTGCGGGGAATCCGGCGTCGCATGTAATCGGTTGTCGCCTCCAGGATGGGTCCAAGAGGTTGTCGCTCCAATTTGGGCATGGATCCGATGTCCGAAAAGCGCGTGGCTACGCGATTCAACCGCGCAATATCCTGTTCCACCTCATTCACGGTTTGCCCGATGGATCCGTCCGGGTCGGGCTGTAGACGGAGCATCTCCATCCACCCCATCAGACTTGAGATGGGCGTCCCCAGTTGATGGGCGGCTTCCTTCGCCATCCCGACCCACAGGCTGGACTGCTCGCTCCGACGCACGTAGGAGAAGCCCACGTAGCCGACGACCACGAACAGGCCCACGAACACCAATTGGACGTACGGAAACCAGCGAAGCGCAGCGACGAGATCCGACTCGCCGTAATACAGCTTCTGGACCAGGCGCTGGGGTGGATCGGTGTCGAATTCAACCACGATCGGAATCGGGTCGTACTGGGCTTCCAGATCCGCCTGGATGGCCGAAAGTCGGGCCTCAAGATCCATGCGTTCGTCTTCATCCAGCCCGGCGAACGAGAGTTCCTCCACATCCAGATTATTCCAGATGGTGTATGTGCCCGCCGTTGAATCGTAGACCAGCGCCGGAATCGTGAAGGCATTCGGAGTCAGGAACGCATCCAGGATCACGGACACACTTTGTCCGGAAGGCATGCCCTGTGCCCAAGCCAGCGAGCGCACCATTCGGCTCAGTTTGGCATCGGTCCAGCCGACAAACGGCTTCAATTCCGGGACCAGCCCTTCGAGTTCACGGAACTCCTGGCGGTACGTATTGCCTGCCTGCGCAGACACGGGCAATTCCTCAAGCGCCCGTGCCCACATCTCCACCATGGCAAATTCCCGTTCCTTCAGGCGTTCGACCAAGCTGTTGGTGTACCACAGCGAGGAGACCGCAATGACCATGGCGAACCCGATCAGACCCAGTTTCAGGTTGACGGATACGCGATATGCCTTCATGCCGTACTCCCGGAAAGGGATGAATGCGTCAGGTCAGGATGGTTTGTTCCCGCTTCGGACCCGACGAGACAATCCGGATGGGAACATCAAGTTGATCTGAAATAAACGTCAGGTAGGTCCGGGCCGCAGCCGGCAATGCCTGATAGTCCGTGACACCCGTGATGTCCTGCTTCCAACCGTCCAGTCGGGTATAGACCGGGACGGCGCGCTCAAGCGTGCGCAGATCGCTGGGGAATCGCGTGGTCCGCTTGCCGTCGATATCGTATTCCGTGCACACCTGGATTTCGTCCAGGTCGGACAGCACGTCCATTTTGGTAATGGCCAATTCCGTGAATCCGTTGATCATGCTGGTGTAACCCAGTGCCACGAGGTCGAGCCAGCCACACCGCCGCGGACGACCGGTCGTGGCTCCGAATTCATGTCCTTTCTTCCGAAGCTGCTCCCCCTCCTCATTCAGCAGTTCCGTCGGAAACGGTCCGTTCCCCACGCGTGTGGAGTACGCCTTGACGATCCCGATGACGCGATCGATCTCGGTCGGCGGGACACCCAGGCCGGTACAACAGCCACCCACCGTAGGATGGCTGGATGTGACAAACGGATACGTTCCGAAATCCACATCCAACAACGATCCCTGGGCGCCTTCGGCCAGGACACGCTTGCCTTCCTTCAGGGAGCGGCACAGGAAGTGCGTGGTATCGGTGACGTAAGGATCGATCTGCTTGTCGAACTCGACATACTCTTCGATCATGGCGTCCACATCCAATTCTGCGGCACCATACACATTCTTCAGGATGGAGTTCTTCTCCTCAAGCGACAGCAGAAGCTTCTTGCGCAGGGTGTCCCGGTCCAGGAGGTCCACGACCCGGACGCCGGTCCGTGCGAACTTGTCCACATAGGCCGGACCTATACCCCGGCCGGTCGTCCCGATGGCGCCGGCATCCCGCCACCGCTCCCGGGCCTCTTCCACTTTCTTGTGGTACGGCATGATCAGATGCGCATTGTGGGAGATGAGTAAACGTCCCTCCACGTCGTACCCAAGCTCCTTGATCATCCGGATCTCGTCCATCACGGCCACCGGATCGATGACGACCCCGTTGCCGATGACACACGTCACATTCTTCTGGAAGATGCCGCTCGGAACGAGGTGGAGAACGAAGGTCTCGTCGCCCCAACAGATGGTATGACCCGCATTGGCCCCCCCCTGGTATCGGGCTACGATATCCACGTCCTGGCTGATGAGATCGACAATCTTGCCTTTCCCTTCATCGCCCCACTGACTTCCGATGACTACACTGACTGGCATGGTTTTTACACAAGAAAGGCGACGGGTAATCCACCCGTCGCCTTTCCTTCATTCGTTGCGGATGGACGTCAGGCGTCGAAGCTCTTGGCAGCCTCGTCGACGGACTCGAAATGCTTGAACACGGTAATGAGCTTTGTCACCACGAGCAGGGATTGGATCCGATCGGCAACGTTGGCCAAACGCAGATCTCCTCCTGCATTCCGCATGGTGGTCATCGCACTGATGAGCATGCCCAAACCACTGGAATTCATGAACTTGACCTTTGACAGGTCTACGACAATGTTGGTCTTGCCGGACTCTTTCAGGTCATGCAGGGTGTCATGCAGCTTGGAGCCGTCCGGCCCCCCCATGACGTTGCCTTTCAGCGTGATGACGACACTGTTGTATCGCTCTTCGACGTTGTAGTTCATTATTCCTCCAGAAAAATGGTTTATGCGGGCTGGAATGGCTGATCAGGACCGTTGGCGAAGCGCCAAAACCACCGGAGAAGCCACAAAAACAGAGGAGTACGTTCCGATCATGATACCCATGATCAAAGCGAACGTGAAGCCTCGAAGTACCTCGCCTCCGAATATAAACAGGATGACGACCACGAGCAAGGTCGTTCCGGAGGTGACAATGGTCCGGCTCAGTGTGTTGTTGATGGACCGGTTGACCACGTTTTCGTATTTCTCGGACTTGAACAGACCTGTGTACTCCCGGATGCGGTCAAACACGACCACGGTATCGTTGAGCGAGTAGCCCACGATGGTCAGGAACGCCGCAATGATGGTCTGGTCAATCTGCAGTGAGAACGGCATGACGAAACGAAGCAGCGAAAACATCCCCAGAACGATGACGACGTCATGGAACAGCGCCGCGACGGCCCCCACACTGAAGCGCCATTCGAACCGGATGAGGATGTAGACGAAGATGACGAGCAACGACCCCAGGATGGAGTAGATGGCCCCGCGCTGAAGGTCCTGGGCAAACCGTGGACCTACGACGTCCGTCTTGATCATCCGCGGATTGCTTGCCGCGTATTCGGCCTGGATGGCCGAAATGATCTGTTCCTGGACGGTACGCATTTCCTCCGTGGTTGCCGCGCGGATAAGGAGTGCGCGACCGTCCGTACCGAAGGTCTTGACTTCCGGCTCCTGGCCAAGGGCAGCGCCCAGGACGGACCGCATTTCCGTGGCTGAATGGGGTTCATCCATTTCGACGACGAACTCCATGCCGCCCCGGAAATCGATACCCAACTCAAGACCGTTGAACAACAGCGAGCCCATGCTCAGCAGCAAGAGCACGCCCGAAATGATGTAGCCGATCTTGCGGCTCTCTACGAATCTGAAATTCGCGTTTTCGAAAATTCTCATGGTAGTAGTGTGCTCTGATTCAACCAACGCTGACCGTCAGACGGCGCTCGGTGATCAAGTAGTCAAAAATGATGCGGGTGAAGACGATGGCCGTGAACAGGGACGACAGGATGCCGGCCATGAGTGTCACAGCGAATCCCTGGATGGGGCCGAGGCCGAAGGAGTACAGGATGACACCGACGAAGAACGTCGTGATGTTGGCATCGAAAATGGCGGACAACGCCTTCGAATACCCCCCGTCAATACTGGCCTTGAGCGTCTTGCCCGTGGACTGTTCTTCCCGGATGCGCTCGAAGATCAGCACGTTGGCGTCGACTGCCATACCGATGGTCAGCACGATACCTGCAATACCCGGCAGGGTCAGCGTCGCATTGAAGCCGGCCAGGATGCCCATCACGAAGATCAGGTTCAGGATGAGTGCCAGGTTGGCAATCATTCCCCCACCGCGGTAGTAGAAAATCATGAAGAGGGCGACCAACACCAGGCCGAGGATGACCGAGTTGAGACCGGCTTTGATGGACCGTTCACCGAGGCTTGGTCCGACGGTACGTTCTTCCACGATGTCCACTGGCGCAGGCAGCGCACCGGATTTCAATACGGTCACGATGTCCGCCGCTTCCTCGCGCGAGGCCAGATTGGTAATCTTCGTGCGCCCACCCGTAATCCGCTGTTGGATGGTCGGGAACGAATAGACCACGCCGTCCAGGACAATCGCTACCTGCTTGCCGACATTCGCACCCGTCATGCGGGCCCAGGTCCGTGCCCCTTCCGAGTTCATGTCCATGGACACTTCGGGGACGTTCGTGAAGGGATCGAATTCCACGCGGGCATCGGTTACGACCTCACCCGTCAGATCGGCTTCATTCAGCACGCCGACGATGTAATAGATTTCTTCGCCATCGGCTGTCATGCCCTCAGGGGATGAGGTGTACATGAGCGTTACGCCGGGAGGCAACATGGCCTGTACATCGGGTGCGTCGAGCATGGCATTCACGGCCGCCGTATCGGCCGCCACGGAGCTGCCGAATATGACTCCCTGCCCGATGGGCTGGAACTTGTCCAGGAGCAGATTTCCCGACGTTCCGTCCTCACCGGTGTCCAGCAAGTCCAGCACATCCATCGAAGTGTCGGCGGCTGCCACATCGGCGCTGTCCGGCTCGACTTCATAATATTCAATGATGCGCTGCAACGAACGGAGCAACTCGGCCGGCTCGGCCATCAAACGGAAATCCAGACGGGCTGTACCGCGGAGGAGACCACGGATGCGTTCTTCATCATCAATACCCGGCAGCTCCACGATGACACGACGGCTTCCCTGCCGTTGGATGGCCGGTTCGGTCACGCCATAGCGGTCCACACGGTCCCGGATGATTTCAATGGCCCTGGCCACGGCCGCGTCGGCCTCCGTGGAAAGCCAGGCAGCCACTTCCGCGTTGGTCGAACGACGGGTAATTCCCGCCGGCTCGTTCCGGAAGTACCGGGAAAGTCGCATGTTGGGGTCACGTGCTTCAAAATTGGCGACGAATGCATCGATGACGGACCCACCGGATGCGAAAGCTTCGTCGCGCGCTTCGACGAGCACGGTCTGGAATACCTCATCCTGATCCGTTGCGAGGGCGTCAATGAGGGCGTCGACGCGGACTTCGAGCGTGACGTGCATGCCTCCTTGAAGGTCGAGACCCAGCTTCAGGGCCTTCTCATTTACGGTGCGGATCTTGGCCGCATTCTCCCGCTCCCATTCAACACGCTCCGCTTCCGGGAGATTGTTGGCGGTGCGGTCCATGAAATACCCCTGGAATGTGGGATACAGGTAGTAGCCGGACAGGACGAGAAAAAAGATCGTCAAACCGACTTTCATTCCATTTCCTTGCATGATGGTAGTGATGAACTGAATGAACTGTGGGATGCGTCGGCGGGCCTGTGCCGACGACGCGAAGGAATCCGGGTCTGGCTGGCGTCGCGACGAGAGAATGTCATGTCGGACGCGGCCAACTGAGAGAAATGGGGGCTATGGACCCAGTGCCTGGATGGAGGAACCCAGCAACCGGGCATATGAAACGGCGGTACCGGCATCGCGCTCAACCGAAAAACGTGAAATTCCGGGAGCGGACAGTGAAGGAAGGGCCGACCGCGTGGCAACGTTGCGTTTCTGGACCGTCGGAGCCGAAACTTGTGCTGCAACGACTACAGGCTGGACGATCAGCGCATCCGGGGCAGAGGCATCCTGGAAACCATTCCCCGAGGTTTGGACCGGGGACTGGCCGAGGAAATGCGTCAACCACCCGCCGTCAGCCGCTCCTGCCGATCCCGCGAACGCCTGGGGTACGACCATCCAGATCGTCGAGCTGACCAGGAGCAGGACCGCCAGGCCCTGTTGCAGGTGATGGGAACGGAGAGGAGACACGCAGATGGTGGAATGGATGGACCTGAGCGATTGAATATCGCCGCGCAAGGCAGTAAGATACGCATGAATACCCCCTTTCAGCAAACGTGGGCACGGGTCCTGTTCCACGACAGCCGGTCTTCATTTCTCACGCTCTTTACACCACGGCCAGAACGCCCGTGCGGTGCACGGGTTGGTCCTGAGTATGAATCCATTCTCGACAGGGTACCCGGCGACACTCCGGTCGCGTTTCGTCTTCACAGCGGTCACGTTGGGCGTTGCCGTCGGCCTGCTCTCGTGGGGCGCGTTCGTCACCAGCATCAATGCGGGCATGGCGGTCCCGGATTGGCCGACCTCGTTCAATTCGTACGATCCCTTCAATCCGTGGCCCGGATGGTGGAAAATCACGCCGGTACTCGCCGAACACGGCCATCGGTTGCTGGGCGCGGTCCTTGGCCTGTTGACGGTGGTCCTGGCCTTCTGGACATGGCGCTCCGAATCCCGCCGCTGGATGACCCGATTGGGTTGGTTCGCCTTGGTGTTGGTCATCCTGCAGGGGCTGCTGGGGGGACTGCGCGTCGTGTGGGTCTCCTTGGACCTGGCGGTTGTCCACGCACTCACGGCCCAGATTTTCTTCGCGTTGCTGGCCTCGATGATGGTATTCACGTCGCGGGCCTGGCGGACACCTCCCCCCTTGGCACTCCGCGGAACGGAAGGCCCCCTCATGCGACTTCGGTGGATTGTCCCGCTGGTCGTATACATCCAGATCTTCCTTGGAGCCTTGCTCAGGCATCCGGGTGCCGGAATTGACACCCTGTTGGTGGCCTTGCATCTGACATGGGCGTTCGTGGCCACGGTTCTCGTGTACGTGTGGTTCGCCCGGATCCGCTCCGCCTTACCGGTCGGCCATGCCGCAAGGCGGTCTGCTGGCTGGATGGCCGGTGTCCTGTCTTTCCAGGTCGCGCTCGGCCTGTTTGCGTATTTTGTCCTTCTGGATGAACACGGACTGGTCCAACCCAGCAACGTCCAGGTCATTGCGAATACCGCCCACATGGTCACGGGGGCCCTCCTGTTCGCCTTGACCGTCGTCACCAGTGTCTTCGTGTCCAGGACCCTTTTTCAGCTCAACCATCGCATTTGATGTCCATCCAAACCCTTGCAGCTACCGCCCCGAAGGCTACCTTTCGGGATTGGCTCATGCTGACCAAGCCGGAAATCACGTTCCTCGTGACCATTTCGGCATTGGCGGGCTTCGTGCTGGCCTCTCCCGACGGCATAGACGGTTGGACACTTTTTTGGGCCATGATCGGCATCCCCCTTACGTCGGCAGGCGGATGCGTCATGAACCACTGGCTGGAACGCGATCTGGATGGGGAAATGAAACGGACCGCCGGACGTCCCCTGCCGTCGGGCCGGATACGTCCGGAGGCAGGAGCGTGGTTCGGACTGCTTCTCATCGGCGCCGGGTTGGGAATCCTGTGTCCGCTGACAAATCCCCTGACGGGTGTATTGGCCGCCATTACCGTCGTCCTCTATTTGTTTGTCTATACGCCGCTGAAGCGCAAAACCACGCTGAACACCCTCGTCGGCACGCTGCCCGGTGCGCTTCCGGTGCTCGGCGGGTGGACGGCTGCATCAGGAACGCTTGGACCGGCCGGCTGGGCGCTTTTCGCGGTCCTGGTCTGTTGGCAGATGCCCCACTTCTACTCGCTGGCCTGGATGTACAGGAAGGACTATGATCGGGCCGGCTATGTCATGCTGACGGTCGCAGATGAATCCGGACGCAAAACAGCCTTCCATATGCTGGCGTGGACACTCGCCATGATCGGTTTTTCCGTGCTGCCGTTCGCGCTCGGAGCAGTGGGGGTCTGGTACGCCGGGTTCGCGCTGGTGCTTGGCGTCTGGTTCCTGCGTCCTGTCCTGAAGTTCAGGATGGATCGAAGTGCCGTTCAGGCTCGCGTGGTCCTGAAGGCGAGCGTAATGTACATCCCATTGCTGTTGGGGGCGATCGTAGCGGATCGGTTGCTTTGATGGAAGCCGCTCTCCCCCTGACGTCGCTTTCCCGAGCCGGCCTGCGGGCCTTTCTGGCACCCGTAGGCCCGTCGTTCCGTGCGGATCAGGTATGGCGTTGGCTGTACAACAAAGGGGTACGGGAATTTGATGCCATGACCAATGTCCCGGCTTCCGTCCGTGACTTCCTCAAGGAGAACACGACGCTTTCTCCCCCCCGCGTCGTCCGCGAGCAACGGGCCACGGATGGCACCCTGAAGTGGTTGGTGGAACGCGTCACCGGACAGCGCTACGAAACGGTCCTCATTCCGGACTTCGAGGATGACGGCACCCCCCGGCGGATGACCGTCTGTGTCTCTTCCCAGGTGGGATGTGCACTGGGCTGCTCATTCTGTGCTACAGGCCAGATGGGCTTCAAGGAGAACCTGACATCCGGCGAGATTTTTGATCAGGTCTGGCTGGCCGCTGACCGGGCCAGAACCGAATACGAGGCCGCACTCACGAACATTGTCTTCATGGGCATGGGCGAGCCCCTGCTCAATTACGATGCGGTCACGGATGCCATCGACAAGATCACGTCCGAGGACGGGCTGGGCATGGGCGCGCGACGGATAACGGTCTCAACGGTCGGTCTCGCCAAACAAATCCGTCGACTGGCTGATGATGGTTTCCGCTCGAATCTCGCGGTGTCCCTGCATGCCCCCATCGATGCCAAGCGCTCCTCCATCATGCCCGTCAACCGGAATGAGCGCACGGACCTGGAATCCCTCTTGCAGTCCATTGAGTATTATTGTCGGACAACCGGACGAGGCGTGACCTATGAGTACTGCATGTTCGCAGGATTCAACGACACCCTGGAAGATGCCACGGCCCTGGCGGATCTTGTGGATCGTGCACCATCCAAAGTGAACCTGATCATGTACAATGCCGTCGATGGCCTCGGATTCACGCGAACCTCTGATGCCGACCTGAATGCCTTCATTGCCCGTCTCGTAGAACGCCGCGTCACCGTGACCGTCAGAAGGAGCCGCGGCCAGGACATTGCGGCCGCATGTGGTCAATTGGCAAGTGAGTCATGAACCTCAAAAGCCCTCTCATACAGTCGCTCGCAGGCTTTTTCGCCGCCTTGATCGTTGGCGCATTGCTGCCCAGAACGCTGGGCATGCTGCTCAAGCGGGTGGTACTCTCTTCCCTCCGGGACGTGGTCGCCGTATTGGCAGCCGGTCTCATTGCGGAGCGCCTGTTCCACTGGATTTCCCGATACCCATACCCGAAACGAACAGATTGACATCATGGACGTGTCCACCATCGAAGCCTCGCTCGTTGAATTCCTGACCGGATTCCTTCCGAAAGTCGTCGGTGTGATCCTGCTGCTCGTCGTCGCCTGGACGGTTGCCGGGTGGATCGGACGGCGTATCCGTCAGTCCATAAGCCGAAGATTGGACCCGACCATCGCGTCGTTCTTCGGAAGCCTTGCCAAATACGGCATCCTGGTGATGGCCATTTTGAGCTGTCTTCAGATGTTCGGCGTCGGAACAACCAGTTTCGCCGCCGTCATCGGTGCCGCCGGCCTGGCCATAGGATTGGCCATGCAAGGGACGCTGGGGAATTTCTCGGCCGGCATCATGCTTCTGGCGTTCCGTCCGTTCAAAGTGGGTGATGTGGTCAACATTGGCGGCGTGACCGGAAAAGTGGTTGAAATCGCCATGTTCTCGACGGAAATCGACACCTTCGACAATCGTCGTTTCACGGTTCCCAACGGTTCGGTTTATGGATCCACCATCGAGAACATGACCTTCCACGATACCCGTCGTGTGGATGTCGCTGTGGGTACCGATTACCCGGCCAGCATTGCCGATGCGCGAAAGGTCCTGATCACGGCCGCCAGCAGCGTGAATGGCATCCTGGCCGATCCGGCGCCTGTCGCCATCCTGACGGAATTGGGGGCGTCTTCCATCGATTGGAGTGTGCGCGTCTGGTCGAAGACGTCGGACTATTGGGCCGTGAAGGAAGAACTCACTCAGAAAGTGAAAGAGCACCTGGATGAGGCCGGAATCGGAATCCCGTTCCCTCAGATGGACGTGCACATCGACGGCAAGATCGACCGGTGAACCTGGCAACCCGGTTCGTCCGGATCCGCTCTATCCGGCGGCCTTGACGACCGACTGTTCACTCGTCCGGCCCTTCAGCCGGGCAGCGGCTGCGATCATCACCACAGAGACCAAGGCAATGCCCAGGAACGCAGAGGCATAGCCCGTCAGGATGTCCGGGGATGATGCGGCAACGGCACCCACGGCTGCACCCGTCATGAGCTGGCCCAACGAGATGAAGAGCGTGATGAGTCCTTGCGATACGGTACGTTCTGCCCGGGCTGCTTCATGGATGAGGATATAACTCAGGGCAGAACCCATAAGCCCGGCAAGACCGAGCCCGATGGCAACGGACGATGCATAGAATACGACGCGGATTCCGGGTGCCCATGCTACCCCGGCCATTCCGGCTACCAGCAGGATGTTGCACGCAACGACCACTGTCCTGGAGCCCGTGACGTCGAGTATCCGGCCAATGATGGGCGACCCGATGGCTACGGATAACATGAGTGGTATCAACATGAACGCGGCTTCCGACGTCGAAACGCCGTAGGCAAGCACAGCCAGCGTCGGAAAGAAAATGAAGGCCGCCTCGTTGATCCCCGCTCCCGTTGCCAACAAACAGGCCAATCGGACCTGTCGGTTGCGGAACAGATCCAATCGAAGGATGGGGTCTGCTGCGCTACGTTCTGCCCGGATGAACAAGGGCAGGAACACGGCCACGGCCAGAAACGACAACACCACGCGGGGCGATGCGAGCGATGCCGCGAAATCAGACGTGTTGAGCAAGGATATCCCGTAGGCCAGCGGCAACAGGAACCCGCCAAGACACAGCAGGCCGATCACGTCAAAAGGACGCGCAGCCGCCGGTTTCGAACGCGGAAGCAAGAGCACGCCGAGAACCAGGATAAGTGCCGCCAACGGCAGGAAGGACAGGTACAGATAACGCCAGCCGACCATGAGCATCATGCCGGCAAAGATGGGACCGATCAGGAAAGCCACACCGAAAACCGAGCCGAGGACGCCGAAAGCCCGACCTCGCCGCTCCGGCGGAAAGGTATCGCCCACGAATGCACCTGCGACCGGGAAGATGCCGGAAACGGCGAACCCCTGCATGGATCGTCCCAGCAGGAGGACATCGAACGAGGGAGCAGCCGCCACTACAGTAGCCCCTGCAGCAAACAGACTGACCACCACCAGATACATGCGCTTCCGTCCGAACCGGTCCGCCAGCTTGGACATGATGGGAACGCCCACGAGGTTCGCCAGCACCCAAGCCGTGAAGACCCAGGACACCTCCCTTTCAGACAGGCTGAATTGTCCACGGATGGCCGGAATGGCCGGACCCAGGATGGCGATATCCAAGGCCGCCATCAGGACGCCCAGGAACAGTACGGTGAGGATCTTTCCCAAGGTGAGTCGGACGGGGTGATGCTGGCTGGATCTGCAATGTACCCCTCGACCTTCGCATTGTGGCGGCCTTAACGGACATTTCGGATTGTACCGACGGGCCGTACCTTCTTGGTATGGATACACGCACGCTCACCATTGTTCTCGTCCTCCTGTTGGCGTCATCGACCGGATGCCGAAAAGGACCGGTGACGGGACCGGCTTCAAGGACGATGCCCCCGGAGTCAGAGGTTGCCTCGCTCTCCCTTACTGAAAAGGTGTCCATGCTTTTCATGGTGTCCGTACCGGATGGCCTGGATCCACGGATGGCGGCCGATCGCGAGCGACTTGAACGGGAGATTACCCATTTCGGCGCCGGTGGCGTGGTGTTCCTCGGGGGCGATCCACTCCAACATGCGGCTATCGCAGCCTGGCTGGACAGCCAGACCGACCTCCCTGTCATGAAAGCGCTCGATGCCGAATGGGGTACCGGCATGCGGCACGACAACATGCCCGTGTATGCCCGGGCCATGGGGCTGGCGGCTACTCGCGATGTCAGCCTGACCCGCGACGTCGGATTTCGGACGGGGCTCGCGGCACGGGCCACCGGAATATCCATGGTCTTCGCACCCGTTGCTGACGTGAATACCGAGGGCATGAATCCGGTCATAGGAACCCGCGCATTCTCCGACCACCCGGACACCGTGAAGGTACACGCGGCGGCCTTCGCTGCAGGCTTGCGCTCGGCCGGCGTCGCGGCGGTCGCAAAACACTTCCCGGGACATGGCTCGACGGTCCTGGATTCGCACGTCGCACTGCCGCGTTCCGGGCACGACGCCGACCTGCTGTCTGCCGTGGACCTCGTACCCTTCCGTACATTGGTGGCCGATTCCGTAGCCGGTTTGATGACGGCGCACGTGCTGTATTCCGAATCGGACCGGACCCCGGCCACGCTGGATTCCACGTTGTTGACGGTTCTGCTCAGGGACAGCCTGGCCTATGGCGGTCTGGTCGTGACAGATGCATTGAACATGGCCGGCGTCACATCCACGGGCACGGCCGAGGACGTTGCCATACGGGCCATCCTTGCCGGTGCGGACATCCTCCTCATGTCCCCCGATGCGTTCGCGGCCCGCGCGGCCGTAGTGCGTGCGGTGCGCGAGGGTCTGATTCCGGAGTCCAGGATAGACGCGTCCGTTCGCCGGATCCTGGACGCCCGTCGTGCCTGGCAATCCCCTCCCGATCTGGTGGCCTTGATGGGCATGGCCGAACGGGAGCGTCTCATGTCGGTCCATGTGGCCACACAAGCCTTGACCCTGCTCAAACGGGCCGACGACGTGTTGCCGGGTGACCGCGGTTCCGGACGGGTCGTCGTACTCGAAACGGACTTCAGGATACACGCGCCGGATGCCGGACCCGGGCCGGTCCTTGGGCGGCATCTGGCCCCGCTCATGCCGGATGCCGTCGATGTCGTCCGGATCTCACCCCGGACATGGCGGCGGGATCTGGACCGGGCGGCAAGCACCATCCGCAATGCTCATACGGTCATCTGGCTCGAGGCAACGGGTGTGACGCCGGTAGCGGGCTGGGACATGGCCGGTTTTGGTGAGCGTCTGGATGCGTTGCACGACCGCGTGGTCGGCATGTCGGTCGGCTCTCCTTGGGCCGTTCCCTCCATGGCGCCATCCACCGATGCCCTCCTGGTGGCCTATGACGCCCTCGGGTCGACGCTCACCGCGCTCGCGAGAGCGTTCGTGGGGCGGGCCGGTGTGACGGGTCGGTTGCCCGTCCACGTGTCGGACCGGTTCCCCCGCGGCTCAGGCTTCGATATGCTGCCGGTGGCCCCGTCCACCGGCCCGCCCCACACCGCCGGAATGGACGCTGACCGGCTGCAGGCCATCGACCGGGTCATCCATACCGCCATCGCGGACAGCGCCTTTCCGGCGGCCACCGCGGCCGTGGGCCGCGGTGGAACGCTCACCACGCTCGGTGCCTGGGGGCATCCGGACTGGGAAAGCACGGCGCGCGTGGACACCCGCGCCATTTTCGATCTGGCATCGCTCACGAAAGTGATTGCCACCACGACCATGGTCATGCTCATGGTCGAGGACGGCACGCTCGATCTTGATCGGCCCGTAGCGGAATATCTGCCCGAATTCGGCCAGAATGGCAAGGAAATGGTCACCGTACGCGATCTCCTGACGCATACGGGCGGACTCATCCCCTTCCGGGCATTCCATGCGGACGGCGTGCGAACGGCCCGGGAAGTGCGACGACGGATCCTGGCGGATTCACTGGTTTATCAACCCGGCCAGAACATGCGCTATTCCGACTTCGGGCCCATCACGCTGGCCTGGGTGATGGAGACCATATCCGGACGGCCGTTCGAGGAGCTCGTGCAGGAGCGCATCTTCCGGCCGCTCCGCATGTACGACACGGGATTCCGCCCGGCCCGGCGCCAACAGGACCCACGCACCATCCCGACCGAAGTGGACACCTACTTCCGGTACAGGACGTTGAATGGCGAAGTCCACGACGAAAACGCATGGTTGCTCGGCGGGACGGCCGGACACGCCGGACTGTTCTCCACCGTCGAGGATTTGGCCACATTTGCCATGATGTATGTGAATGACGGCCGTGTCGGCACACGTCAATTCCTCAAGCCGGAGACCATCCGGCTGTTCACGACACCAGTCGACCCTGAAGGCAGCCACACCCGTGCACTGGGATGGGATACGCGAAGCCGGATCGGCTATTCGTCGGCCGGAGCCCATTTCGGCCCCCACTCGTTCGGACACACCGGGTTTACCGGTACGTCGTTCTGGATTGACCCGGATCAGGACCTGTACGTCATCCTGCTCACCAATCGCGTGCACCCCACGCGCAACAATTCCGGGCACGTACCCGTCCGACCTGCCGTAGCAAACCGTGCATTCCAGGCGCTGGAGTAATCCGCGCCGAGCCCGGCCGACCCGATCCCGACCGCGTACACGGGAACCCCGCATGGCTCCGGCGTTTCAGAGGCCTGCCGCTTTTTGGAACAGCACTGTACGACCATGCCCACCTATGTTTATCGTCGCCAGGACGGCACGACGTTCGAAATTGAACAACGGATGTCCGAACCGCGCCTCACGGAATGCCCTACGACGGGCCAGCCCGTGGAGCGGCTCATAAGTGGTGGAACCGGCCTGGTTTTCAAGGGATCGGGGTTTTACCTCACGGACTATGCCCGCAAGAGCGGATCGCCCGCTGCACCCTCATCGGATTCCACAAAGGAATCCACGAAGGAGTCCACTCCCGCACCCAAGACCGCCGACACTACGAAGTCGGATTGACGGACCGTACATTCGCGAGTCCGCCGTCCACGGGTATGACCGCACCGGTCACCCAGTCGGCATGGCCGACCGCCAGCCACTCGATGGCAGCAGCCACATCCGACGGCTGTCCGATCCGGCCCAGGGGATGCAGTGCCTCGGAAACGGCCCGGCTTTGCGCGTTGGACAGGATGGATTCGGAGAGCGGTGTCTCCACCATGCCTGGCGCCACGGCATTCACGCATATCCCCCGCGCCGCATAACTCGCGGCAGCCGATCGGACCAGTCCCTCCACCCCGGCCTTCGCCGCGGCAATGGCCCCATGGTTCTTCATGCCGGTCGTCGCGGCCGCCGTACTGACCAGCACAATGCGTCCCCCATCCTTGTACATGATCTTCGTGGCCGCTCGAACCACGGAAAATGCACTCTTCAGATTCTGCGAAATCACCTCGTCGAAGTCGTTCTCGGATGTCAGGTGTTCGGGACGAAGAAGAATGGACCCGGGAAGGTGGACCACGGCATGAAGACCCTCCGCAGAGGCCTTCCGGGCAGCCTCCACGGTCGCGTCGAAATCCGTGGCGTCGAACGGAACGGCGGTCGCCTGGAATTCGGCAGCCAATTCCAGGAGCGCGGCCTCCGACCGGGCGGACAGGACCAGACGATGACCGCCTGAAGCGAGTCTACGGGTCAACTCACGGCCAATGCCACCCGTGGCTCCCACAATCCAGATGATTTTTTCTTGGTGCATGCTTCGTTGAATGCGGTTTCCCTGCCTTCGGTCCAACGGAAAAAGGGCTATTGACCGGTTCTGGATGAACCTTTCGCCGAAATGATGGCTCTTTTCAGCCAGGGTGCGTCAGGACCTGTTCAGCCCAGGGCGTGTTGACCCTATTGACAGCGCACGGCGGCCTGGACCAGGGCAACAAACGATTCGGCGACCAGACTGGCCCCACCTATGAGCCCCCCGTTCACATCCGGTTGCGACAGCAGTTCGTCGGCGTTGTCCGGTTTCATGCTGCCGCCGTACAGGATGTCGATAGCAGCGGCCGTGTCAGCCCCGAACAGGTTGGTCAGTTCCTTCCGAATGAAGGCATGCATGGTTTGAGCCTGCTCGGGACTTGCCGTACGGCCGGTTCCAATGGCCCATACGGGTTCATAGGCAATGACGATATCAGACGGCACCGTAAGACGCACGTCCGTCAAGGCGCCGCGAAGTTGGTCCGCCACCACCGCCTCTTCCCGACCGGCATCCCGGTCCTCGAGTTGTTCCCCTACGCAGACAATGGGAACGAGACGGTGTGCCAGGGCCTGTGCCACTTTTGCCTTCACATCGGCGTCCGTTTCACCGAAGATCGTCCGCCGTTCCGAGTGCCCCAGGATGACATATCGGCAGCCGACGGATCGGAGCATGCCGGCAGAGACTTCTCCCGTAAACGCTCCCGAATCGGCCGCATGCATGTTCTGGGCGCCGAGTTGGATGGCCGATCCGTGTAGGATTCCGTACGCGGCATCGAGCGCCACGAAGGGTGGACAAATCGCCACCTGTACGCCTTCCGACGCTTCCACACTGTTTCTCAACGCACCGGCCAATTGGCGGGCCGCAATGAGATCCATGTTCATTTTCCAGTTTCCAGCGATCAACATGGCAAACGACGATTTATCTGTGCGGTGAGTGTATGACGCGGTGGGGGTTCGACGAAAGCGGCAGCGCCTATTGCCCCTGATTCCGGCGGGCCAGTTCGTTGAGCCCGTTGATGACCGAGACCAGATCCTGTTCCAATCCAGACAAGGCTGCTCCGACATATTTGGCCATGATGTTTCCGTCCGGATCAATCAGGAACCGCGTCGGCACGACATTCACGTTATAGGCCACCGCAACGTCGGAGGCCAGGCCTTCGGGAGCGTAGATGAAGACGCCCGGATGATCGCCTTCATCGAACATGCCGTCATTCAGTACCGAATCCGGCTCAACAGAGACCGATACCTTCGAGAACAGCTCATCCGGAAGGGCATCGAACAGCGCATTGCGTGCGGCGAGGTTGCGACGGAAGCCGTCGTCCATCGGATCGTAGAATTCGAGGATGACAAACGTGCCGACGAGGTCATCCAGCCGAACGGGTTCCGATGTCCGGGACACCAGATTGAATGCCGGCGCCGGCATGCCCGGCTGCAGATTTTCCAGATCGTAGGATGCGCGGCTGGCCCATTCCGCCCACTGGGAATCCGGATGCAACCGCCGCAACTCGGCTGCCTCCTGCACGGCGAGGTCCGTCTGGCCGCTGTCAGCGAGCGCAATCACCAACTCGGAGCGCAGCGCGGCCTGACGCTCCCCGTCGTCCATCCTGGCCACATAGGAACGGATGACCGCAACAGCGGAATCCTGCCCCGCAACCCGGGCAACCGAACGACGCGCGGCTCGGACCATGTCCACCAGGATGGGTGCGTCCAGCGGCACGTCCGTGTACCGGGCCACAACCAGCGAATCGTTCCATCCCTCGAGCATGATCACGCTTTCGGCGCGGGCTGTCTTGGCGCCCATGGTTCCCGGATAGGTGTCCGCGACACTCCACAGGATGGTCGATGACTGTTCCATGAGCTGGCGAAGCTGGTTGGCCGTATAGGCCCCCCCTTGCACCAGGGCATTCATTTGTTGGTTGTGCTGACCGCGCGTATTGCGATAGGCTGCCCACGCCGCGTTCTCGGGTGAACGGATGATGAGCCTCCGGTTGCCGAGCGGAAACGTGCCGCTTATGCTCACGGAATCCCCTTCCACGACCACCAATTCCTCCAGGGCGAGCTGCTGTCCGGCCCGTTCCACAATGAGGGGATAGATGCCGGCCTCGGGAGCACGCACGGTCATGGAGAACGCACCCAGGCTGTCGGTTATGGCCGTAGCCAGCGTGTCCACATCCCCGTCCCGCTGGTTGACCACCGTGAGGATGAAATCCCGATAGTCACCGGTCGTCTCCACGTCTCCGCGGACCCGGAGGGTGCCTTCCACGTGACTGGTCACACCAGGCGGTGTCCCACCGCCGCATCCGACCAGGATCGAGAGGGCGAAAGCGAATGTAATCAAAGCCTTCTTCATCAATTATGTTGGTTTTCGGGGTGAACCGTTCAGTAGGCCAGCAGGTCCCGCATGGCGGCAGGAAGACGGGACTTTCCGGAATAGATGGTTTCTTCGAGCGATTTCGAGAACGGAATGGGCATATCCTCGCCGCCAATCCGCACCGGTGGAGCATCCAGGTGCTCGAACGTGGCTTCCATCATTTCCGCGACGACCTCTCCACCGAATCCACCGGTCCGGGGAGCCTCATGGACGACCAGCAGCCTGTGCGTCTTCCGGACCGACGCCACGACGGCGTCACGATCCCATGGAATGAGGGTCCGGAGATCCAGGATCTCCACATCCAGATCATGGGCTTCGGCGAGTTGCACCGCCCAATGGACGGACGCTCCCCACGTCACCACCGTGGCGCGTGTCCCTTCCCGGACACAGCGTGCTTTTCCGATGGGCGTCCGGTAGGCATGCTCCGGGACCTCACCTTTGAGCGAGCGATACAACGCCTTGTGCTCCAGGAACAGGACCGGGTTGGGGTCATCAATCGCAGAAAGCAACAGACCCTTGGCATCGGCCGGATCGGACGGGAAAACGACCTTCAGCCCGGGCGTATGACAGAACCAGGCCTCCATGGACTGGCTGTGGAAAGGACCGGCACCGATTCCCCCACCGATGGGAGCGCGGAGCGTCACGTTGACCGGAGCCCCCCATCGATAATGCGTCGTCGCCAGGTTGTTCACGATCTGGTTGAATCCGCAGGAAATGAAATCGAAGTACTGGATTTCCAGGATGGACTTCCACCCCGCCAACGCCAGGCCCATCGCGGCCCCGACCGCGCCGTTCTCGATGATCGGGGTATTCCGGATGCGATCCGGTCCGAACTCCTCCAGGAAACCCGCAGACACTTTGAATACGCCGCCGTATTCGGCTATGTCCTGACCCATGAGCACGGTTCGGACATCCTCCCTGAGCGCCGTCCTGAGCCCGTCCGACACGGCATCGATGAACCGCATTTCCCGGGATACAGCGGCCCCGTCGCCTCCCGACGCACCCGATCCGGCACGCGTTCCGGACGTCCGCTCGTCGGGCCTGGCGGGTGCGTATACGTCCCCGCGCTCCGCGGCGGCCGTGCTGGTCACTTCGGGCTGCTCCAGCGCCCATTCCGCGATGGCGTCGATTTCCGCCGTCAGTTCCTTCCGTACGCGGGCACGCTCGGAGTCCGGCAGGGTCCGGGCCATGGCGCGTTCAAGGCGCTGCACCGGGTCCTTCGTGGCCCACTCATCCATGAGTGCCTGGGGTACGTATTTCGTACCCGATGCCTCCTCATGTCCCCGCATCCGGAACGTCACCAGGTTGAGCAGCGTGGGACCTTCCCCGTTTACGGCACGTCTCCGCGCAGCACGGACGGCACGGATGACGGCGAACACGTCGTTTCCGTCATGGGTTTCGGCAACCATTCCGTACCCGGCCCCGACTTTGGACAAGTCCGATTCCGGCAGGGCCTGGGACGTGGGCGTGCTCAGGCCGTATCCATTGTTCTCCACGATGAATATGGCGGGCAACTTCCAGACCGACGCCAGGCTCAATGCCTCGTGGAAATCCCCTTCCCGCGTCGCGCCTTCGCCCGTGAAAGCGACCGCAACCCGATCCGCGCCATCCAGTTTGGCGCCCAGCGCCAAACCGTCGGCTACCGGCAGCATGGCCGCAAGGTGGGAAATCATGCCTACAATGCCGTATTCGGGTATCCCGAAGTGGAATGTCCGGTCACGCCCTTTGGTGAAGCCCCCCTCCTTGCCCATGAGCTGACAGAACAACGGTCGGAGGGGTACGCCACGCGTGGTCCAGACACCCAGGTTCCGGTGCATGGGCAGAATGGTGTCCTCCGGGGCCAGGGCAAACGCCGTTCCGACGGCGATGGCCTCCTGACCATATCCGCTGAACCACTTTGACAGACGGCCCTGACGGATGAGTCGGAGCATCTTTTCCTCGATCAGGCGGGGCGTCATCATGGCCCGGTACAACGCCGGCAGATCCAGATCCAGATCAGGGGCAATGTCGCCCGCCGTGGACTTGGCCGAAGACGAAGCAGTGCCGGCTGAAGCGGCAGAGGCAGAGGCAGCGTCGGAGGAAGCGGAAGAGGCCGTGGGTTTTCTGGCGGGCATCGACTTATTGACCCGCGCCCCGGAGCGCGGTATGGATGGTGCGGAACAGGATCTGCAGGTCACGACGCAGACTCATGTTCTCGATGTAAAACAAATCGTATTTGACCTTCTGGCGTACGTCGTCCAGGTTGGAATCATATTTCCACTTGACCTGTGCCCAGCCGGTAATGCCCGGCTTCACACGATGACGTCGATTGTACAGGGGAATTTCCTTCGCCAGCTTCTCCACAAAATACGGACGCTCCGGACGTGGTCCTACCAGGGACATCTCACCCTTGAGCACATTCCAGAACTGGGGTATCTCGTCCAGGCGGGTCTTCCGCAGCCACCGCCCGATGGGGGTGTACCGGGGGTCCGATTCCGTGGCCCAGACCGGTCCGGTGGACGCCTCGGCATTCTCCATCATGGTCCGGAACTTGAACATCGTGAATGTCCTCCCGTGTCGTCCAATCCGGGTCTGGCGATAGATGGCCGGCCCCGGACTGGTCAACCGGATGGCCAGGCCCGTCAACAACCACAAGGGCAGACCGGCCACGAGCACCAAGAACGCCACCGTGAAGTCAATCAGCCGTTTGAGTGCATATTCCCACACCTGCATGGGTTCTGGTTGCACTTCAATGAGCGGCAGGCCGTACATGTGCTCGGTCTTGGCCATGCCCCCGATGATGCTGTAGAAATCCGGCACAAGCTTGAGCGATACGCTCTTACCGTCGCAAAGCGTAAGGACCCGCATGAGGGATTCGGCGTCGCTCGATCCCAGCGCGATCAAGACATCCTGGATGCCGAGTTCGTCAATCAGGCGTGGAAGATCCTCGATTTCATGCGTGGGCACGGCACCCGTCGATGCATCGTGGGCTACATCCCCGTCACCCCGGGTCAGCCGGACGGCCCCGACGATGTCCAGACCCGCCTCCGGATATCGGGCCACCTCGGCGTGCAGCTGCTCCAACAAGTCACTCCACCCCACGATGAGCGCTCTGTGCAGGCCTTTCCCACGCAGGATGAGTTGCTTCTGGACGGATCGCACGGCAATCCGCCCGCCTGACACGAAGAGCACGATGGCCATCCAATACGCAGCCAGGTTGGTCCGCGCACTCATGGCGTCGAGTTGACCAATGAAAAGCACGAAGAACAACACCAGTATTCCCATGGTGACCGTCTTCAGGATGAGCACGAGCTCATCGAACCGGGACGACGCATACCGCTCCCGGTACAGGCCAAGGAACAGGAAGAACACGAGCCAGAAAGCCGTCAGGAGCACGACGATCACCGTCAATGCCTCGGTCGCGGGCTGGAACACCGGTGCCGGCAACCAGCCCCACTCGAACCGCGCGAGATACCAGATGAGATTGGCCAGCGCCACGGCCAGGGCGTCGACCAGAACGAGCACAATCAGTTCTATACGTCGGCTCACCGCGTGGGTACCATGGGGATGTCGTCAGACAGGAACAGGTGGGCGAAACTTAGGGCGCGGTGCCACGCCCTGCAAGGTGTTGATCTTTCGATCCAAGAATGCGTACGCTCCCGTTTGTATCCCGTTCGTATTCCGCTTCTTCCCTGACTCTGCCATGATTCGCTCGCTTTTCGTGATGGTAGTGGTGTTGGTCCCGCTTGCAGGCCGGGTGGCACCGGTCGCCGGCCAGGTCCTGCCTGCGGACGACCCGATCCTCGACATGGCGTGGCCATTGCTCGTACGGGGCGTTGCAATGGAAGCCGACTGGACGGTCGGACCGCAGGAAGAGGCGGCACTGAATGAGCTCCTTTCAGCCTCTCCCGGCGTCTGGGCCCGACGTCTGGAGTCGTTCCGGGCACTCCCAGCCCCGTCCGGTTCACGAGCCTGGGGCATACGTCTGCGCGCCCAGGCCCTGGCCACGCCGCATGCCCGCCAGGATCCCCTGCGTCCGGATGCCCCGTCCGATGCGGCTGTCTACCAGACGGTCCTGTACAGCTCCTTTCTCCGTCTGGACCAATGGACGGCGGGATTCGGCTGGCGACACGACGGGTGGTACGATCGCGATCCGGATGGTCTGGATGCCGCGCTCCGGTGGGCTATCCGCCCGGAGCATACCTATGTCCGGTACTCGAGTCGGTACCTGGATGCCATGCTGGGGCGCGTGGTACAACACTGGGGTGCCCCTTCACGACCGGGTTTGCTGTTGTCGGACAACCCCAGACCCATGGATGCCATGTCCATGCGGTTCGGCACGCGGACGCTGTCCGTCCGCACCAGCATCAATGAATTGGACAGCGCAACGTCCGACGGGCGTTTCACCGGCGTGGCGGGAGACGACTCCGTGGCCGTTGGAAGCGATCGGCGCTGGCTCGCCGCCCACCGGGTCGACATCCGGCTGAATGCGGCATGGTCCGTGGCCCTCATGCACGCCACGCTGTACTCCGGACCCGGGTCAGGATTGTCGCTGAAATACATCAATCCGTTCAATATCGCCCTGTTCTCCGTGGACAACCGGCCCAAGAACGACGAGAACAACGGCTTCCTGGGTGCCGAAGTGCGGCATACCGGTCCAAATGGTCTGTTTACCATGCAGGTCATGCTGGACGATGTTGATATCCTGAACGGTCAGGAACCCCCGTCCTTGGCTGTCACGACCGTGGCCGAGCGAGCATGGTCGGATGTCTGGACCTCCGGAATGGAAGGGACCGTCGTGACGGCCCGGACCTACAACGCACTGCAGTCGGAGGGCAAATATCTGTATCTGATGCGGGGGCTGGGAACCCAGTATGCCGATTTTGTCCACGGACGTGTTCATGTGGAGCGTCTGCTCATGCCCTCCAACTGGTTGGTACGCACTCAGGCTGCGCTTGACGTGCTGTGGCAGGGAGAGGGCGACTTCCGTCAACCATTCCCGTCGTCGGGCACGTCCGGATTGCTTGCGGGGACGGTCCGGTCCGTGGTCCGCCCGTCCGTTCGGGTGTCGGCCATGCATGCGCGCGGCCTGTACGCCCGGCTGGATGCCGGTATCGCCCACGGCTCCCTGGTTGATGCTTCGGGTACGACCGGGACACGGTTCACGGGCACGGTACTGCTCGGGTGGCTGATGAACCGGGGCGGCTCCCTCTCACCGTGAAGTTGCTTCTCCGCTGTACTGCGGCCCTGCTGGCAATGGGGCTCATCGGACTGCATCCAGCCATGGCCCAGTCCGGTTTCGATCGACTGGACCTGCATGTGGCCGGGTCCCTTCCGCTGTCGCTTGCCGGTACGGAGGATTGGCGACAGGATTGGGCCGGCCAAGTGACGGCTCGGACTCCGTTTTACGAAGGATTCCTCGAAACCGGTCTGCATGGCCAAGGATGGTCACCGAACCAGGGAGCCACGGGACTGAACGGTCAGCCCCTTCCCTGGTGGGTTTCGGTCTATGCGTTCGTGGGCGCCCACGTTGAAGGCCGCATGGGGCCGAGAACCGACCTCGCCGGCGGCGTGCGGATGGGCAACTATTTCATGGTATTCGATACGGATGCGGTTGCAGGCCAACGGCGGGAGAGTGAGTTCGCCGTGGCGCCGGTGGTCCGGCTCCAGGTCCGGCTGTGGCAGGATTGGCGCGTCGTCGCCGAAGCCATGTGGATCCGGACCTTCACCATGAACCGGATGGATGCCGTGCAGGCCAGTGTCGGGTTGTCCCTCCCCGTTGACATGCCGACCTGGCTTGGGAGGGTCCTCGAATGATCAGGTTCAGGACGCTCAGGTCCGTCTTCTTGCTGCTGACGGGATTGGGCCTGGTCACGCCGTCCG
This sequence comes from Rhodothermales bacterium, assembly GCA_040221055.1. NCBI lineage: Bacteria > Pseudomonadati > Rhodothermota > Rhodothermia > Rhodothermales > Rhodothermales bacterium. The sequence goes on along the minus strand of JAVJVN010000012.1, from coordinate 111,977 downwards.
CGGCGCAACACGCGTCCACACGACTGTCCGACGAACTGCGTAATCTGCCCGGCATGCATTCCACGACGCTGGACCGGTTCCATACCCATCTGGCCGGACAAGGACTGGGCGGTGCGTTGGGTTTGTCCGGGGCCATGAGCGGCCCCACGGTAGTGATGCTCGACGGCATGCCCATCGGCGAGTCGTTCCTGGGTGCCGTGCAGTGGAACGCCCTGCCCGTGGCCACAGTGGCCCTGGATACCCTGTACGCGCGTTCGGGATGGGTCTTTTTCGGCGACCGCATGCCGTCGGACGGTGCGATCGTGGTGCGCACGCGACACGCTGAAGGATGGAGTGCAAGGACTTCCGTCATGCCGGTGAATGAAACAGGCGATCCGGGTCCGGATCTGTTCAGGAGTGCCGATGCCCGGAACGTGGACCGCTCGGGACCGGCTGTGGAGTCCGTGGTGGCCTATCGGAAATCGGATACGTTCATGGAGGCCGGATACCGGTTTGACGAGCATCATATGACCGACCCGGCCTATGCCGATCGCGTCTGGAACTCCTATGCGGAGCAGGATCGACCTCGCGTACGCATCCATGCCCCCTGGATACGGGCGCACGTGGACCGGTCCAACCTCCGCATCCAGTCACTGGCCACATTGACGCGCATCCGGGACTTCCGGTACGTGGCGGCTTTGGGGCGCGAGTGGCCGACCCGGGAGGAGGAGCAATCGCTGACCATCCAGGTGGAACGCGCCGCCCATGGGCCGTGGCAGTCCGGCATGCGGATTTCCGCTCACGACCGGACCGTCGGCTCGCGCTCCCTCCGGATTGCGCCTCCAGAGCCGATTTCGGTCCGGACGGGCCGGTTCGCGGCCTGGCTGTCACGCGAGTGGCCGGGGTGGTCGGCCCGCCTCGACGCCGGAGCCTTCGCGCAGGATATCCGTCAGGCGGCGCTGTCCGTACCAAGGACGCTGACGGCGTCGACCGGCCTGGGTATTGAATCGCCCGACGGGGGCATATCCGTCAGGTTCTGGACGGAAGCCGTGGAACGCCGGTCGTCCCCGGCCCCGTCATCGCCCCATTCGGGCGCCGCGACGGCCTTCGTACGACCCGTCCGGACCACGCGTCACACTTTGGAACTTCGTATCGGAATGCAGTCGCGGCGCCCGTCCGTCGGTACGACCTTCCTGGAAATGCACCGCGCCGGTGTATCCTTTGCCGACTTCATACCGGTGGCCGACGATACCGGAATCCTGTCCGATCCGGGATATTCCACGCGTGAACGGATTGTGGACGCATCCGTTGAATGGACCTGGTTGGCCCCGGACTGGCGCATCCGGACGACCGCTTCGGTACGCGAATCCGCCGGGCTGACCGTGCCCGCGCTGGCCCGGACCCATGTGGAGCGGCCCTCTCCGGTGTTCAGGGAAACCCATATCCGGACGGGTATTGATGGCCGGATGGCCACGGCAGCCGTCCAGGTGGACCATCGACCCGCCAAGGACATCTGGACAACCCTGTCCTACCGGTATACGCGGCGCATTGCTGACGGCAGTCTGCCGTTCTGGCTGGCCATGGAAGGGTTGCCCATGCACATCGTGGACCTGCATCTGAACCGTCGCATCCGTCCCCGTGTCGCATTCCGGTTGTTTGCCTCATTGCGTGCCCCGCATGCCTGGTACCAGCACAGAACGTTCCAGTCGGGGGACCAGTGGCAGCGTCCCTGGACCCTGCGTACCGAAGCGACGGTCACGAAACAGGTCGTCGGTGACCATGGGTCGGTGTCCTTCGGCATCCTGAACCTGCCCGATGTGGATCTGCGCATGCACCCCGAGGGAGCCAATGAACAACTCGCTGTGCGACTTCGTCTTGACATACGCCTGTGAACTCAATACTTGAACGATACACGGGCCTGGTGGATGACCATTCGGCCTTCACGGATGCCTGCTCACAGCCCCTTCCCGAGACCGTCTGGATGCATCCCTTGCGGGAGGCTGCCGCTGCATTGAGCCATCTGGACCGCGATGCCGTTTCCTGGAGACAGCATGCCTGGCGACTCCGGGCCGAGCGGGATGAGGAATTCACCCGCTCCTGGTTGTTGGGCGGTTGGCATTTCCAGGAAGAGAGCGCGTTGCTGGCCGCGCGTCTGCTGGATGCCGCACCGGGAGAGTACATTCTGGATCTGTGTGCGGCTCCGGGAAACAAGACGGCCGAATTGGCGCTATCGGTCGGCCTGACCGGCACGGTCGTGGCGAACGACATTTCACGGGCCCGCGCCGGCATCATCCAGACCACCGTCAATCGCCTGGGCCTGGTGAATGTCGTCATGACCATCCAGGACGGGACTCGTTGGCCAGGGCCCTCGAACGCGTTCGACGCCGTCATGGTGGATGCACCGTGCTCCTGTGAAGGTACCTGCAGGAAGAACCCGGATGTCCTTGTCGCCCAACAGAATCGTGAGGCCCATCAGGCCCTTCAGGTCCGCCTGTTGTCCGAAGCGGTCCGCTTGGTCCGTCCCGGCGGCCGCATCTGTTATGCCACCTGCACGTTTGCTCCCGAGGAAAACGAGGCCGTCCTGGACCGCGTACTCCGCCGTCATCCGGGCGTGACCGTGGAGCCCGCATCGATTTCCGGCCTCCGGACGGACCCCGGCATCACCCAATGGAAAGGCGCAACCTACCACCCTGACGTCCGCAATGCCCTGCGGCTGTGGCCCCACAGGAACGACACGGGCGGATTCTTTGCCGCCCTCCTTCGCAAACCAGATGCCCCCTCCCGTCCGCACGCGGACCGGACCGCTCCCTCCGGACCGGGTCCCGCCCATCCGCGCATACATGGCCTGCCATCCGGGGAAAGCCCGTGGGTCCACCTCGGTCTTCCTGCGTCGGTGTCGGAAAGCCTTGGATGCCTGGCCGGCTCCAAGTACGATCGGCTGGTGAATGCGGCAATCCGCCTTCCGGTCGGTATTGAACCCTCGGCCGTCGGCCTCCCGGGACGGAACCTGAAGTACGGGGACCGCCGGCTGTCCACGGCAGCGGTCCAATTCCTGGCTCCCCATGTGACCGATGGATGGGTGGACATACCGGAATCGGCCATCCAGTGGTTCCTGGACCGGAAGGACGTACCCGTCACACGTGCTTCGGCATCGGCCGATCAGCTGGCCGTACTCGTGGCCCGTTCGGGCCCGATCGGACTGGGTCTGGCGGAGCCATTCAGGAATGAGGAGCAAACCGATCGGGTGCGCAGCCGCTTCCCGAAAATCTGGGGTGGCCGCTGAACGCCTACTGCAGCCGGAACCGGAAGGAAATCACACCGGTCTGGTTCTCTTGGGGCGCGTTCGGGGGCAGTGGGTTGAATTGCCAGCGGAGGAGCGCATCCATCACGGACTGTTCCAGCGTCGGATTACCCTTGATGAGCGGGATCCGTTCAATGATCCGTCCCTGTGGATTCACCGTTATCCGCACCCGGATGAGCGCGTTGACCTGTTCGGCATACGCCGGAAGTGGCGTGGCGACCGGCGACCGGTTCAAGCCTTCGATCTGGAACGGAGCGGACACCCGCTCGTCACTGCCGGTGCCCGCATCACCGGATGCATCGGCGGATTCATCGGTAAGGGCACCGCTGCCCAGCGGCCGCACGATCTCCCGTTCAGGCTGAGGCTCCTCGTCCACCACTTCCTCCTGTGTCGTCGCCTGTTCGGGAGCAATCACGTCCGTTTCGACATTCTCAACCACATCCTCCGATGCGATATCGTCGGTTTGTTCGGGCAAATCCACAGGTTTGGCTTCCTCCGGCGGAGCGGCCGGTGGCGTCTCTTCCAATTCCTCAGGCTCCGGTTCATCTGCTTCCTGCGGTACGGGCCGCTCGGGCGCCTGCTGCACGGGTCGGCCTTCGGAAATCGGGCCGAACTCGACCTCCAGGAATCCGATAGGCTGTTTCTCGATCGGTGTCGGCGTCATGAACCAGAGCAACAGCAGAACGGCGGCGTGAACCAGCAGGCTCACCACCAATCCTGTTCTGTCTGCTTCCGTAAACCGCTTCATATCACGTCAAACCACGGACATCCGCTTTTGCTCCTGAACCATGTTGAACCGTGTCACCGGACATCCAGGAGTCCTGGACCACGTACCGGGGACGACCCTTCACCTCTTCGTAGACCCGGGCAAGGTACGATCCGACGATACCCAGGAAGAACAACTGGAGACCTCCGAAGAAGAACGCCGCAAAAATCAACGATGCCCACCCGGTGATGGCCGTACCGAACACATATTTGGTCAGCAGGACCCAGATGAGCCCGGCCACCGATCCAAGCGCGATCAGGAGTCCCAACCGGACGGCATACTTGAGTGGTTGGGTGGAAAACGATGCCACACCGTCCATGGCCAACTGGAGTCGTTTCCGCATGGGATACTTGGACGTTCCGGCTGCCCTCCCCGGCCGGTCATATTCAATGCCTGTCTGATTGAAGCCCAACCACGCAATGAGCCCTCTCACATAGGGCTGCTGCTCCCCGAGGCGCGCGTAGGCGTCCATCACGCGGCGGGACACCAGGCGGAAGTCCCCCGCGTCGACCGGGGCATCGACCGCCGTGAAGGACCGGAAAAACCGGTAGAACCACCGCGCCGTCCACCGTTCCATGAACGTCATGCCCACACGCGCCCGGCGGATGCCATAGACAACATCGTATCCTTCCTTCCAGCGGTCAATCATGGCACCCGCCACGTCCAACGGATCCTGCAGATCCGCGTCCAGGATGATGGCCGCGTCAGCCCGGCACAGTTCCAGTCCTGCCGTGACGGCCAATTGGTGCCCGAAATTCCGCGAAAACCGGATGACCGTGTAGCCTTCCAGGGCCGCGACGCGCTCCTGGACACGAGCAAAAGTCCCGTCCCGGCTGCCGTCATCCACCAACAGGACATCAACGGCATCCCCCAATGCAGCCCTAGCTGCCCGGAAAGCTTCAATCTCCCGGATGAGCACGGGTATCATGTCCTCCTCGTTGAAGAGGGGAATGATCAATGAGATCGTACCGTTGTCGCCCGATTCCATGTCGTGGCCTTACTCGGTGGCGCGGATGAGGAAACTGACGGAAATACGATGCGAACACCCCAGATCCGCCACCAGACCGGCGAAATCTCCGAATCCGTAATCGATACGGATGCGGCGGACGTGCAATCCGGCTCCGATGGTCGGTACAATATCGAGCCCATCTCCCTCAATATGCTGGATGCGACTCAACCCGGCCCGCACGGCGACGGCGTCACGATAGGCATACTCGGCCCCGACCCGGGGATGAAACGATACGTCGCCCGCGTTCCAGGCGTTGGCCTGCTGCCCGTCGAACGCCACATCGACATCTGCGGACACCGTGGCCACTCCCGATCCGGTGGCAAACAACCGGGCCGCACCCATTCGAACCACAGGCAGTACCAGTTCGGTACCCCCTTCCGGCATGTCGTCCCCGAATACTTCCACCAGATTGGTCAGCGCCCCTTCATTCACGGTCCAGCTCTGTAGCATGGACGAAATATCCTGGACATTCACACCCAAGCGCCATGATCCCGAGCGGTACTGGGCACCGGCATCGAAACTGTAGCCCCAGGCCTCCGCGAAGTCGCCGATCGAGCGGCGGATGACTTTCGCCGTCGCACCCACACGCAGGCGTTCGCCGACATCCCGGCCATACCCGAAAAACACCGCCCAATCGACGGCCGAAAAGGTCGTGATGTTTTCCGGGACCGGCACGTCACGCACGGAATCCCAGGCATCGAGCGTGTTCTTGATGTCATTGACACCGCTCCGGAACATCGAAACCGACACGGTGGACTGATCCGAAAGCGGCCATGCATAGGCCGCATGATCAAAGCTCACGACTCCGGCAAACCGCTCGGCGTGCATATAGGCGATTTCCGGCCCCGCAACCCCCCGCAGCCCGGCAGGATTCCAGTACCCGGCATATACGTCGTCGGCCAATGCCGTGAAGGCACTTCCCATGCCGAGCGCCCGGGCACCGACGCCACCCGCAAGGAAATCCGCCCCGTACTTGGCCACACGCTGGGCGTGCGCCTCCGGGGACAGAACGGCCAGGATGATGACCAGAATAACGACGTTCAGGCGCATGGAATCCGCGAATGATGAGGATGACGTATGCCAGCCGGTTCCACAAGGTTTCAATTTCCCGTCACAGCCGACGCAACCGGGCGGCATAGGCTCCATCGTGTCCGGTCCGCTGCGGCAACGCCAGGTAGTCGCCGGACGGCGTCAGCGGCACATTCGCTTCAATGGGATCCCGTACGAAACCAGGGTGCGCGGCCAGGAAGTCCTCCACCTGGCGTTCGTTCTCCTCCGGCTCCGTGGTGCAGGTGCTGTATACAAGGATCCCTCCCGGTCGGACACACCGCGCCGTGGCGCCCAGTATTTCCCGTTGCAGCGCAATCAGTTCCTCCAGGTCTCCTTCCGTTCTTTGCCAACGCATGTCGGCTCGCTTGGAGAGCACGCCCAGACCGGAGCACGGCGCATCTATGAGCACCGCATCGCACGCATCGACCAGGTCATTGTCCGGGTGGCGTGCATCCATGACCCGCGTCTCCACTACATCCAGTCCGGCTTTCGCGGCCCCGTCGCGGACCAACCCCAGACGGTCGGCATGGATGTCCGCGGCGATCATCCGACCCGAACCACCCAGACGGAGGGCCGAAGCAATGGCCTTCCCACCCGGCGCGGCACACACATCCAGTATGGTCATTCCGGGCTCGGGTGCCAGGATATCCACCACCTGTGCCGCACCCACATCCTGGATGCGGACATCTCCCCGGGCCAGCGCCCCGCTGCGGATGAGTCCCTGCACCGATGTCACGGATTCCACCGCACCGGTGGACATGTCGAGCACGCCAAACGTCGGAGGCGCATTGTTGTGCTGCAGGAGGGCGATCACCTCTTCCTCCGGCCAGCGCGCGAGCCATCGGCGGACCATCCAGTCCGGATGGGAATACCGGATGGCCAGGTCCGCGGCCCGGTCCCCTGTCCGGGGTTCAGGCAACCCGGGTCCACCATCGGCCAAGCCCGACGTGGTCGATTCGACAGCCCTTTGGGCAGCCCTGAGGATGCCGTTCACCAGCCCGGAGACGCGCCGGTGGGCGTGCTTCTTGGCCAGTTCCACGCTCTCGTTGATGGCCGCATGGGACGCGGTCCCGGAGACGACGAGTTCGTAGAGCCCCATGCGCAGCACCGTACGCACCTTCCGGTCCAGATTGGACGGATCGCCGCTGTAGAAATGATCCACGAGGAAGTCCAGGTAGCGGCGCCAGCGCGTTACGCCCGATACCAGGTCCGTGATCTGGCGCTCGTCGCCCGCATCGCCCCCTCCGCCGCGTCGGGCATGACCGGTGTAGGACCGACGGTCCTCATCCTGCTCCAGTTGCCTGGCCGCTTCAATGCGTGCACGTAGTCCCATCCGTCTATCGTTCCTCTCTTGATTTTTGCGCCAGGCGAGCCGCCACCTTGAGCGGATCGTGCATGGGAGCTACATGGGGGTGATATACCGTATCGGCCGCTTCCAGGTCGTCCACCGTTCCGCGAAGGCGGATGAGGGCGGCGACCGTATTCATTCGCAGGGCGGAGCCCGGTGGCCCTACGGTCGCCGCCCCCAGTACGCGCCCCGAGGGTTCATCGTATACGAGTCGCAGGAGGACATCCTGTCCCCCCAACAACCGGGCATGCGAGGCGCCCGTCATGTCCACGGCCTTCGCCCGGTACCCGGCGGCCCGCGCCTCGTCCAAGCGGAGACCCGCGTAGGCCGCATCCAATCCGAATGCCCGTACCGCGAAGGCCGGCACGACTGGCATCATCCGCTCGGGGCGCGTCCCCGGTCTGCGTGCGGCATTGGCCCCGGCAACGCGCCCCGAGCGGAACGCGTTCATGGCCAACGGGACCCAGATGGATCCCCCGCTGATGGCGTCCGGCAGTTCCACGACGTCCCCACATGCCCAGACGTCCGACCTGGACGTCCGCATCTGTTCATTCACCTGGACCGCCCCTCCCGGGGTCAAGGCGAGGCCCATGCCGTCGGCCAGTTCCGAGGTCGGCACAATGCCGGTGGCCACGAGCACGAACTGACAGCCGATTTGCTCCCCGTCGTCCGTGCGCAAGGCCAGGATGCGTCCGTCGGGACCCCTGTCCATGCCGACAGCACGCGTCGGTCGGACCGCCACATCGGCGTGTTGCATGGCGACAACCATCCGGTCGGCCTGCTCCTTCGGCAGGCCCGCTGAAAGCACGTGGCCCTCCGGCTGGACCACCGTCACCCGGACGTCATGCGAACGCAACGCATGGGCCACTTCCAGGCCCACGAACCCGCCCCCCACGATGACGGCATGATGAACACCCCCGTCGGACTGTCCGGCTCGCTCGTCGAACAACCCCCGGATGGCCCGTGCGTCATCCAGGTTCCGGAGAACATGTACATCCGGAGCACGCCTGTCCGAACCGGTCCATGTGCCCGGATCTTCCGCAAGGGCCGCCGGCACGGTCGCCCGCGCTCCCGTGGCCAGGATCAACCGGTCAAAACGGAGGTCGCCATCCGATGTCCGTGCCACGCGCGATTTCAGGTCCACCGACAGGACCCGCACGCCGGAACGCACATCGATGGCGTATTCCTGCGCGAACGAAGCCGGCGAAAACCGCGTCAGGTCCGCCGCGGACGCCACGTCCCCGCCCACATACATGGGCATTTCGCAGGTGCTGTAGGCTACGTCCGTATTGCTGTCCACCAGAACGATCCGGACATCCGGGTTGCGCCTTCGCGCTTCGGCGGCTGCCGCCGTCCCCGCGGCCGTTCCTCCCACAATCAGGATATCGGCTTTCATGACGCCCCCCCTCCCAGCACGTCCAACGGCTCGGGTTGCCGGTCCGAATGGGCTTCATCGTGCAGTTCGGGCTCCAGATGCGCCGTCACGACCACGACATCACCCGGAAACAACCGATGTACGGCGTCCTCCACGCGATGACTCCGATCATGCGCGAGGGCCACGGACAGGTCTTCCGGAAACAACAGGTGGTACTCGATCCAGACTTCGTTGTTGATGCGCCGGTGCCGCAGTTGATGGAATCCGCTCACGACCTCCTTGTCTGCGGCTTCCTGGAGCAGCGCACGGATGCGCTCCGTTTCGGTCGCATCGACCGTCTCGAGCAGCCCGCGAACGGAGTTCCGCATCAACCGGAAGGCCGTCCAGAGGATATTCAGGGCCACGATGATGGCCAGCACCGGGTCGAACCAGAGGATGCCCGTCCAATACACCAGCATGAGGCCGGCGATTACACCGATACTTGTCCACATGTCCGTAAGTACATGGTGGCCATTGGCTTGAAGGATAATGCTCCGATGCTTCTTACCGGTGTGGACAAGGGCGAATCCCAGCAGGCCATTCACGGCCGCCAGCCCGCCCGTAATCCAGAGACCGGTGCCCAGATGCTGGATTTGGGGGCCCCGGATGAGATCCAGGATGGCCGTATGCAGAATGGCCACCGCCGCGATCATGATGAGTGCGCCCTCGAAACCGGACGAGAAGTAGGTGATCTTCCCGTGTCCGTACGGATGCGACGCATCGGCGGGACGCGATGCATACCACATGCTGTAGGCCGCAAACCCCGTGGCGAACAGATGGATGACCGACTCAAGCGCATCGGAAAGGATGGCCGCCGAGCCCGTAATCACGAACGCGGTCGTCTTGCCTCCCAGCATGAGGACCGCGATCACCAGGCTCGCGATCATGACCGGTCGCTGGTAATCGGAGTCCGTAAGCGGCGTATGTTCCTGGGAGTGGTCTATTTTCATGGCTGCCTTCAATCTACCGAAAAAACCCATGCAACTCGAACATATCGGCATTGCCGTCGATGATATTGACGCCGCACTGGACCGTTTCCGTCGCCTGTTCGGTGCCGAGCCCTACAAGACCGAGGAAGTGGTCTCGGAAGGCGTCCGTACCCATTTCCTGGACGCCGGGGGCACGAAGATTGAATTGCTGGAAGCCACCTCGCCGGATTCCCCCATCGCGCGGTTCATTGCGCGCCAGGGTCCCGGGATGCATCACCTGGCGTTTGCCGTGGAAGATGCGTCCGCCATGCACGCCCACGCCGCTGCGCTGGGCCTGCGTCTGCTGAACGATGCGCCGAAACCGGGCGCCGACGGCAAACAGATCTTTTTCGTCCACCCGAAGGATACAGGGGGCGTCCTCATGGAGTTTTGTTCGGACCACGATCCCCAGGCTGGCTCCTGAATGCTCTGATCGCGGGATTGAACAGGCCCCGGTCGTATCCCATCAGGAACACGGCCGCTCCACCCAAGCTTTCGCGTCGGATGAAGTCCAGCTTCGTTCCAATGCTCTCCTCATCTTCGAACCAGCCCTGGTACAGTCCGGTCGAATCCATCCAGGTATAGAACGGGCTGCCTGAAATGTCGTCGCGCAGCAGCCCCAGGATCTCCAGGCGGCCTTCCACGGACCGCTGGATATCCGGCAGCCGGGTACTGTCCACGCGGGCATAGGTCAGGATATGCCCCTTGCCCGTGGTTGCGGCACCGAACGCCGTCGACGCCACCGGCCACTCATAGCCGTAGTAGGGCAGCGTCATGACAATCCGCTCGTCCGGGATGCCGGCCTCCCGGTACCGCGCCAGGATGGTCTGCCAGTTGGCCCCACCCCACCCGTCCATCGGGGCCACCGGTCCGGCCGACGGCCCGTCAAGCCAATGCAGATCGTATCCCTGGACGTAAAAATCGTCCACGAGCGGTTCCAGGCTCGGGAGATCGAACATGCGGCTGACATCGAAGGCCGGCGCGAATACCGAAATATCCACCGAGTCGGGCAGGACGCCGTTCAACAATCGAAGGAACGACGCGAAGCCTGCGACGACACTGTCGGGAGCAGGCTCGAAGAGTTCGATGTCCAGATGGACACCCGGACTTGCGGACTCGGCTACCAACCGTTCGATTTCACCCACCAGACGCGTCCACCGGACGGAGTCCGCGAAGACCGGCAAAATGGTTTCCCGCTCCATCATGGCGACGGTCGGAATGAGATCGGCTCCGGCAGCCGTGGCGGCGCTGTCCAGCCCGGTCCACGCTTCGGGCCAGCCATTCCGGGTCAGAATGAGTCCGAGTGAATCCACCCGTGTGGTGAAGAACAGGACGCGGTCGTACAGAGTGAGGTCCATGTCCTTCCAGGCATCCCCCATCCAGTGCGCATAGTACCCGGCCACATAGGGACGCCACGCGGAGGAGTCAGCCTGAATTTTGTCAGCCTGGGTCGTGTCGGCTCGGGTTGAGTCTGTTTGTGCGCGGGCGACCCCAACGGAAAACAGCGCCCAGACCACCAACACGGCCAGGGATCGCACGAGGGTGCCCGGACCGGCACGCAGGAATCCAGATGGAGATGTCGACATCATGGCAATGGGGTCATCCGGGCGTCCCGAAGCGCCGATTCGAGGGTGGCATCGCCATACGCGTACGGAAAAATGGCCACACCCCGCAGCGCTTCCTGTTGGACGAAGTCGTATTTCAGGGCCAGTGACGTGGCATCCTCATACCAACCCTGCGTCCATCCCGTCGAATCCTGGATTGCGTACCACGGCGAGCCCGATACGGGATCCCGTTGCATGCCGTTCAGGATTGCGCGGTCCCGGGCGGCCGGCACGCCGACGAGCGCAGGCGCATAGGTCGTCAGCCGCCCGGGACCGCGCGTCGCAGCACCCGAGAGACTGTCCACGGTGGGCCATTCATAGCCATAGTAGGGTACGGAAAACAACATTTTTTCCCTCTGGATCCCGTTCTGCTCGGCGCGGGCCAGGATGGCCCCCCAGTTGCGATCACCCCAGCCATGGAGCGGTGAAACCGGCCCGGCCGTCGGACTCGTCAACCAATGCAGATCATACGCCTGGATGACCACGAAGTCCACGGCTGCAGCGAGAGCCTGGTCGTCATAGGCTTCGGCCGGGTCCGTGGCGGTCAGGAAGATGCTGAGCTGGAAATCCGGGCGGCCCTGCTTCAGGCGAACCGACAACCGGCGTACCAGGTCCGTGAATGCATTCCGTTCCTGATCGGATACCGGCTCGAACAGTTCAACATCCAGGTGCAGGCCCGAAACCGATCCGGAAGCGGACAGGTCGACCAACGTCTCTTCGAGCGTCTGTACGTACGTCGGCGTCGAGAATACACTCCGGAATACATGTGCCTCAAGGATGCTGACCGTGACATGGATGGGGGTGTCCGCGGATTCAGCGGCGGCAATGAGATCGAACCAGGCGTGGGGCCAGCCCCGCCGGTCCTCGATCGTGCCTGTCGGCGAGATGGGAAGATCGAAGAAAAACAGGACATCCAACAGATCCATGTCGTACTGCGACCATGCGGACGTGGCCCAGTATGGATGATAGGCAGCTACTTCCATCCGGACCGACGGCACATCCGGAAGCCCGGGATCATCCGGCCCCGGATCCACATCCACGGCCGTGGAGCACGCCGAAACGTACACCACGGCAGTAAGGGCGACCATACGCAGGATGCCGCGAATCATGGGCGTCACTCGGACACGGTTGGTTCTGAACAATGGAAAAGGATGCCAGGACTCCACGGGAAGTGTCGTCCGCACCGGTTGATTCTTAATACGGCCCGCCCCGTGCTTCACGCATCCTTCACGTGACGACCTTAAATCGGACTTCGGCCAGCCGATACACTCACCGTACCTTCTGGTCTGATGTAAAGACGGTCGGGGTGGCTCGTATCCGCCCCGACCGTTTTTTCGTATCATCTGCATCACAATCCGGGAATGGAGACCGGAGATTCAGGACCCAGCGGACACAGGAGGTGCCATGCTGAATTACATCTGGGGCGGACTGATCATCATCAGTCTCGTCTTCGCCCTTGTCTACGATACCCGTGACCTGGCCCGGGACACGTATCGCAATAATGCGGAAGTCGCATTGGATATCGGAATGGACAGCCAATCCGACCTGCGACGGCAGCCGGTCACGGTGACTATTCCGGACGATCGTTTCCGGCAACTGTATGGTGTGGAGCACGGCTCTGGCGGTCCCTGGAGCGGTACGTTGGTCCGGACAGCCGACGGCATGCAACTCCGGTTCGCCGCCGACGCCTCGGTCCCCGAGCCGCTCGCAACCATCCGGGACATGACCTCGCCGCGGGACAACGACCTTCGGGGCCCGGTGCTGTCCCTCACGCCGACCTCGGACTCGACCGCGACGGCCATCATCCGGTTCGAGAAGGTCCGTTTCGTGAAGATGCAGGCCATTGCGTCGGCGGCCTTCTCCATGGCGGAAACCGCGGTCACGCTGGCCCTGGGACTCATCGGCGTGATAGCGCTCTGGATGGGCTTGTTGAAGATTGCCGAGGCATCCGGCATGATCCACGCCGTGGTGCGGTTCACCCAGCCCATTTTCGGTCCGTTGTTTCCGGAAATTCCCAAGGGCCATCCCGCTCTGGGCATGATCGTGCTCAACCTGACGGCGAACATGCTGGGCCTGGGCAATGCCGCAACGCCGCTCGGCATCAAGGCCATGGAAGAGCTGCAGACCCTGAATCCGGATCCGGATACCGCCACGAACTCCATGGTCATGCTCCTGGCCATGAATACGGCCAGCGTGCAGTTGGTGCCACCCGTCATCCTGGTGGCGCTCATGGGACTCCAGATCAATGAATTGATCTTTGCCATCATCATCGTAACGACCATCTCACTGGCGGTCGCCATCTTTTCGGCCCGGTTCCTGTCCGGTCTGAAGCGCTACCGCATACCCGCAAAGGAGGAGGCCTGACATGGATACCGTTCGATCGATCATAGAAATCGTCTCCGTCTTTGTCCTTCCGCTGCTCATCGTCGGCTTTCCCTTGTATGGACTCATCAAGAGGGTCCCGGTCTATGAGGAGTTCGTGGAAGGAGCCAAGGACGGCTTCAAGGTGGCGGTCACCATCATCCCCTACCTCGTGGCCATCCTGTTTGCCATCGGCATGTTCCGTGCTTCGGGCGCCATGGAGTTCATGGTGGAAGGCCTCCGACCCGTCCTGGGTTGGATAGGCGTACCTCCCGAGGTCCTGCCCATGATGATCATCCGGCCGCTGACCGGTTCAGGATCGGCTGCCATCGTGTTGGACATGATCCAGCAGTTCGGAGAGGACTCCATCCTGGTCAAGATGGTCGCCACGATGTTCGGATCCACGGAGACAACGTTTTACGTGATTGCCGTCTATTTCGGGGCGGTCAATGTGAAGAAAACCCGCCATGCGGTGCCCGCCGGACTGGCCGCCGACATCGTAGCCATGTTCCTGGGCGTTTACGTGGTCATGTGGCTGTTTGGATGAGTGCGGCAAGCGTCTGCAGATGGATATCCACCGCCGAGGTCACCGGCACGGGGGGCAGCCCGAATGGCGTCCATTCCGATCGCACGGACCGGCCGTTTGCCAGTCCCGAGCGAATGGCCGGCAGCCGTTCGCGGAACGCCAGATACGCCTCCGGTCGCTCAGGCTGCCCCGCCGACCCGTCCACCAGGAAAAGCGGGAGCTCCGTCACGGCACAGAGCGGGTCCCCTCCGAGTGAACGGACGTATTCCATGGAGCTCATCCGGAACAGGGCAGCCGTCTCGGGCTCGTCGTGGGACAGGAAATACCGGCGCATGGCCTCCCCCTCCGGGGTCGTCGTGAATCCGGCGGCAATCCTGAAGAACCCCTTCTCTCCCTTCCGGTTGTGGTCGTGCAGCCCGAGTCCATGGGTGTTCGCCGCCCGGATAAAGGCGCGTTGCAGGGCTTCGGTCCGGTACGCCCAGTTTTTCTCTATCAACAGCAGTGCGCCCTCAGAGAACCCCATGCCATGGAGGCTGGCGTGGACACGGAACGGGGCGTATTTCCGCATGAACGCTGCGACCACCTCGTTTTCGGGACGCATGTCAGGAAACCCGAACTCGAGGTCCCTGCCCGGAGGCTCACGTCGCACACCGGCCATGTACGCTTCCGGATCCGGCCAAGCATCTCGCCACCCGGCATTGCGCGCCTCGCCGTCGGGGTTCACATGCGGCACCACGCACAGCGTCCATTCCGAGAAAAGGGACTGGAAGAAGGGCGTGGAGTGGTCGGCCCGGACCAGTGCCCGAAGCGTCGTGGGGCCGACCGGCTCGTCGGCGTGTGCCCCGCCCATCAGGAAGATCCGGCGCGGACCACTACCCAGTACGCGAGCGCGGATGGGCCGCTGCTCTTCCGAAAATCCGATCACCTCACCGTCCGCTTCCGATGCTTCCAGAAAGCCCGCGGGAATGTGGATGCCGTCCCAAGTCATGTTATGTCCATGAATGTCTGTTTCGTCACCAGCGAGTGCGTGCCATACGTGAAAACCGGCGGTCTGGCCGATGTCTCGGGCGCGCTTCCCGTGGCCCTTTCCCGGCTGGGTGTACACGTCAAGCTCATCCTCCCATTATACGATTCCATCCGGGTCTTCGATCACGGCTTCATCCATGCCACGGAGTTCCACGGTCAATCCGTCAGTGTGGCCGACGAGGTCATCCCCTTCAATGTGTGGTACGGGCACCTTCCTGACTCGGAGGTGGAAGTGTACCTGGTGGACTGTCCACGATTCTTCCATGGAGGGCGCATCTATACGAACCGCCCGGATGAAGTGCTCCGTTTCGTCTTCCTGCAGCACGCGGCCATCCGCATCCTCCAGCAATACGCATGGTCCCCGGACATCATCCATGCAAACGACTGGCAGACCGCCCTCCTTCCGCGGCTCATCCGGACGGAATACGCATGGGACCATCTGTTCGGACGGACCCGATCGATACTGACCATCCACAATCTGGCCTACCAGGGTCACGTCCCGGAGTGGCTCTCCCTCCGGCTGGACGGGGTCGGGAATTGCCTGGAGGACGGCATCCGCCATGCCGACCGGATTGTCACGGTGTCTCCGACCTATGCCCGCGAAATCCAGACGTATGAATTCGGGGAAGGCCTCGACGGCTGGCTCCGATCCCGGGGTTGGGATCTCGACGGAATCCTGAACGGAATGGACACCGAGGTGTGGAATCCGGCCAGCGACCCGCACATCACCACCCCTTATTCAGCCGAAGCGCCCGGGGGAAAGCAGCAGAACCGGAGTGCCCTGCTCAAGGAATTCGGCCTGCCGGCCGGGGACGACTCGCTGGTGGTGGGCGTGATTTCCCGGTTCGCCACACAGAAAGGACTGGATTTGTTGCTTGCCGTATTGGACGATGTCCTGGCTCGGTCCCCGGTGACCTTCGTGGTTCTGGGCAGCGGGGACGCCGTGCTGGAGGACGGATTCCGGTACGCCCGGCAGCGCCACCCGGAACGACTGGGATTACGGATTGGATACGACGAGGCCCTGGCCCACCGGATTGAGGCCGGCGCTGACGCCTTCCTCATGCCGTCCCGGTACGAACCCTGCGGACTCAATCAGATGTACAGCATGCGCTATGGCACGCTGCCCATCGTACACGCCACGGGTGGATTGGCCGATACGGTCATCGATCTTGACGAGCACCCCGAAAACGGCACCGGATTCATATTCAGGCAACCCGAACCGCAAGCCATGGCCCATGCACTCACGCGAGCAGTCCAGGCATTCCGCGACGGGAACCGATGGGCCGCTGCCATGCGGAGGGGCATGCAGAAGGATTTCTCCTGGGACCACGCGTCACAGGCCTGGCTGGACGTGTACCGTCGGGCCCTCGCCCAATCGCGCCCGTAAGGCGCCAGGACAATGCTACGGCAATCGGACGGCCATCAGGCGCGGCGCCGATCGATCCCGGTCGGTGTCCAACTGCGCCCCGTCCGTGAAATGCCCCCAATGGCTGTTGGCCACGAACACGAAGGACGTATCGATGACCACGCCCAGCGTGGGCTCGTCGAATTCCGGTTGATTGGCCGCCAGGACCGTGATGGAGACCACATCCCGCGCATCGTCCGACAGCCGAACGTGCAGGATCCGTTGGGGTGCGGTACCATTCTGTACGGCGACGAGTCCCCCACCTCCGCGGTAGAGGCCGTCCACGCCCAGGAGCGTCTGCCCATACGGAACCCGCATGCGCGTTGCCGTACCCTCTTCCGGATCCACACGGAACAGTCCGGCGGTGTAATCGGCCACCACCAGCGTCTGCCCGTCTTCCAGGAACGTCAGCCCCTGCAAGGAGGCAAACCACGGCGACGACACGGCCGCCTCGAACACGTCCATGCCCGGCCGGGCACGCCATATGACGTTTCGCAGTGAATCGGATACATAGACCGTTCCGTCCGCCGCTACCACAAGGTCGCCCGGCCACGCGCCGGGCGCTGTTCCATCGGCGTCAACCACCGGCTCGGCATCGGGAATCCGGATGTGATGCACCACCTCCCCGCTGGATGGATCCACAACCACGACACCGGACTCCCATTCTGTTTCCGAGGCGAGATTCGGGCCGCGCGTAACCGCAGCATAAAGCCGACCCTCCACCCACGTCATGCCCATGACCGAAGGAAGACCTTCAACAAGGGTGCGGATGCCGTCCTCCGCCAGCTCCAGGATGACGCCCTCGCGTACGCTTCCGATGAACCAACGTTGACCCGTCTCATCCCGGGCAACGCCCTCCGGGACCAGGTCGGGGCTGCCCCCCTCCGCAACGGTCCAGACCACTCCGATCGGCGCAGCATTCCGGGTAAGCGCCTCCGAAACGCGCCGGAACGGGTCACGCTCCAGGAGACCGGCAAATACCGGATCGGCCGCCAGGTCGCGCGTCATTCCCATACCTGCGAATACATCCAGCAACGTCATGGCCTGCAGGGTATCACCCGCTGCCAGACGGGATCGGCCGGCATGGAACAGATACACCGCCTGCTGGGGCCGGAGTGTGTGGGCCGAGTCCATGCGCACGCGGTACCCCTCGACGTCTCCCTCGCCAAGCGCTGCCGATGCTTCGGCCACGAACGCATTCGAACGACGGATATCGTCGGGCGATGAAGGACGGTCAGGGTAGGCTGGTGCTTCGGGATGCTGCGTACACCCGACCGCGAAAACCAGCATGCCGGCAGAGAGTGCGGAACGGAACATGGGTAGCAAGGGGTGGACTTGGTCGGATCAGTCGGTCAAGATAGCATCCATGACACGATCCAGATAGGCAGAAACCGATTCCCCATCCAGGCGCTGGACCACCAGGAGGTCATCCCGGTTGGCCTGCACCCAGTGTTCCAGGATGCGACGCGCATCGGCCTCAGTGGGATGCGTAGGATCGCGGTCGACATCGGAATGGGCAAGCACGGTCTCCAGGCGCTCGCAGATGTATTGCAGGTTGCCCGCCCCGACCGGCGACGGCATGCGCCCCGTCCAATGCACCAGCCCCCCACGGACCACCGCACACGTCACCGAATCCGCATCCAACCAGTACACGGTATCGGGACTGTCCATGGGTCGGACGACCGCTCCCATCCGATTCCGTCCCTGGGCAATCCAGGCCAGCCAGTCACGGATCCGGGCGGCTTCCTCGAAATCCAGTTCTGCGGCAGCGTGGGCCATGTCGGCCATGAGCCGTTCCTCCACCTCGTCGGCGTCGCCCCTCAGGAAAGCTTCCACGCGCCGGACCTCGGTGATATACGCCTCCCGGTCGGTGTTTTCGCACGGCATGGTGCACCGTCCGATGTCCCCCCTCAGGCATCGTCGACCGCGTTCCAGGTCGGCGGTTGAGCAATTCCTGACGGCAAACAGTCGTTCTATCAGCTCAATGACGGAAGCGGCCTCGGCCCGGGATCGCAGCGGACCGAACCATTCCGCCCCGTCGTCCCGGACAATGACCTGGGCGGTGATTCTCGGGAACGGCTCGTTCCAGTCAATCCGCAGGAACGGACGCGATACATGGCGGCGCAGCGCCCGGTTGTACGGGGGATCGATGTCCTTGATGAGCCGGGACTCCAGGATGAGTGCGTTCAGCTCGGTTTCCGTGGTCTCCCAGTCGACGATCCGTACGTTGGCCACCAGGTTGCGGATGCGTCCCGGATGGGCCTCCACGGCCGTGAAGTAGGACCGGACACGGCTGGCCAGCGTTTTCGCCTTGCCCACGTAGAGCACTTTCCCCTGGCCGTCCTTCATGAAGTACACACCGGGCTCTTCAGGAACGAGGGGCAGCACGTCCATGCGGATCCGGTCCAGGTGCGGCGACGCCGGTCGGACACTTGCGTAGGTCTTCCGCTGCAGTTCCAGCAATTCCCCGATTTCACGGATGCCGTGTTCTTCCTCGGCAATCAGCAGCAACCGCTCAAGGACGCCAACCGTGACCTCGGCGTCGCGCAAGGCCCGGTGCCGTCCTTGCCCGTCCAACTTGAAGAATGCTGCGAGATTGCCAAGGCTCTTGCTGCGCAGTCCGGGAAGCAGTCGTCGCGCCAACCGCAGTGAGCAGAGTCCGGCATGGTCCATTTCCGGCAATCCCGCACGCGCCAGTTCCGCGTTGATGAATGCCCGGTCGAACCCGATGTTGTGCGCCGTGAATATCCCGTCCCCCAGGAAGGACAGATAGTCCGGCAGGACGTCGGCCGCGCGCGGTTTGTTGGCCACGTGGCCGGTGGTCAGACCCGTGATCCGCGTAATGCGGTACGGGATGGCCGTCTCGGGATTGATCAGATGACTGAACGACGTTCGCGTCCCGTCGGGATGTATGGCGATCGCCCCGATTTCGATGATTCGATTTTGGGCAGCGGATGTACCGGTGGTCTCCGTATCGGTCACGACCAGGGGCCGTGCCCCTTCCAGGAACCGTGTGAAGACCGACATGTCCGCTACTCCGCCAGCGGAACACCCATCATTTCCGCCAACAACAGGCCCACTCGTGTATTGTCCATGGATCCGTTGAACGCACCCGCTCCCGGACCAAAGGCGAACAAGGGAACGTCCACGGCGGTGTGCCCTGAGGTGGACCAGTGTACCGATGCCCTCCGTGCCAGACGGTCCTGCAGCGTGGACCGGAGGAAGGACTGCAACCGGGCATCGTTGTTGGTCGCCAGGATGCGCCGCAACTCGAACTGCTCCGGTTCGGAAAGGCTCAGTTGGAAGTCGGCCATCAATGTTTCCGCAATCCAATTCGGCAATGCCGGACGATCGGCAAGGACTTCGGTGAGACGGCGACCGAAATCCTCAATGGATGAGCGCGCAGCGGCCAATCCCGTGGGGTCGTACCGGTACCCCGATCCGCCCCCTTCGAATTCCCCTCCGAGGGTGAGTCCGCCCGTCTCATGGTCCGCCGTGATGACGACCAGCGTACGACCGTCCTTGCGGGCAAAAGCCAGGGCAGCCGCGACGGCCTGATCAAAAGCCAGCATATCGTGGAGGAAAGCCGGAGCGTCATTCCCGTGACCGGCGTGATCCACGCGTCCGGCCTCGATCATCATGAAGAAGGGCCGGTCCTGCGACGCCAGCCGGTCGAGCGCCCACGTGGTCATTTCAGCCAGACTCGGTTCCGCCGTCCGGGCGCGATCGATTTCGTAGGCCATATGGGACATGCTGAACAGCCCGAGTACGGGCAATTCCTGCTGGGAAAGCAATTCCGCCCGGTTTGCCACCAGGTGATACCCCGTGTCCTGCATGATATTGGCACTGTCCGTCCGGACGCCCCCTTCCATGGGCCCGACGTAGAACTGGCGTCCACCCCCCAGCAGGATCTCAATACCCTGGCGGATTTGTTGGTCGGCGATCTCCTGCTCCTGGGCCCGGGCCGGTACGTGGGCCGAGAAGGCCGCAGGCGTGGCATGCGTAATCCGGGCGGTGGAAATCAGTCCGGTATGGAATCCCCGTTGTTCGGCCCGCTCCAGAATGGTCGAGACCGGCTGCCGGTCCACATTCATCCCGATGGCTCCGTTATACGTCTTGACGCCCGAGGCGTACGCCGTCGCACTCGATGCGGAGTCCGTAATCCGGGAATCCGCAGCAAACGTCTGGACGGTCCCGGTCAGGTACGGATCCAGGGCCAGGCCGCTCGATTCGACCTGCGTGTCCCGGAGATAGTCCCGGGCGAGTGTCATTCCGACGACGCTCATGCCGTCGGCCACGATGAAGACCACATTGTCAGGCCGATCATCACTGGTCTGGCCTACCGCAGATGGATGATGGATGAACACGACGAGCATAAACGCGACGAGGATCCGCGCGGCGCACCGGTCAAAGGACGAGGATCGGATGGTGGGTAGCTTCATGGCGGGAATCACAAAAGGGCGGTCAAGTATCAGGAACGATTCCAATATACCGGAACCCGTGCGGCCCGCACATTATGATTTTGCCAAAACTTGGCGTTCCCCGGATCCCGCCGCGCCCTCCTGTTCCGTACGTTCCGATGTCCCTTTAAATCACAGTCCATACCGTCATGAAAGTCACCGTAGTCGGAGCCGGAAACGTAGGCGCCACCGTAGCAGAATGTGTAGCCCGCAAGGATATGGCCGATGAAGTCGTTCTCATCGACATCGTCGAAGGCCTGCCCCAGGGAAAAGCGCTCGACATGCAGGAGTCGGCCCCCATCCACTTGTTCGACACCCGCGTAACGGGAACGAACGACTACGCCGACACGGCCGGTTCGGACATCTGTGTCATCACGGCCGGCTTGGCCCGCAAGCCGGGCATGAGCCGCGACGACCTCCTCGCCAAGAACGCATCCATCGTGGGATCGGTCACCGAGCAGTTCGCGAAGCACAGCCCCAATGCCATCATCATCGTGGTTTCCAATCCACTGGATGTGATGACCTACGTGGCCTACATGAAGTCGGGTTTCCCCAGCCAGCGCGTCTTCGGCATGGCCGGCGTACTGGATACCGCCCGCTACCGCGCCTTCATCGCCATGGAGCTGGGCGTGTCGGTTCGCGATATCCAGGCCCTGCTCATGGGTGGACACGGCGACACGATGGTCCCGCTTCCCCGCTTCACGACCGTCGGTGGCATTCCGCTGCCTGAACTCATGGACAGTGCCACCATCGACCGCATTGTCGAGCGTACGAAATTCGGGGGCGGCGAAATCGTGAAGCTCATGGGCACTTCAGCCTGGTATGCCCCGGGTGCAGCGGCTGCCGAAATGGTGGAAGCCATCATCAAGGACTCCGGACGCGTGCTTCCGTGTGCCGTCTGGTTGACCGGTCAATACGGCGTCAAGGACATCTTCATCGGCGCCCCCTGCCGACTGGGTCGGAACGGAGTCGAGGACATCATCGAAGTTCCGCTTTCAGAGGACGAACAGGCCCTCATGAATGCATCGGCCGAGGATGTGGTCAAGAACCTCGAAACGCTGAGCCGCCTGCAGCAGGCCTGAGCCGACATCGGCGTCGGTCCCCGCCCCTTCAACCCCAACGCACGGGGGCGTAATAAATGCCCCGTTCCGGTCAGAACAACGGCCGGAGCGGGGCGTTGCCTTTTTCTTCCGTTCCTCATCCCGATCCGACCTTCCATGCGCACGCGATTTTTCCTGATACTGCCAATCCTGGTCATGGCCTCCTTCCTGGGTGGCTGCGACAGCAATGAAGAGAAGGGGGAGCTGATTGTAACGGACCTGGCAGAAGGAGACGGGGCGGTCGTCCAGCGCGGTCAGACACTCACCGTATCGTACGTCGGCCGGTTCTCGGACGGTACCATCTTCGATTCCACGGCCGAAAAGGGTGAGAACTTCACGTTCACGTTCGGGGTGGGCCAGGTGCTTGAAGGCTGGGATGAAGGCCTCACCGGCATCCGGGTCGGGGGCGAACGGCGCCTTGAAATTCCGTCGCACATGGCCTTCGGGCGCCAGGGTCAATGTTTTTCCGATGGATCCTGCGCCGTCCCTCCCAACACGGACGTCACATACGACGTCACCGTCCTGGAGATTTTCGACTATGTCCGGATAGAGGACGTGCAACCGGGTGACGGTCGGATTGCCGAATTCGCGGATATCGTGTTCGTGGAATATGTCGGCACCCTTCCTGCGTACGGCGACCAGGTTTTCGATGCATCGAATTCCCGCCCTGAAG
The DNA here is from genome assembly GCA_040221055.1 of Rhodothermales bacterium. Taxonomy (NCBI): domain Bacteria; kingdom Pseudomonadati; phylum Rhodothermota; class Rhodothermia; order Rhodothermales; species Rhodothermales bacterium. The sequence goes on along the minus strand of JAVJVN010000012.1, from coordinate 88,987 downwards.
ATTTCTTCTTCACCATAGGAGGCGGCGGCGTCATTTCAGGATTCGAGCAGGGCGTGATCGGCATGCGCGTGGGCGGAGTCCGGGAAATCCTCATCCCTCCCGTCCTGGGATACGGTGGATTCGGAGCAGGATCGGCCGTACCCCCTTGGGCGGTATTGAAGTTCAATATCGAACTGGTCCGGATCGTGAAGCCGGGCGAATAGCCCCGTCAGGAGCTGACTACCGCTTCGCTCTCGACCCATTGCACGGCGTGCTGCATGAGTTCGGCCGCACTGCCCAGGTTCAGCTTGGTTTTTATCCGGGCACGGTAGCTTTCTATGGTTTTGATGGACAGACCGAGCCGTTCGGAAATGTCCCGGGTGCCGAATCCCCGTCCGGTCAACTCGAAAACCTCCAGCTCCCGGTCCGACAAGACTTCCAGCGGAGAGCGGTTGAACGAATTCTGTCCTGTCGCCATTCCCATCAACAGCCGTTCGTTGATTTCCGCGGAAACGTAGATGCCCCCCGCGAGAATGCGTCTGATGGCCGTCACGACGGTATCCCCCGCAGCCATTTTCATGAGATACCCGCGTGCACCGGCGCGGATGGCCCGCTCGGCATAGAGGGTTTCGTCATGCCGGGAAACCACCAGGACCCGGATGTCGGGATTCAAGGCGTGTACGTGTTTGATGAGATCTATGCCGCTCATTCCGGGCAGGGAAACGTCCACGACCAGCACGTCCGGCGGATGGTCTCCGATTCGCTCGAGCATGGCCTCGGCGGTCTCGGCTTCGCAGCATACCACAAGGTCGTCCTCTGCCTCGATGACCAGCCGAAGCCCCTTGCGCATGAGGGGGTGATCGTCGACCAGCCCTATAAGTCGCTCTTTCCTGTTTTCCATGATCATGCGTCCAGGTTGGGTTCGTCTGAATCAACAATAGCATGATCCGGCATGGGTCCGTGACGGGTCCGCGCAGAGGCAACATGGCAGGTGACCACCCACAACGGCGTGGGGGAAACCCCGATATTGCAATCGTTTCCTTTGACGTTTATTGTGTACCGATTCGCTCAACTCATCCTTCACGGTACATGGCATCCACCCAAATCACTCCTGGTCGTATCCATTTCGACGACCAGGTGGTCCGCATGTTCGTCCTGGCTACCGCAATCTGGGGCTTTGTCGGCATGCTGGTCGGCGCACTCATTGCCCTTCAACTGCCCTGGTGGCAGGCCAACCTGGGCCCGTATCTGACGTTCGGGCGGTTGCGTCCGCTCCACACCAACGCCGTCATCTTCGCGTTTGCCGGCAACGCCATTTTTGCGGCCATCTACTATTCCACCCAGCGGCTGGTGAAAGCGCGGATGTACAACGACCTCATGAGTCGCATCCACTTCTGGGGCTGGCAGGCCATCATCGTGAGTGCCGCCATCACGCTGCCCCTGGGGTACACGACGAGCAAGGAATACGCGGAGTTGGAGTGGCCCATTGACATCCTGATCACGATCATCTGGGTCATCTTCGCCATCAACTTCTTCATGACGCTGAAGGTGCGCCGGGAGAAGCACCTGTATGTGGCCATATGGTTCTACATCGCGACCATCGTCACCGTGGCCATCCTGCATATCGGAAACAGCCTGGCCGTCCCGGCATCGTTCCTGAACAGTTATCCCATCTATGCCGGGGTCCAGGATGCCTTCGTGCAGTGGTGGTACGGTCACAATGCCGTGGCCTTCTTCCTGACGACGCCCTTCCTGGGCCTCATGTACTATTTCCTGCCGAAGGCCGCAGACCGGCCGGTGTTCTCCTACCGCCTGTCCATCGTGCATTTCTGGAGCCTGGTCTTCATCTACATCTGGGCCGGCCCGCATCACCTGAACTACACGTCCATCCCCGAATGGGCGGCGACATTGGGCATGGTCTTCTCCATCATGTTGTGGATGCCCAGTTGGGGTGGCATGATCAACGGGCTCTTCACCTTGCGTGGGGCCTGGCACAAGCTCCGGGACAGCGTCGTGCTGCGCATGTACGTGATCGGAATCACCTTCTACGGCATGTCGACCTTCGAGGGCCCCATGTTGTCCGTCAAGACCGTGAACGCCTTGAGCCACTACACGGATTGGACCATCGGACACGTCCATGCCGGCGCACTCGGCTGGAACGGGTTCATGACCTTCGGGATGATCTACTGGCTGCTCCCCCGCCTCTGGCAGACGAAACTGTGGAGTGAACGTCTGGCCAATGCGCATTTCTGGATCGGCACGATCGGCATGCTGCTCTACGTGATGTCCATGTATGCCGCCGGCGTGACGCAGGGCCTCATGTGGCGGGCATTCGACGATGCCGGGCGCCTCCTGTATCCGGATTTCATGGAGACCGTCATCCAGATCGTGCCCATGTATTGGGTCCGCCTGATCGGTGGCCTCATGTATCTGACCGGCGTCATCCTCATGCTCTACAACATTTACCGGACCATGCGGACCGCACCGGACACGCTTGAAGATCCATCCATTTCCGTTTCCTGACCCCTGCCCATCATGAGTCCATTTATCAAAACCGACGGAAAACACCGGCAACTGGAGGGATGGCCCTTCGTGTTCACGGTGCTGACCACCGTAGCCGTCCTCGTGGGCGGTGTCGTTGAATTCCTGCCGCTTGTCCTGGTCGACAGCAACATTCCGACCATCGAAACGGTCGAGCCCTACACGGCGCTTGAGGTCATCGGTCGTGACCTGTACATCCGGGAAGGATGCGTCGGGTGCCATTCCCAACAAGTCCGTCCCTTCCTGGACGAGTTGGAGCGGTATGGCGAGTATTCGAAGCCGGGGGAGCACGTCTACGACCACCCTTTCCTGTGGGGTTCCAAACGAACCGGGCCGGACCTGCATCGGATTGGTGGCAAATACCCCGACCTGTGGCATGTCCGGCACATGGAAGACCCGCGTTCCACGAGCCCGAGTTCGCTCATGCCTCCGTATGCCTGGCTGCTGTCCCGGGACCTCGACTTCGAATCCATCCCGGCACGCATGAAGGCACTCAAGCGGGTCGGCGTCCCGTATTCGGATGACGACATCGCACGTGCCGTATCCGATGCCCGATCACAGGCAAGCATGATAGCCGATGGTGTGGCCGCCAGCGGTGGGCCGGCGGATCTCGAATCGAAGGAAATCATGGCCATGGTCGCGTACCTGCAACGTCTCGGAACCGACATCAACCCCCGCTGAGGCCCATCATGTTCAAGGACGTAGTCCGCAGTCTGGATACCGGCAGCCTGGCCATCGTGGGCCTGGTCGCCTTCATCCTGGCTTTCGTGCTCATCGTTGCACGTGTCGTATCCATGAAAAAATCCGAACGTACCGCCCACAAGAATCTTCCCCTTGAGGACGACGAGAATCCCCATGTCTGACCAACACATCCCCCCGTCCCAGTCCGGTGCCTCCGACCCCGACAATGAGCCGCTCATCAGCGGCCATTCCTACGACGGAATCGAAGAATATGACAACCCCATGCCCGGATGGTGGCTGTGGCTGTTCTGGCTTTGCGTCCTGTTCGCCCCCATCTACGTCCTGGGTGTCCATTTTTTCGGTTTCATCAACACATATGAGGATGACCTGGCCGACAGTCAGGCGGCCATCCAGGAAGTCCGCGATGCGTGGGAAGCCGAGAACCCGACGTTCGAGGTTTCGAACGAGGCCATTGCGGCATATATCGGCGTGGATGAACACATCCAGGCCGGTGCCCAGGTGTATTCCGCCAATTGCTCCATGTGTCACGGGAATGATGGCGAAGGACTCATCGGTCCCAATCTGACGGATGCGTACTGGATCCACGGCAACCAGAACGTGGACCTGTTCAACGTCATCACGAACGGAGTGCTCGACAAGGGCATGACTCCCTGGGGCGGCGTGCTCACTCCGGAACAACGTTCCCAGCTCGTCGCTTACATCCGTTCCATAGAGGGAACCGAGCCCGAGAATGCCAAAGCGGCCGAGGGCGAGTTCTATGGTGATGAGGAGAATGGCGACGATGACGATACCGCTGCGCCCGAACGGGCGGATGTCTGATCCCGACTCCGGCACCCGTTCCCATGATCTGCCACCACCCTGACTCCACCGTTCCGTGTCCGACGCTCCACGCATTCTTGAATCGCCCGAAGCGGTCCTGTCCACGCTCGGACAGGACGGAAAACGGAGGTGGCTCTACCCCACGCTCAGTCCGGGCAGGTTCCTTGATCGCCGCCGGATAACGGCGTGGATCCTGGTTGTGGCGTATCTGGCCTTGCCGGTCATCCCGATCGGAGGTCGGCCTGCGGTGCTGCTGGACGTGGTACACCGGGAATTCGCGCTTTTCGGGGCGGTGTTCTATCCCACGGACACGCTCCTGCTCATGCTGTTCCTGATTGCCATCATGGTGACGGTCATCCTGTTCACCGCGTTGCTGGGACGGGTCTGGTGTGGATGGGCATGCCCGCAGACCATCTACCTGGAATTCGTATTCCGGCCGCTCGAGCGTCTCATAGAGGGCAAGGAACACGTGCGCAAACGACGGGATGAAGGTCCCCTGACGTTCGACCGGACGTGGCGTAAAGCGCTCAAATGGGGCCTCTATTCGATCATCGCCTTCGTTCTCGCGAATACGTTCGTGGCCTACTTCGTGGGTTGGCCAACCTTGCTGCAGTGGATGACGGAGCCCCCGACCGCCCACTGGGGCTTCTTCGTCGTGATGGCCGGCACGACCGGCCTCATCCTGTTCGATTTCGGCATTTTCAGGGAGCAGATGTGCACCATCGCCTGCCCGTATGCCCGCATGCAGTCCATCATGCTCGACCCCGATTCCCTGATCGTGTCGTATGACCCGACCCGGGGTGAACCCCGGGCCCGTCGGTCGAAAAAGACCATGGAGTTGGAAGCGGCCGGCGAAATCGAGGCGAAGGGGGACTGTATTGACTGCTTTGCCTGTGTCCGGACCTGCCCGACAGGAATCGACATCCGGGACGGCTTGCAGATGGAATGCGTGGCATGCACGCAGTGCATTGACGCCTGCGACCACATCATGGACCAGATCGACAGGCCGCGTGGTCTCATCCGATACACATCGGAGCGTGAGTTGGAGGGCAAACCCACCCGCATTTTCCGCGCACGCACCGCCATCTATGCAGCAGCCATGGTGTTCGTGCTGTCGGCATTCACGCTCGTGTTGACCAACCGGAACGATTACGACATCAATGTGGGTCGTGTGGTCGATGCACCATACACCGTTCTTCCCGATGGCAGCATCGCGAACCGTCTCCGCTTCCGCGTCCGCAACCAGACGCCTACGGCGGTGACGTTCGAGGTGAAGGCCGGAATGCCGGCCGCGGCCGACGTCCGGGCGGTGGGAGCCATGCCCATGGCGTTGGAACCGGGAGAGATGGCGCGCCTCGAAATCTGGGTGGTCACACCGGTCAGTGCGTTCAATACGACGTCCATTCCTGCGCGGTTCGACGTCGTCTTCTCTGACGGACAGGTCATCCCGACCACCTATACATTGCTCGGTCCCGACTCATGATCATCCCGAACTTGATGCTCCTCAAAAGGCCATGAACAGAATTCCGGCACAGATCGCGTGGCCCATGGCCGTCGTCGGTCTCATTCTCCTCGGCATGACGTCCACGTTCGGAGTACTGATTGCGTCCCGGAGCGACGGTGGCCCCAGGGTCATCAAGCAGTACTACCAAAAGGCCGTGGCGTGGGACTCCACGGCTGCCGTCCGTCAGGCCAGCGTGGACCTGGGTTGGGTCCTGGATGTCTCGCGCTCCAGGACGGACGGACAGACCGAATTGGAGGTCCGGATCGTGGACAGCGATGGTCGCCCCATATCCGGACTTTCGGGTGAAATGCGTCTCAGTCGCCCACAATCCACGGGCGTGCTCGAGCGACTCCCGCTTGAGCCCTACCCGACCCCAGGCACCACTCCCGGTGCCACTCCCGCCTTCACCCTTCGCGCGTTTCCCACGGTGTCCGGGCGGGGACTGTGGGACGTGGAAGTGGACGTACGCACCGGGGAAACCCGATTCGTCGGTACCGTTCGCCGGGATTGGCAGTTGCCGTGAGCCGGACGACGGTCGTTGCCTGCCATCATTGCGGGCTTCCGGTCCCCCCTGGGCTGCAGGATACCTCCCCCGCTTTCTGTTGCTCGTCCTGCCGGACCGTGCACGCCATCCTGTCTGAGACCGGATTGGACGCGACGTACTACCGGCTCAGGGAATCGGCTCCGGATACGCCCGCCTCGCGACGCAGCCCCGGTACCGCGCCGAATCCTTCCCGACAGGCCGCGCTCCTGGACGAACTGGATGCTCCGGACTTCATGGGGTCCCATGCGGCACGGCTGGACGGCGGACAGTTCCGGACGCACCTGTATCTGGACGGTGTGCACTGTGCCGCCTGCGTCTGGCTGGTCGAGCAATTGCCCGTCCACGTCGACGGGGTTGCCCATGCCGAGTTGAATCTGCCTCGGGGACGGCTGAGTCTGGAGTGGGATCCGGAACGCGTGCGGCTTTCCGATGTGGCCCGCTGGCTGTCCCGTTTCGGATACCCGGTGCTGCCACGGGTGGACGGCGAGCAGGCGCCGGAATCGGCCGAGGAGCGGCGCCTGCTCATCCGCATGGGCGTCTCGTGGGCGCTGGCCGGCAACATCATGCTGATCGCCTTCGCCCTGTACAGCGGCCTGAGCACCGACGCGGGCAGCCTGCTCACGTCGGCTCGCTGGTTGAGCCTGCTCCTGGCCATCCCGGCCGTGTTCTACGGCGGAAGTGTCTTCCTGAAGCGTGCCTGGTTTTCGGTGCGGCTGGCGGTATCCGCGCGCTCACCGCGCCACCTGCACATGGATACGCCCATTTCCGTGGGTATCCTGGCCGGTTTCATGGCCAGTGCCTGGGCCACGGTTTCGGGTTCCGGCGAAATATGGTTCGATTCCATCGCCGTCCTGATTGCCGCCTTGTTGTCCGCTCGTTGGCTGCAGTTGCGTGCACGGCGCCTGGCCGGCAATTCATCCGAGGAACTGCTTGCCCTCTTGCCGACCATGGCGTGGCGCGTGGACCCGGACGGGTCCACGCGCCACGTCCGGGCCGACGGATTGGCCGTGGACGATCGGGTCCGGGTCCGTCCCGGAGAGCTCATCCCCGTTGACGGTTTCGTTGAACGTGGGGAAAGCCTGCTGGGCAACGCCGTCCTGACGGGAGAAAGTCGTCCTGTCCGGGTCGGCCCGGGATCGGCGGTCTTCGCCGGTACCACGAATGAGACCGAAACCCTCATCATCCAGGTCCGGGCCACCGGTGCCGCCACCCGGATCGGCTCCTTGCTGGCATGGGTTGCAGAGGACCGCCGTACGGAGCGGGACGCATTGGCATCTTCCCATACGCAACGGCCCGCCAACCCGGGTCGCCCGTCGCGGATGGAGTGGGTTGACCGCATTGGCGGATGGTTCACCATCACCGTCCTCGCGCTCGCGGCCGTTACGGGTGTACTGTGGTCGGTCCTGCAACCCGCATCCGCAATCTCCCATGTGATAGCGCTCCTCGTCATTACCTGCCCGTGCGCCCTCGGCATGGCCACACCGCTGGCCACGGCCATCGGTCTGGGCCGCGCAGCCCGGCGGGGACTGTTCATCAAGGATGAGTCCACCCTGTCGCGGGCCGGCACCATCGATACCGTCCTCCTGGACAAGACGGGTACGGTCACGGCAGGACGCATGACCATCGAGGAGGTCGTCGGGGCGGCCGACGCGGTGCGCCTGGCGGCCCCCCTGGAAGCCCATGTCATGCATCCGATTGCCGGGGCCTTCGCCGCCGCCACCGACGGACTGGACCTGCCCGAAGCCACGGGGGTCCGCCAGGCGCCCTCCCAAGGGGTGTCAGGGACCGTCGAAGGACGGTCCCTGCGCGTCGGCCGCCCCGACTGGGTCGCCCCCCCGGATGCCTGGCCCGATGACCTGCGGCAGGCCGCCGACCGGATGGCGACCTCCGGACGCTCACCGGTCGGTATTTCCGTGGACGGCTGTCCGGTGGCCGTAGTGGCCATTGCCGATCCCATCCTGCCCGATGCGGCCTCCCTGATTGCGCGCCTCTCGCCCCACTACCGGATGATCCTGTGTTCCGGGGACGACCCGCAAACGACCCGGGATGTTGGCCGCCGACTGGGTCTCCCCGACGCGGCGTGCCTGGGCGGATACCTGCCCGAAGAAAAACGCAACCTGGTCCGCGATCTGCAGTCCCGCGGCCACGGCGTCCTGGTGGTGGGTGACGGCGTAAATGATGCCGGTGCCCTGCAAGCTGCGGACATCGGGCTGGCCGTGGCCGGTGGTTCTGCCGCGAGCCAGATGGCCGCTGACGTGTTCACGACCCGACCGGGACTGGCCGCCGTAAGCGAACTGCTGGTGGAGTCACGGGGCGTGACCGCCATCATCCGTCGCAATCTCGGGATGTCCCTCGCCTACAACGTACTCGGCGCCGGCCTGGCCATGGGCGGCCTGGTCACGCCCCTCGTCGCCGCCGTCGCCATGCCCCTGTCGTCCTTCGCCGTGGTGCTGTCATCCATTTTCCAGCGAACGTTCCGGACGGAGCATCCATCATGAACATCCTCTTCGTACTCGTGCCCGTCGCCCTGTTCCTGGCGGCCCTCGGCGTTGCCGGCTTCATCTGGTCTGTTCGTTCCGGCCAGTTCGACGACCTCGAGACGCCTGGTATGCGGGTGCTTTTTGGAGAGGAGCGCGTCTCGGACGACGACCCCAACGCAAAGACTGGGATTACCCGACGAAAACCCTCGGGGAAGGCTCAGCCTCCTGATCCGACAGGCTGAGCCAGCGCAAAACCTGTAATATATTAGCTGTATACAACTAATATATTACAGAACGTCAGTGCATCGAGTGGCCTGGCATGGCCGGAAATCCGCGAAAAAGGGTGAACACCCCGAACAGGATGAGCAGGACGCCGCCAACGCGGGCTGCCAGGACGCGGCGGCGGGGGCTGAGCCGGCTGGCAAACCACGCCGTGAGGCCGAGAGCGGGTAGCGTGCCGACACCGAAAATGGCCATGAACGCACCTCCCTGCCACCATCCGCCTGTACCAGCGGCCCCCGCCAGCGCGGCGTAGAGAAGACCGCACGGCAACAGGCCGTTCACCATTCCGAGTCCGACCAAAGAGAACCGGCTACGCTGCCCCATGAATGATCGGAGCCAATCGGCCACGCGGGCGGAAACCCGTCCCAATAAAGGCACCGAACGCGGCCCGGAAAACCAGCCCGACAGAGCAAACCAGCCCCCCAGCTGCAACCCCGCGCCAATCATGATCACTCCCACAAACACTGCCAATACCCGACTTCCGAGCGACCAGCCCCCCAGCCACGCCCCGGCAGCGCCCGCCACGACACCCAGCACGACGTAGGTCAGCGTCTTTCCCGCGCCGTAAAGCGCGAACCGCCCCCCACCGCCACCCGCCGAGCGCGCACCACCCCGCGCCAGAACCGCGAAGCCGCCGCACATGCCTGCACAATGCAGGGCGCCCGCAAGTGCCAGCCCCGACGCCATCCAGACCCAGCCCCAACCATCCATCGTCGTTTACGTAAGTTTGCCGGACCCAAGATACCGCACCGCATCGATGACTCCCGACCCGTCCTCCCAATGGCCGTTTGACCTGCATGAAGCCGTTCAGCATCTGTCCGACCAGGATCCACGCCTCGCATCCCTCATCCATCGGACCGGCCCCGTCACCATCGCGCCGCGGGCCCATGAAGAGCCGTTCGAGGCCCTGCTCCGATCCATCGTCTACCAGCAGCTCTCCGGAAAAGCCGCCGGCACCATCCATGGCCGCGTGCTCCACATCACCGGCGACCCGCCCCGCCCGGAGGCGGTTCTGGCCCTGACCGACGACGAACTCCGCGCGTGCGGTCTGTCCCGTGCGAAAACAGCCGCCGTGAAAGACCTCGCGCTGCACACCGGGCGCCGTACGGTTCCGGACGCGGCCCGCCTTCGCGCCATGGAGAATGCGGAAATCATCGAGCGACTGACGCAGGTCCGGGGCATCGGCCCCTGGACGGTCCAGATGTACCTGATGTTCGGCCTGGGCCGACCGGACATCCTGCCGACCACCGATCTGGGCATCCAGAAGGGTATCCAGCAACTGGATGGGCTCCCCGATCTTCCCAAACCCGCCGAAGTGGAGGCCCGGGGCGCCGCCTGGCAACCCTACCGGACCATTGCATCGTGGTATCTGTGGCGCAGCGTGGATGGCTGAGCGCGACTGCGTCCCATACTCGGCGCCGGGGCCTATTCGATGGGCCGCTGGAACACCACCACGTGTTGCTGCGGCAGGATTTCACGGTTTTCCCGCCACGTAAATCCGACCGCTTCCATTTCACGGCGGATCTGTTCGGCGGTCATCCGGTGATCGTCCGGTATCGGAATGGTCGCATCTTCCTTCCGGTATTCCACGATGACCAGCGAGCCGCCCGGTCGGATGGCCTGGAAGATGCGTCGCATCATGGCCTCCGGCTGGGAGAATTCGTGGTAGGACGATACGATGAGCGCCAGGTCAATACGGGCATCCGGCAAGGATGGATTATCCACTGTGCCCTGGATGGGAAACACGTTTCGATAGCCGCTGCGATGGGCGCGGGCGTTCAGTGTGTCCACCAGCGCCGACTGGACTTCGACGGCATAGACCCGACCGTGCGGGACCATGTCCGCCAGGCGGAACGTGAAGAAGCCGGTGCCGGCCCCGATGTCGGCCACGTGCGCGGACGGGTTCAGTTCCAGGGCATTCAACAGCCGGGCCGGCAACTCCTCCTCGTCCCGGGAGGGTCGGTCCAGCCAAAGAGCGCCATGCTCGGACGCCATGACGTCGGCAATGTCCCGTCCCATGTAGGACCCGGGCGCATCGGGACCCTCCCCGCAGCCGAAACCGGGCGAGAGGGTCAACAACAGGACCCCGGCCGTCAAGGGCCCGCCGATCCACCTTGAAACTCCAGTTAACATCGTGTAATGTGTATAAAATACCCTTTACGAACCGGCGGAAATCCGCTATGTTCTCTGTTCGCGCTGCCCGGGACCTGTGTACGGTCCGGCCGTACGCTGGCGACCCATTTTGACCCGAATTTTTCCCATGCGTCCACGCTTTCTTTGTCTGCTGGCGGTCCTCCTCGGATTACCCGTTGCAGCCCATGGACAAGCATCCTTCGAGGAAGCGGTCATCGACGTCGGAAACGTTGGGATAACCATCACGAACGCGGGACTCTTCGGCCGATCCAGCATCCGGAACAATCCGAGCGGCCCGCCCTCGTTCGAATATCCGCTCAATGAAGGGGTGGAGCACTTGTTCGAGGCCGGTGTATGGATCGGGGCCACCCGTTCCGACGGTACCGAAACGGTCCGGACGGCAGCCGTCACGTCCGGAGGCGGCTATGCCCCGGGCGCGCCCGGATACGAATTTGCGTCGTTCAGTGGCTTCACGCGCCGCTCGTCCCTGACCACATCGGCAGAGTATTCGCGGTCGGCCGTTTCCCATCAGGATTTCCTCACCGCCTTCGAGGACACCTCCCGAACGCTGCCCAACACGAACATCCAGATGCCGGACCAGTCCGGACGCCTGGGTGCCATGGTGCACGTGACCACCCACGCCTGGAGCTTCCCCTTCACGGAAGCCTTTGCCATCGTGAACCTGGACATCGTGAACATCTCGTCCGAGCCCTGGGATTCGGTCTACGTCGGGCTGTTCCATGACCTGGTGGTGCGGAATGTGAACACCACGAACGATACGGGCGGGGCCTTCTTCAACAAGGGCGGCCTGGGATACGTGGACTCCCTCCAGGCCATGTACGCCTTCAACGCCGGTGGCCTGGAAGAGACGCTCAATACCTATGGCGCCGTCCAGGTGCTGGGTGCCGAATGGTTCGATCCGGCCCGGGGCGAAAAACGATTTTTCCATCCGGCCGTGGCTGACGAGTATGTGGCCGATGGCTATACAGCCCCGACCGTTAACCCCCGCTGGTGGCTGTTCTCCGGTGGAAGTGACGAACTGAACCGTCCGAACACCGACGCCGACCGGTATCGCAGAATGGCGACCCCGTATCCCGACCCGGCCGGATATCCTACTCAGGACGCCTATGAAGCGGCACTTGAAGCCTGGTATACGCGGCTCCGGACGGACGGTCAGATTTCGACCGGAAACTGGATTGGCCTGACCCCCCTTGGGCCGTTCCCACGGGTCAATGCGGGCGATACGCTCCAGGTCACGTTCGCCCTGGTGGCGGCCCTGAAGCCTGAGGAATTCCAGGGACAAGCCGGAAAAGCCATCGATACACCCGAATCGCGGACGTTGTTGGCTACCAATCTGGGCTGGGCCCGACGTACATATTCCGGCGAGGACAACAACTTCAATGGTCGCCTGGACCCCGGTGAAGACGTGAACGGGAACGGGGTACTGGACCGCTATTTGATTCCCGAGCCGCCCGCCTCCCCACGTGTCCGCGTGGAATTCGAACGCAACGCGATCACCGATGAACCCGTCGTTGCCCTGTACTGGGATCGGACGGCCGAAGAATCCAGGGACCCCGTGACCGGCATCGAGGATTTCGAGGGATACCGGATTTACCGTTCCGATCCGGGCGATGATCGCGGCGGCAACCTGGCCGGCGCTGCCGGTCTCGTGGCCCAGTACGACACGCCCGGGAACACCATCGGATTCAACAACGGATTCGGCCAGATCGCGCTCCAGGAACCGGCGTTGTTCGAAGGGGACGAAACCGAGTACTGGTACCGCTTCGAAGCGCCCAACCTGAAGAACGGCTGGCAATACCTGTTTGCCGTCACGGCCTTCGACTCGGGAGACCCCGATGCCGGATTGGAGCCGTTCGAATCGTCCCGCGTCGCAAACAGTGTCCGGGTATTTCCCGGGACGCCGGCCAATACGGACGGAAGCCGGGAAGTCGGCGTGTATCCCAATCCGTATCGTGTGAACGCGGCCTGGGACGGAACGTCCAACCGAAGCCGGAAACTGAACTTCTACAACTTGCCACCGAAGTCGGAAATCAGGATCTATACGCTGGCCGGCGAACCGGTCAAGACCCTGTATCACGACGCTGACACGTACACCGGGGATACCGGATGGTATACGGAATTCGGTGCCGAAAATGGCCTCCAGCCCGGGGGGGAGCATTCCTGGGACCTGTTGTCGGAGAACGGGCTGGGCCTCGCAGGAGGCCTGTACCTGTTCACCGTCGAGGACCTGGACGACGGAAGCACGCAGCGCGGGAAATTCGTCATCATCAAATAACCACCACCACCTGACATCGAACCCATGAAAAAACTGGTTACTGCCTGGATCCTGCTGCTGACGGCAGCCCTGACGATCCAGACCTCACACGCACAGACGGTCACGACCGTCGCAGAGATCAACGCCATTCCCCAGTCCGGAATCGATGCGGTCGCCGCCCTCGGCGAAAACGTGACGACCTCCGACCTGACGACGCACATCCGTTCACCGTTCACGGGAGAATCGGTCCAGTTCACCGCCGTTGTGCTGTCCGATCCGCTCCTCTCGGGTCTGTCCAGCGTCAACTCGTCGACCAACGAGCCCTCCCGAATCCATTTCTGGGTTCGTGACGAAGCTGCTGCCACCGCTGGCTTTGATGGCCAGGTCATCCAGGTCGTGGATGGCAACTTCCGTACGACCGGCTCCATTGACCTGTTCGTGGGTGATGTCGTCCGGTTCACGGGCACCGTCGCCTACTTCGGGTCCGGCATGCAGTTTTCCCCGTCAGCCGTGTAGTTCCTGGGCACCTACACCGACCGTGGTCTGGATGCCAGCATCCTCGATCCGGTGACCATTACACTGGACGAGCTGAACGTGGCGCCAGGCAACAACACGGCCCGTGTCAACTGGGACAACTTCGTGGCGCTCAACCAGCAGTACGTGCGGATTGAAGGCCTTCAGGTCTTCTCGTCCCCCAACAGGACCGCCTCGCGTCCGAACTGGGCCCTGCGTGACGTCGCTACGGGTGCCGTCATCGACAACGATGACATCTCGCTGGCCTTCAGGAACGACCGCACGGATTACCCGAGCCCGTTCCGCGCCACGAACGACTTCACAGCGCCTCCCGTCGGTGCAACGGTGAACCTCCAGGGATTCGCCCTCCTGTCCCGCAGCTCGTTCGATCCGCATGAGATCGGCGCACCGTCGATTGGCATGATGCGCATTGTACCCTGGGAGTCCACGGACCTGGTCGTGACCCAGTCCCCGCCGAACATCACGGACATCACGCCGCCGACCAGCATCCCGGGTAACAGCCCGATCACCATTACCGCCTCCATCACGGCCGATCAGAGCCGTACCCTCACGGGCGCATCGCTGACCTGGACGTCGACGAGCAACCCCACGGGCGGCACGGTCACGGGCACCAAGACCACCGGCGACACCTGGTCCTTCCAGATCCCGGCCCAGCCGAACCGGGACTTCGTAACATTCACGATTTCTGCAACGGACAGCCAAGGCAGCGAATCCACGTCGGCCGAGCGGTTCGTGCGCGTGCTGTTCGGTGGCATCACTGCGGTCCGGGACATCCAGGAACCGGCCCCCGGCAGCGGTGACTCCCCGTTCCGTGACGTGACCACCACCATGGACCTTGAAGTCACGGTCATGACCGATCCGGCAAGCGCCAACGGCTCCTCCGATGTCATGACGGTCCAGGACGGCACGAGCCCCTGGTCCGGTATTGCCCTGCGCGCAAGCAGCAACCCGCTTACGGCTGCCGGTGTGGCCAAGGGTGATGTCATCCGGATTACCAGTGGTCGGATCGTCGAGAACTTCGGTCTCACCATGATCCGCGACTACCAGTTCGAAATCGTGAGCCAGGGTGGCGCGCCCTACAACGCCATCGTGGTCACCACCGAACTCCTGGCCGACGCGGACATCGCGGAGTCGCTGGAAGGCATGCTGCTGCGCGTGGAGAACGCCACGGTCGTTGCGACCAACGCCGACGCCCCCAGCGGTCCATTCGGTGAGTTCCTGATTTCGAACGGCGAAGGCTCTCTCCGTGTGGATGACCAGTCGGACTTCATGTCCTACGAAGGCAACGATCCGGGTACGGTTTTCGCAGAAGGCCAGGTACTGGCATTCGTCGAAGGCGTCCTCTGGTACTCCTTCTCGAACTTCAAGCTCGAGCCCGAGTCCTTCGACGCCATCGGCCCCGTGACCAACGTGGCCACGGAATCGGATGTCCTGCCGCAGACCACCAGCCTGCACCAGAACTTCCCGAATCCGTTCAACCCGACGACGTCCATCCAGTACGATGTGGCTACGACCGGCCAGGTCACGCTGAGCGTGTACGATGCGCTGGGACGTCACGTCGAAACCCTGGTGAGCAGCGAACAGCCGGCCGGTACGTACGCCGTGCAGTTCAACGCCGCACGTCTGTCCAGTGGTCTCTACCTCTACCGTCTCCAGACGGCAGACAAGGTGGTCACCCGGACCATGACGCTGCTGAAGTAACCCCGTGATGGCATGATGGGGGCGGGCGCTCGCGCGCCCGCCCCCACATCCATCCTTATCCCGCATCATGCGATCCATCCGTCATACCCTCCTTCCCGGAATCCTGTTGATTCTGCTGGCTGCAGGCTGCGACAGCGGCTTCTCCGGCGAACCCCTCGGGAACCAGCCTCCGGAAACCTCGCTCAGTGTCCGCGACGAATCGCTGTTGGACAATCTGGACGAGGATAACCGGCTGTTGAGCACCATCCGACTGTCCTGGACGGGCGACGACCCCGATGGTATCGTGGCCGGATTTGACATCCGGCTTTATCCTGAAACCGAACCCCCGTCGGGTGACGATGGTTGGATTTTCACCACCTCCAACGACTCCCTGCTGCTGCTGCCCCTGCCATCGGGCGAATCCATTGCCAACGTGGTGGTCGAAGTCCGCGCCGTGGACGACGCGGACCTCCGGGACCCGACCCCGGCGCGCAGCATCTTTCCCATCCGGAATTCTCCGCCGTCCATTCGGTTCAGCCAATTCGAACTGCCTCCGGAAGAAACGTTTCCGGTCGTATCGTTCGCCTTCCGGGCCAACGATCCTGACGGTATCCAGAATCTGAAATCCGTCGGCATCAGCCTGAACGACAGTACATCGTTCGTCAGTATTCCCCCCGAGATCGACTACGTCACCCTGTTCGGAGACCAGGACGCCATCCGTTCCGGAGCCTCCGAAGTGAACGCGGCGGTCTTCTTCGGGCGCGGCGTCCAACCCTCCGGCCTGTCCGTACCCGGCCTGTTGATGGACGGCGAAAACACCTTCTATATCCGGACCACCGACCAGGCCGATACCACGAGCACGATCGAGCGCCATACGTGGCGCGTGCGTCGCAATACCTCGGACGTCCTGTACGTGAACGATTTCCGATTGGCCAGTAATGAGCTGGTCCGGGACTACCATATCGACATCCTGGAAGCGTACATGCCCGGTGGATATGGTGTGGATGTCTGGGACATCAGTGAACCGTTCACCACCGGTTCGTCTGGAACCGTTCCGCGCGCCTTTGCCCTGCCCCCCGTTGCGGAGCCAGCCCTGCGCATGACGCTGTCGTTGTTCAAGTACATCTACTGGGTGTCCACCAGCACGACGGGAAACATCGGCACGGACAATCTGCCGTTCGTGGCCCCCGTCCTGAGTGATTTCTTCGATGCCGGCGGCAAGATGCTCGTGCACAGCCCCATATCTGTTCCGGCAGGCGATACGGAATTCACGGACAACGCAGCCATCCTGCTGCTCCCGTTGAATGAACCGCTGGTCGTTCCCGATTCGGTCCGACGACTGGAGTTGGCCAATGGCGCAGCCGTGTCGCCCACGTCGGTCGGCCAAATCCTGGGACTGCCTCCGCTGGAGTCCACCCGGTTCTTCATCAATATCCGCCCTTACATCACGACGGGCGCCAATATCGACGCGTTGTACCAGGGCGCGTTCACGTACCGTTCGTCCACGGGCGCGTCGGGAACCTGGACGAACCCGACGTCCGTGGCGTCCATCAGTTCGGACCGGCGCATTGCCCTGTTCTCCCTGCCGTTGGTGAATGAATTGAACAACCAGGAGAACTTCGTGGCGCCGGGCTCGGCCGATCCGGCCGGTGTACTCGTCGTCCGGGCCCTGCTGGATGCCTTGCAATTCCCGAAGCGATGAAGAGATTGAAGCACATCCTCTCCCTGCTTTTGCTGGCGGGCATGGTGCCTGCCGTATGGGCACAGGGTACCCTGGCAGGACGCATCATCGATGCTGATTTCGGGGACCCCTTGATCGGCGTCAACGTCATCATCGTCGGAACGTCGAGCGGCGCGGCCACGGATACCGACGGTCGGTATTCCGTGCCCGGCGTGCGGGCCGGAGAGTATACGGTCCGGGTGTCCTACATCGGATTCGAAACCAAGCTCTTCACCGGTATTGTCATCCGGGATGGAGAAACCACGACGCTGGATGTGGAACTCGGCGAAGCCGTCCTGTCCACCGAGGACGAGGTCGTCATCGTGGGCGACCGCCCCCTCGTTGATGTGGAGGAGTCGGCTTCCACCTCACGGATTACGCGCGAGGAAATGAATGCGGCTCCCCTCCGGGACGTCCAGGCTGCCGTGGCCTCCCAGGTGGGCGTGACCCGCGACCCGACGGGCTTGTACATTCGCGGCGGGCGTGCCAATGAAACGGGATTCATCGTGGACGGCGTTTCCGCGAAGGACCCGCTGGCCGGAACCGGATTCGGACTGGATCTCGGATCGAATGCCTTCGAGGAGGTTGAGGTCACGACCGGTGGCGTGGGTGCCGAATACGGAGACGTCACCTCGGGGGTCGTCAGCGTCCAGACGCAGGATGGTACCGACGAATTCCGGGGCTTCTTCACCCACAAGCGGGACCATCTCGGGTTCAACAAGGACGCCGAATCCAATTTCAAGGAAGAGATCTACGAATTCAACCTGAGCGGGCCCATAAAGAAGGGCACGCTCCGGTTCTTCCTGTCCGGCCAGGTCCAGTTGTCGGACGGCTTCACCCGTCTGATTTCCAATCCGGAGCAGGTCCGCAGTTCGCTGGTCGACACGGATTTCTTCATGCCCCGGACGGGCAACCGGTGGAATGGCATCTCGAAGTTGACCTGGCTCGTCAATCCTGGCATGCGCGTCCAGGCCTCCCTGCAGCGCAGCCTGACGGTGAACCAGAATACGCGGATGCTGCAGGTGACGGGGAATGAATCGGTCGTCTCGCCCGGCTTCCAGTATGCGTTCTCGTTGCAACCGGACAACGGCAATACCTACGCCCATGACAACGTCATTTCGTACGTCAAATGGTCGCACGTGCTGAACGAGAGCTCGTTCTATGACATCCAGGTGTCGCGTCTGTTCACCCGGCTCCGGGCCGATGCGAACGGTCGTGAGTGGCGACCTTCGGTCGTGGATTCCCAGTTGGACCCGGCATCGGTCATCACCTATCCGGTCGACCTGTTCCTGGACAACAACGGCCAGCCGGTGGATCCCAATGTCCTGTTCGTGCTGCCGGGACCGGGGCTGTTCAACAACGGCGGCATTGCCACGCGCTTCCATGACCACTTCGCCGAGGAGTGGACGACCCGGATAACCTACACCCGGTTCTCCGAATCGAAGAATCACCAGACGAACCTCGGTTTCGAACTGAAGCTGAACGATTACCAGTGGATTGACATCATCCGTCCCTGGTACGGTGCCCCCATCGGATCGGGCGAAGACGCGCAGAGCACCAATGAACTCGGTACGTCGTCGGACATCTGGCGCGTCAAGCCAAGGCGCGGTGGCCTGTGGGTGACCCATCAGGTGCGGTTCCGCGGTTTGATTGCCAACGTCGGCACCCGTCTCGAGTACTGGTCACCGGGCGATTATGTGGACCGCCTGGTGGATGATCCCCAGGCGCCCATCCTGGAGTCGGTCCGACAGGATTACAAGGACGCCACCGTGAACGTGTTCGGTCTCCGGACCAAGTTCCGGATGCTGCCTAAGCTCCGTGTGTCGTTCCCGATCCAGGAAAACCGGGTATTGTTCTTCAACTACGGCCATTCCACCATCCTGCCCCACCCCACGTTCGTCTACACTGGACTCGATCCGTTCTTCCAGGACCGGTCCTTCTTCGCCGACCTGGGCAACCCGAACCTGGACCCGGAAGTCGACATCAGTTATGAACTCGGACTGCGGACCCAGTTTTCCAGCAACGATGTCCTGACGCTCACGGGATTCTGGAGGGACAAATACGACTTCATCACCGTCCAGAACCTCGAAATCCCGGGGCCGACCGGTCAACCCGTGAGTCGGGCATTCCGGATCAATGCCGACTTCGCCCGCGTCCGGGGACTCGAAGCAAGCTACCAGAAGCGCATTGGCACCTGGTTCCTGGGACAACTGTCCGCATCCTGGTCCCGTGCAACCGGCCTGAGTTCCACCAACAACGAGGCGCTCAGCCAATTCCTGCAGAACGGCAACATCGACAATACCTTCGAAACGCCGCTGGCCTGGGATCGCCCGTTGGACGTGAAGGCCTCTGTGACGCTTACGCGCGGCGCCGATGAGCGACTGTTCGGTATTCCGGGGACGCGAAACCTCCGCACGTATGTGTCCACGACCTATCGGAGCGGCCAGCGCTACACCCCGGTCGAGTTCAAGGGCAACGACGTAAATCCGTTCACGGGTGAGCGTGACTGGCGCCCCATCTATGAAACCGTCCAGGATCCTGCCAAGCGCTACTCCGAAATCGGAGCAGCCTGGTGGTGGTTCGACCTGAACGTGCAGAAAACGGTGCCCATGGCCGGTACCAATGTGGTCTTCTCCCTTGCTGTCACGAACCTGTTCAACCAGCAGAACAGCATCATCGTGAATCCGGTGACCGGAAAAGCCTATCCGGACATCGACCCCAACGCCGTCAACATGGCATCGCTTCGGGGCAATCCCGAATACGACGTCTCCTCCGGCACCCGTGACCTCCGGTATGATGACCCGGATTCGGCCGGACTTCCGCCCTTGAATCCGGCCCGATTCCTGCCTCAGCGCCATATCATGCTCGGGGTGGCTTTCCGATTCTGATGATGAAGCGATTCCTGCCTGTACTTGTCGTGTTTTTCGGCCTTGCCTTCCTGGCCAGTGGACCGCTCCACGCCCAACTCCTGCCTTCCCTCGGAGGTGAACGGGCCGGCACGTCCGGTTTCCAGTTCCTGAAGATTCCCGTCGATGCCCGCTCCGCCGCGCTGGGTCAGACGGTTGTCGCCAGTGCGTCTGACGTCGGGGCGCTCTACTGGAATCCGGCCTTGATTGCCCGCTCGCCGGGAATCCAGGCAGGCTTCTACCATACGGCCTACTTCGTGGACGTATCCCTTGATTTCGCTGGACTTGTGTATCCGATTTCCGGAACGAACATGGTGGTGGGTGCCAGTATCCAGACCATGGACTCGGGAGAGATGGATGTCACCACGGAATTCCAGCCTTTCGGGACCGGTCAGACGTTCCGCCTGCGGGACATGGCCGTGGGTCTTTCCTTCTCCCAACAGTTGACGGACCTCTTCTCGTACGGGGTCACGTCGAAATACGTACGGGAAAGTGTAGCGGGACTGGTGGCCTCGACCGTGGTGTTCGATGTCGGATTCTTCTACGCGGTAGGCACGTCCGGCCTTGACCTGGCCGTCAGCGTCCGCAACTTCGGACTGGACGGCACGCCTGAGGGAGAACTGGAACGGCGGGTCATTGCACCGAACCCCCAGGTGATCGAGACGGAGTTCGAAGCGCTCACTCCGCCCACGACCTTCCATCTGGCGGTCGTCTACCGTGTGTTGGATGATCATGCCTCGCAGTCGCTGGATATCTCGGCACAGTTGAACAACCCCAATGACAATGCCGAGAACTGGAATGTCGGTCTGGAGTACGGCTGGAACCGGATGTTGTATTTGCGTACCGGCTACCGCTTCGGAATCGAGGAGTACACGACCCCCAGTTTCGGAGTGGGTCTCCGGGTCCCCGTTGGTGGCCCTGATCTCCGTTTCGACTATGGATTCAACCGGCTGGAACGGTTGGGCAACGTAAACCGGATTGGACTGAACCTGACGCTGTGATTGTGACCCGTTTCCCTGCCATAGCCCTGCTCATCCTGACCCCGGTCCTGTTGGTCGGATGCGATGCCGTTTTCGGTTCGAAGTCCGATGCGACGACGGACGAGATTTTCGATGCGGCGCGTCAGGAGCCGACGGCGCTCAAGGAAGTCGACTACATCCCCCTGTTTCCCTTCTTTTCGCAGGGTGGGAACGGGGCGCTTGTCGAACCCACGGACGTCTATGTGGGCTACGATGAACTGCTGTACGTGACCGACGCCACGGGGCTGCACATCCTGGACCTTTCCGGCCGTCCTGCCGCCCATATTCCGATTGCCGGAGGTGCGACATCGGTCGTCCAGGACCGGCGTATGCACGTCTACGTGACGGCTCGCCGGGATACCACGCTGGGTGGACGTACCTGGAATTTACCCGTTGTCATGCGGTTTGACGGCATTCCGGAAGGCACGCCGCGGATTGCCGACATGATCTGGCACCCCTTCGATGACGATTCGCGGCGATTCAATCGGCCGGATCCGGAGGAAACGGATGAGCAGGTCGCCTTCACGGGCGTCGGGGTCTTGCCCGACAATAACATTTACGTCAGTCGTCAGGGACCGGTGAATGACCGGAACAGCATCCTCTTCCCGCACAACATCATCCTGGAGTATCGTCCGGACGGGAATCCGTTGCAGGCCCTGGTTGCGCTGAGTCCCGTCGTCCCGAGCCTTCGGAGCGCCGTATGGCCGACCGATGTCGCCACCTTCGTGCACCCGCCGCAACGCGAATCGTTCGGGACGGACCGGCGGTTCCTGGTGGGACAATCCTCCGGTCCTTCCGGGGGCGCCCCTTTGCGATTCGGCGCACTCTCCATCCGCGTGGTGGAAACCGTGAACGGAACCGAGTTCGTCCCCGATGCCGCCATGCTCCAGGCGACCGTCGATCCAGAGCCCGATGAATCGTTTTTCTACGACGAGTTCAAGTTTGAGCGGGTCAGCGATATGACCACGGCCGCCGACGGCACGAATTACATTTTCGTCCTGGACGGCGGCGCCAACCGGCTCCACGTGTTCACGGCCACGGGTATAGAAGGCGTCGCTCCACCTCCCGGCGCCACGTCCTCCCGACCCGTAAACGTCTCGTTCGGCAGCTTCGGCGACGGCGCGCGACAGTTCAGCAACCCACAGGGTGTGGCGTACTTCGAGAAGGTCGTCTTCGTCGCCGATACCGGCAACAACCGGATTGCCCGGTACAGCCTGAACACTGACATCCAGGACTGACGCCGCTCCGTGCAATTCCATTTCCGGCTTCGTACGCCCCTCCTCAATGCGGTCTCAACACCGGCCCTGGCGCTTGCCCTGACCATGGCATTCTCCGTGTCGTCGTCCGTGGCCGTCGCCCGGCAAGTCCAGTCCGTGGGCAGCAATGCGACATTCGACGTGGCTACCTGGAACATCGAGTGGTTCGGCAGCACATCCAATGGTCCGTCCGATGAATCGCGCCAGATGGACAACGTCGTCGACGTCATGGAGAACTCCGACATCGATCTTTGGGCCCTGCAGGAAATTTCCGATGCGGGCACGTTCGACGATTTGCTGGCCAGGCTCGGCGATGACTGGGCCGGAACGCTGGCCACCAACAGTGGTCAGCAACGGATAGGGTTCGTGTACCGGACGGCCGTCGTGCAACCGCGTCGCGTGGAGCATATCCTGGAGTCGTTCGCCTACGAATATGCCTTTCGTCCCCCGCTGAGCATGGAGGCGACCGTCACGCTGCCGGACACGTCGTTCGTGGCGACCCTGGTTACCGTCCACATGAAGTGTTGCTCCGACTCGGAAAGCCACACCCGGCGAACCAGCGCTTCCTCCCGACTGAAATCCCGCCTGGACTTCCTGGAAGCCGACGACAACGTGATCATCCTGGGCGACCTGAACGACACCATCCGCGACTCCATCACGCCGGGAAAACCGTCCCCGTACACCAACTTCCTGGAGGACCCGGACCGTTGGCAGATCCTGTCGCTTCCGCTTGAGGATGCGGGCACGTGTACCTTCTGCGGAGGAAGCCAGACGTCGACCATTGACCATATCCTGGTCTCCAATGAGCTCTTCTCTGCCGCATCGGCTGGCACCACGGATCGCCACAGCTCGGTCATCCAGGGCGTTTCAGGCTTCCTTTCAACCACGTCGGACCACGTCCCGGTCTATTCGCGGCTGCTCCCGACGGCGAGCGGCACCAACGTGACGCATCTTCCGGATCCGGATGAATCGCGTACAGGCACGCTGGACGTTTGGCCGAATCCGGCCGGAACGACGTTGAATCTCCGGTTTTCGGACCTGAACAATGCACGCCTGCGGGCTGCGCTCCAGACGACAGGAGCTTCCGGCAGCATCCATGTGCGCATGGTGGATGCGCTCGGCAGGACGGTGCGGTCCCTGGACATGGGCACGGGCACCGGTCAGACCACCCTGTCGTTGTCGGGGCTGCCCGCGGGGCTGTACCTATTGGACGCCGGAATGGCCGGGCGCACGACCGTCCTGGTGCGCTGAGCCAGAGCCTTCCCCGGCAGACGGCCCGAGAGATCGGTTCTCAGTTGTCCGTCGTGCGCTGATCGTATTCGAACCACACCAGCAGTCCTTCCAGGTTCTTTCCGAACGGGTAGCCCGCCCTCCGATAGTCTTCCATGGCGGTCCGCATGAATCCACCGACAATGCGTCGCATGGTGGGGGTCTGTGCGCGGCGGCGGGTCGGTCTCCGATCGAAATTGAGGTCTTTCATGCGTCAGGATGGGCGTCGGTGTGAAGATGGATCGTGTCTGCACACGGTATCGACACACCGACGCCTTTCTGAAGCGGAACGCCCGTCAGTCGGCCAGACCGTAGGCCGCCTTCACGGCTTCCCAATCGGTGAGGTCAATGTGGCGTTTGCCGAAGGCGAATCCATCGATGACCACCAACTTCAGGTCACGATCGGGCAGCGCGCCCAGATCCACGGCCTCCGTGGATGCCTCGTAGAACACCTCCAGGAAACCGACTTCATATCCGAATCCAAGGGAAATGGTGTAATCCACGGCAGGCAGGTCGGGCGACTCGACGCCGAACGTGTAGGGCATGGCGGTCCAGGTCCCCTGGTCGCGGAAGAACATGAGGATGGCTCCCTCGTCGACGACCGACGCCGTCAGGTCCGGGACATCGTACTGGACGGATGCCACGCTCCCATTGAAGGATGCGTTGTCCAGGTCAAAGGGGATGTTCAGTGTAAACACATTCGCGTTTCCGGGCGGTCCCTGGGGACCCACGCTCTCTTCGATGACACAGCCTCCAAGGGTGGACAGGAGGAAGAGGGCTCCGAACAGTCTGACGGTTTTCATGGTTCTTTCGGGATGGTGATGCAGATGCACCGGGTCCATCAAAAGATGCGCCACATGGCGATTCCAGTGCGTTCTGCCCGATCCGTGCTGGCTCCGGGCATACATATGTCCACATTCATGGACACAGCTCCGCCGAAACATGCCCCCGGCTGTACGGTTGGCGAGGGCAGTCCCCGCCCCAACGTTATCCACCCCACAGTTCAGCATCATGGTCCACGCCGTCATCATGGCCGGAGGCATTGGCAGCCGGTTCTGGCCGAGAAGCCGTCGGGCTACGCCCAAGCAATTCCTGAATGTGTTCGGAGACGACACCATGATCCAGGCCACCGTTCAACGGCTTTCGGGTGTGGTGGAACCGGCACAATGTCACGTGGTGACCAACAGTGACTATGCCGCCCTCACGGCCGATCAGCTTCCGGCATTACCGCCAGGCAACATCCTGGCGGAACCCATCGCCCGGAATACCGCGCCGTGCATTGCATGGGCGGCGCTGAAGCTGGCCCACCAGGACCCGGACGCGATCATGGTCGTGTTGCCCTCCGATCATCGGATAGGCAATGTCCGTGCGTTCCAGGAGGTACTCAGGACGGGCATCGCCAAAGCGGAGGAAGAAGGAGCCCTCGTCACGATCGGGATTGAACCCACTTATCCCGCGACCGGTTACGGTTATATCCAGTACGACACCGATGCCACGGCCGTGGACGACGAACTGGTCGCCGTGCCCGTGCGTGCATTCGCCGAGAAACCGAATTTGCCGACAGCCGAGCGATTCATTGACTCGGGCGATTTTCTTTGGAACAGTGGCATGTTCATCTGGCGCGCGTCTTCCATCCTGCACGCCCTGGAGACCTGGCTGCCCGACGTCTGGGAAGCGTTCGGTCCACTTCGAGCGGCTCTCGGCACGGAAGGCGAGAATGAAGCGCTCAAGGAATCCTACAGCCGCTGTCCGTCGATTTCCATTGACTACGGTGTCATGGAGCGGGCCCGTTCGGTGTTCGTCGTTCCCGGTAACTTCGACTGGAACGACGTGGGTGACTGGAAAGCGGTCTATGATCTGGCCGAAAAGGGACCACACGGCAATTCCATTTCAGGCAACGTGATCGTGCATGATTCCAGTCGATGCCTGGTGCAGGCGTCTGACAAGCTGGTGGCCCTTGTGGGCGTTCATGACCTGATTGTCGTCGATACGGACGATGCAACCCTGGTCTGCCATCGGGAATCGGCGCAGGGTGTGAAGCACATCGTGGACTACCTCTACGCACACCAGATCGACGACTACATCTGAAGTTCATGTAACCGTAACCTTTTCGTGACGTAGCAGTCGCATTCTGACCAACCGGTCACCATTCGACGCTACCATGGAAATCCTGTCATCTCCCGACACAGTATCGCTGCCCCGGAAAGAACGGGAGCGCCTTGCCCGACGCATGGCCATCCTTCAGGCTGCGGAAGAGGTCATCGCAGAAAAAGGCTATGCGAAGGCCACGTTGGATGAGATTGCCCTTCGCGCGGAGTTCGGCAAGGGTACGCTCTACAACTACTTTCCCGACGGAAAGACGGAAATCCTGTTCGCGATTTTCGAGCAGCTTTTCGACCGGATGGTTGCGGTGGTGGACCAATCGTTCACGGGCTCAGCTTCGTTCCGGCGTGAGTTGGAGACCTTCCTGGACAACGTGTTCGCGTTTTTCTCCATGCGCTCCGACCTCTTCGTCATCCTCATGCGTGAAGTCCAGCGGGCAGCGCTCATGGAGGACAAGGAAACCCAGGAATTTTTTCACGCACATGGAAGCCGCACCGTGGTGGCCCTGGCCGCGCACGTCCAGGCAGCCATGGAACGGGGTGAGGTGGATGCTGCACAGCTGTCCGCCGGCCCACACGTCCTGGCTCACCACATCATCCATACGGCCAAAGGTTTTTACATGAGCCAGAAATGTGCCTTCATGACCGACGGCGCTCCGGTCGACCTTCAGGTCCTGGCCCGTCAGGTGACTGCACTTTTGACGGACGGATTTTCCAGCCCATCGCATTCATGACACAACCATCCATCACCCTTCCGGACATGTCACGACGTGCCTTGGCTGTCGGGCTGGTCCTGCTCTTTTCGTTCAGTGCCCTCCCCCTTCGCGCCCAGGATGCAACGCCGTTGCAGACATCCGAGGGCGCCCGGGAATTCACCCTCACCGTGGACGAGGCCATCCAGATTGCCCTGGTCGGGAACCTGGCGCTGGAGCGGGCGCGGCTTGACCTGGAAACAGCCGACGCACAGGTGCGGGAAGGCTGGGCTGAGTTGTTTCCCAGCCTGGATGTCTCGTCTTCCTATACCCGCAATTTCCGGACGGCCAACCCGTTCGCCGGATCGCAGGCCGGCGGATTCTTCCAGACGCTCGGATTCATCGACTGGTTGGCCTTCAATGAGCAGGCCCGGACCGACAACAACCCCTCTACGGACCCGATTTCCGTGGAGCAGTACTTCCTGCGCGTCCAGGCCGGACGACAGGCGGCCGGCATAGAGACCAGCAACGCGTCCAATCCGTTCGGCGTCCCCAACCAGTATGCTGCTGGACTGTCCGTGACCCAGAAGTTGTTTGACGGCCGTGTACTGTTCGGGGCGGTAGGTGCATCGCGGTGGCTGGGCCCGTTCAATCAGGCGGGTCTGGACCGGGAACAGCAGCTCATGGTCCAGGACGTGCGCTCGGCCTTCTACGGCGCACTGCTGGCGGCTGAACAGGTGGCTGTCGGTCGGGAATCCGTGGCCCGTGCACGCAGGACACTGAGCGAGATCTCCCGTCAGGTGGATGAAGGTACCGCACCCAAGTTCCAGCGTCTCTCTGCCGAGGTCGAGTTGGCCAACCTGGAATCCGGCCTGCTCCAGAGTGAAGTGGCCCGGGATGCGGCGACCGACAATCTGAAGCTGCTGCTGGGCATCCCGGTCATGCATACGGTGGCGCTCCGGGGCTCGCTGGAGGCGGACGCCGCATCCCGGGCGACGCTCGCAGCCATCCCGGAGGCGGCCGCTGTTGCCCTGGATCGTCGCCCCGACCTGCGTCAGGCCCGCATAGGCGTCGAATTGGAGCGCATCCAACTGAAAGTGGCCAAGGCTGAATATCTGCCGGCCGTCGATGCCTTCTTCAATTACAATTACATCGGCAACGTCCCCAGCAATCGCACACGGATCATTACGTCGCCCGACGATCCGTTCTCCTTCTCCACGGAGGACCAGGGGTACTTTTCCGATGCGTACTGGGACGATGCCATGAGCGGCGGATTCCGGCTGACGTGGAACATCTTCAACGGGTTTGCTTCCCGGCAACGCGTGGAGCAGCGTCGGGTAGCCGTCCGACAGGCTGAACTGGACACCGAGTTCCTGGAGCAGTCCATCCAGGTGGAAGTGGAATCCGCCATCCGCAATGTGCGAAGCGCCTGGAAACGCATGCAGGCCCAACAGCAGAACGTTGAGCGCGCCGAACTGAACTTCACCTATGCCCAGGCCCGATTGGAAGAAGGTGTGGCCACCTTGCTTGAAGTCAGGGAAGCGAGCAACCAACTGGACCAGACCCGGCTGAACCGGCTGCAGGCGGTCCATGATTATCTGATAGCCGAGGGTGCGTACATGACCGCGCTTGGACAGTCGTCCCTCAGTGGTACCACCCCGAATGCCCCAACGAACCATGATTGATACTTCGAACCTGACCGGGCGCCTGCGTGTGCCCGCCCTGCTGCCACTCGTCCTCATCCTGGTCCTCGGACTCAGTGCCTGTGGGGGCGACCCGGCAGCCATGGACGATGCATCCGTGGCCGCAACGCCCTCCACAGACAACGGACGCCAAGTCCGCGTGGAAACCCGCGTCCTTGTGCCCTCCCGGTTCGAGGAACACATCCAACTGACCGGCACCGTGGAGTCCTCGGACGATGCCACGATTTCTGCCCAGACGTCCGGAACCATCGAGTTCGTCCGCGAGCTCGGTGCCCGTGTAGCTGCGGGTGATGTCCTCGTGCGACTCGACAGCCGCCTTGCGGACGCCGCGCTGGCTCAGGCGACTGCCAACGTGGAGGCGGCCGAGGCCGCAGCGCGCCTGGCCGAGGCTACATTCGATCGTCAGGAGCGGCTGTTCGCGGATTCCATCCTTTCGGCCCTCGAATTCGAAGACATCCGCGCGCGCCGGGATCAGGCGCGTGCGGCGCTGCGCCAGGCCGAGGCCGCGTTGGCGCAGGCGGAACGCCAGGTATCGTTCACGTCCGTCACGGCACCCTTTGCGGGACGCGTTGAAGCCCATATGGTCAATGAGGGGGAGACCGCCGCACCCGGTTTGCCCATGGTCCGCCTTGTAGCAACAGACCGCCTGCTGGTGTCCACCGGCGTTCCCGAACGGTATGCCAATGACATCGAAATCGGGACGCCGGTCCGGATGAGCCTCCGCGCGTACGGAGGCGAAGACCGCACGGCACGCGTGACCTTCGTTTCGAGGGTGATCGATCCGTCCACGCGTACCTTCCAGATAGAGATCGAAGTGGACAATGCACGGGGCACACTGAAACCGGCCATGATCGTCGATCTGTACGTCATGCGGTCTGTCCTCGAGGATCAGATGGTCATTCCACAGGCGTCCATCCTGCGCGACGAGACCGGCTACTCCGTCTACATCGTCGAGAACGGCCGGGCTGTTCTGCGTTCGGTGGAGCCGGGTCCATCGAATGAGGGATTGACCGTCATTCTGTCGGGTCTTGCACCGGGAGATGAGTTGATCACCACGGGCCAGACCACCGTAACCGCAGGGGATGCCGTCGCCATCGTTCCCTCCAACTCCTGACCGGAATGCGCCTTACCGACACCGCCATCACGTATCGCACGTCCATCCTCGTGCTGACCGCTGTGCTGACCATTGGCGGTCTGTTCAGCTACGTTTCCATTCCCAAGGAGTCGTCTCCTTCCATCGAAATCCCCCAGATCGTCGTCACGACCGTCTACCCGGGAGCGTCGCCGGATGACGTGGAATCCCTTATCACCCAGCACATCGAAAAGGAAGTGCAGAACGTGACGGGGATCAAGGATATCCGATCGACCTCCACCGAAGGGGTTTCCACGATCGTCATCGAATTCGAACCGGACGTATCGATTGACGATGCATACTCGAAGGTCCGGGACAAGGTGGACGTGGCGCGGAGCGAACTGCCGAGCGATGTTGAAGAGCCTGTCGTATCGGAAATCGACTTCTCGCAATTTCCGATCATGACGGTCAACCTGGCCGCTCCCTATTCCCTGACCCGGTTGAAGGAAGTCGCGGAACAGCTCGAAGACGACCTGGAGTCCATTCCGAGCGTGCTTGAAGTGGATGTCCTTGGCGCCCTTGAGCGCGAAGTCAAGATTGATGTGGACCTGAATCGTCTTCAGGGTTACAATCTGACGTTCAACGACCTGGTTACGGCCATTTCGAACGAGAACATCAATCTCCCGGGTGGCTCCATTGATGTTGACGACGTGAACTACCTGGTCCGGGTGGACGGCGTCTACCAGGATCCCGCCGGTATTTCAGACATCGTCATCAAGGCACCGGGTGGCCAGCCCATTTTCGTCCGGGACGTGGCCACGGTGGACTTCGGCTTCCAGAAGCGGACCTCCTATTCCCGTCTGTCCATCCGGCAGGTCCAGAACGAGGACGGATCCCTCACGCAGTATTCCGAAGAGCGGCAAGCCATGCAGCCGGTCATCAGTCTGAACGTCAAGAAGCGGTCCGGGGAGAACATCCTGGAAACGGTCGATGCCGTGCGCACAATCCTGGACGGATTCACGTTCCCGAGCGGGACCGAGGTGATTGTCACCGGTGACCAGTCCGAGGACGTCCGCGACCTGATCACCGACCTGGAGAACAACATCATCAGTGGTCTGATCTTCGTCGTCGTGGTACTCCTGTTCTTCCTGGGCGTCCGGAATGCTGTTCTGGTGGGCATTGCCATCCCCCTTTCCATGCTGCTTACGTTCTCCGTATTGCAGGTGCTGGGCTACACATTGAATTTCGTGATCCTGTTCTCGATGATCATTGCCCTGGGTATGCTGGTGGACAATGCCATCGTCATCGTAGAGAACATCTATCGCTTCCGCGAGGAGGGCCACTCCAAATTCGAGGCGGCGCGGCTGGGCACGAAGGAAGTGGCCGGTGCCGTGGTGGCGTCCACTGCGACCACCGTTGCCGTCTTCGTTCCCATGCTGTTCTGGCCGGGCATCATCGGGGAGTTCATGTCCTATATGCCGTTGACGCTTATTATCGCGCTGGTCTGCTCCCTGTTCGTGGCCCTCATCATCAATCCGGTCTTCACGGGCATCTTCATCCGACTGGATGGCGAAGCGGCACCTGAACGTCCCCCGCTGGCGAAGCGCCTGACACTCGGCATTGTCGTCTTCCTGGCCATTCTGTTGGCCGCCACCAATTGGAAGACGTTGCTCGTGCTTGGCGTCGGTGCGCCGCTGGTCTACGTCCTGCATGTACGGATCTTCAAGAAGATCGGGGACAACTTCGTCAAGACCCGGCTTCCGGCCTTGGTGGATATATACCGCAATTTCCTGACGTGGATGCTGGTACGCGACTATTCCGCACCCCGGGCCCTCCTGCGCAACTCGTTTTCGCTTGGAAGCTTCACCCTCGGATTCGTGCTGTTGCTCCTTGGCGGCATCGCGTCGGGCCCGCTCGGTACCACGGCGGCATCCGTTTTCCTGATGCCGGGAGGGTTGCTGTTGATCGCAGGCTTGTTGGGCGTGCTCGTACATACGGCCGAGAGCGTAATCCTGGGTCGGATGGGTAGTGTCCGGTTCGGTCTCGGCTTTGCAATCGTCTCTCTTTCCGTCCTTGGACTCATGAGTCTCTCGGAAAAGGAAGTGGCCCTGGCCACCATCGTGGAACTGGTCATGTTCCCGGTCCTCGTCGTGATCGGTGGCTTGTTGGGACACTTGTTCGTGCAGCGTGAGCGGTTCATCCTGACGGACAACCGGGCCCGACTGTTGAATGGTTCAATCGGCACACTGGTCATCATCGTCTTCATGTTCGTCCTGGCTCCCACCGGCGTGGAGTTCTTCCCGAACACGTCCCCGTCCCAGATCCAGGTAACCGTTGAAGGTCCGCTTGGAATGAACCTGGAGGCATCGAACCGGGTGGCCGAAGAGGCGCGAAACCGCGTCGAATCGCTTCTGGCCTCCCATAAGCCTTCGGGAGACAACGTCAAGAACATGCTGGTCAATGTGGGCGTGAGTTCGGACGCGGCATTCGGAGGTGGGGCCGCCAGTCCCGAGCGATCCCGGATTACCATGAATCTTGTGGACTACAAGGATCGCCCGGAGGACAGTTTCGATACGCTGGACCGTATCCGCAACGAACTGCAGGGCATTCCGGGCACGGAAATCACCATCGACAAGAATCAGGACGGCCCGCCCACCGGTGCACCCGTGAACATTGAAATCACGGGACCCGATTTCGAGGTCATTGGCCGGATAACCCGGGATGTCCGGCAGCGGCTTCAGGAGGCGAGTGAATCCGGATCCATTCCCGGCCTCGTGGATGTGAAGGACAACCTGAATGAGGGTCGGCCCGAAGTCCGTGTTGAAATCGACCGCGAACGGGCAGCCCGATTCTCGTTGAACACCCGGATGATCGCATCGCAGGTGCGCGCCGCCATCAACGGGGTCGAGGCCGGAAAATACCGGGACGGCGAGAACGATTATGATATCGTGGTCCGTCTCCGGGAAGAAGATCGCAGTGCCATCGAGAACCTGCAGTCCCTGACCGTTTTCGAGGAAGGGGTCCAGGTCCCGCTTGTTGCGGTGGCGGACATCCGGATGAGCGGTGGACTGGGAGCCATCACGCGCCTGGACCTCCAGCGGGTGGCCACGGTCACCGGTGAAGCCGCTCCGGGATTCAACGGTCAGGCCATCCTGCAGCAGGTGCAGACCCTGCTGGCGGAATACGAAGCCGAAATGCCACCGGAATATTCCATGGCGTACACCGGTGAGAACGAAGAGCAGCAGGAGAGCTTCGGATTCCTGTCTGTGGTCCTTCTGGTGGGCGTCTCCCTGGTCTTCATGATCATGGTTGCACAGTTCAACCAGGTGGCCGCTCCGTTCATCATCATGGTTGCCGTGGGCTTCAGCCTCATCGGCGTCATGCTCGGCCTCATCCTGACGCGTACGCCGTTCGGTCTCATGACGTTCATTGGCGTAATCTCACTGGCCGGCATCGTGGTGAACAACAACATTGTTCTGGTCGACTATGCCATGCAACTCCGGAAGCGCGGCATGGCAAAACAGCAGGCCATCGTCGAGGCCGGGGCCACCCGTCTTCGTCCGGTATTGTTGACCGCCATGACCACGGTTCTCGGTCTCATTCCCCTCACATTCGGCATCAACATCGACTTCGTCGGATTGTTGGTGAACCTCGATCCGGCCTTGCAGTTCGGATCGGAAAACACGCAGTTCTGGGGTCCCATGGGTACCGCCATCATCAGTGGGTTGACGTTCGCTACCTTCCTTACGTTGGTCATTGTTCCGGTCATGTATTCCGTATTCGACTCCGTTGCCGCTCGCCTGTCCACTGCACTGAAGCCTGTCGGCAGCGAGTGATGCTCCTCGCATGAAACGCCTCGAAGACTACCCCGACGCCCACCTCCGGATTTTCGATCGTCCGCCGCCTCCGGACCATCCGGAATCTGCGTATCTCATCGGTATCTGTGGTACCGGAATGGGTGCCCTCGCCGGGCTGTTCCAGGAGGCCGGCATGACGGTGTCCGGTGCGGATGCATCGGTCTATCCACCCATGAGCACGCGGCTGGCGGCCATGGGTATCCCGGTACACGAGGGATTCGATCCGGACCACCTCACCCCACCTCCCGACGTGGTGGTCGTGGGTAACGCCTGTACACCCACCCATGTGGAAGCAGCGGCGGCGCGGGAACGACACCTTCCACAGTTATCCCTCCCGGAAGCGGTTGCCCATTACTTCATCCGGGATCGGCGATCCCTGGTGATAGCGGGTACCCACGGAAAAACGACAACCACCAGCCTGCTCGCGCATGTCCTGCGTGAGAACCGGCTGGATCCCGGCTTCCTGGTGGGTGGCGTCATGAACAACGGCGGGATATCCTATGCCGTCGGTTCCGGGCCGCATTTCGTGATCGAAGGTGACGAGTACGACTCGGCATATTTCGACAAACGACCCAAATTCCTCCACTACCGCCCCGAATCGGCCATTGTCACCTCCGTCGAGTTCGATCATGCGGACATCTATGCCTCGATGGATGCCTACCGCGAAGCCTTCCAGGAATTTGCCGCCATTGTCCCTGCGGACGGGGTGCTCGTCCTGAACGGCGACGAACCGGAAGTGGCACGCTTGGCCAACCATGCCCGGTCCCGCATCCGGACCTATGGACTGGTCTCGCCATCCGTGGATGTCACGGCGACGGATATCCGCACCGATGAGAATGGGCAAAGCTTCGTGCCGATCGTGGACGGACGTCCGTTGGGCCGCATGAACCTGGGCATGAGTGGTCGACACAATCTCATGAACGCGCTCGCTGTGCTGTGTGTCGTGCTGGAGGAAGGCTTGACCCCCGAACAGGCGGATGTGGGCTTCAGGACCTTCAGTGGCATCCAGCGGCGTCAGCAGGTGGTCGGTGTGGAACAGAACATCGTGGTGGTGGATGATTTCGCCCACCATCCCACGGCTGTTCGGGCCACCATCCAGGCCGCTCGCGAGCGCTGGTCCGCCCGACGGATTGTGGCCGTATTCGAGCCCCGGTCCAATTCAAGCCGCCGCAAAGTTTTTGAAGCCGGATATACGGAAGCGTTCTCCGATGCCCACGCGGTATTCCTGAGTACCCCACCGTTCCGGCACAACGATGATCCGTCCAATTTCATGGACATCGATGCGGTCCTCGCCGCCATCCGGGCAGAGGGCATAGATGCGTTCAAGGGATCCGATGCCGATGCCATCCTTCCCATGCTCATCCGCTATCTGAAGCCCGGAGACGTCGCACTCATCATGTCGAACGGCAGCTTCGGCGGGATCCACAAACGATTGCTGGACGCCCTGAAGTCGGCCTGAATTCGGCGTGGTTTTTGTTTGACTGTTCAGGTATACGAATGCAACGGTTCCAACCGTTCATTACCTGACCTTTTGTCACACAGAACAAGACGCACCATGACTGTACGACGCACGCTGTCTGTCGGCAGCCTGTTGGCCGCAGCCTTTGTGGCCGGAATACTGTTCACGACCGCCTCGGCAAACTGGTTCGATGCCGGTGACCGGGCAGCCCTCACGTCGCTTGCCACCGAGGCCCCTGCCGGTTCGGGCGATACCCGAATTGCCGATAATCTGTCCATTGACGATGCCTTTGTGGCCGTTGCCGAACGGGTCAACCCGACGGTGGTTCAGATCCGCTCCGAACGGATCGTTGAACGCCAGGCCGTGAATCCTTTCCAGGGATTGCCGTTCGAACAGTACTTCAATCAGCCCGGCATGAACCAGCAGCCCCAGGTTTTCCGGACGAATGCGCTGGGATCCGGCGTGTTCATCCGCGACTCGGGCATCCTGGTGACCAACAATCACGTCATCCAGGACGCGGATGACCTGGAAGTCATGCTCTACGATGGATCCTTCTACGAAGCAGAGGTACTGGGAACGGATCCGAGCACCGATTTGGCCGTGTTGCAGGTTCGTGGCGCGGAACGAACGTTCCCCAGCGTATCGCTGGGCCGGATCGAGGACGTCAAGATCGGTCAGTGGGTCATGGCCTTCGGGTCTCCCCTCTCCGAAGAGCTGGGCAATACCGTGACCAGCGGCATCATCAGCGCCCTGCGGCGAACCAGTCAACAGCTGACGGGACTGAATACGTTCTCTGCATTCATCCAGACCGACGCGGCCATCAACCCGGGGAACTCCGGAGGCCCACTCGTCAACTTGCGCGGCGAATTGGTCGGCATTAACTCGGCCATTTACTCCCGCTCCGGGGGCAACCAGGGCATTGCGTTCTCCATTCCGGTGGATGTCGTCCGGAATGTGACCTCGCAACTCATTGACTCTGGCACGGTTGAGCGTGGTTTCCTGGGCGTCAATTTCTCGAATGTGCCCGAGACGCTTGCCCGTCTTCAGGGTGTGCCCCGCGGAGCGGCCCAGGTGACGGCCGTGACCCCCGGTACGCCGGCAGAGGCCGCCGGCCTGCAGCCGGGTGACATCATTGTGGCCGTGCAGGGTGTCGAACTCCGGGACTTCAACGAGCTCCGGACCACCATCGCCAACATGCGCCCCGGTGACAAGGTGGAGTTGCAGATTTCCCGCGATGGGGATCTCCGGAAGATGTCCGTTGAACTTGCGAACCGGGCGGAATTCGACCTTGTGGGAGCGCTCCCCGCGGAACGGCAGCCGGATTCCAGGCGGGACGATGCCAATGAAGAACTCCTGGGGCTGCAATTGCAATCGGTGACGCCCGAATTCAGGCAGGCCATAGGCAATGCCGATGTGGAAGGCGCCGTGATTGCACGCATCGACCAGAACAGCAAGGCGTTCCGTGAGGCGGAACTCCGCCAGCGGGACATCATCGTGGAAGTGGACAGGAAGCCGATCGCATCGGTCGATGATTTCCGCCGGGTGTATGGTCGCCTCGACTCCGGGGAGTCGTTCATGGTCCAGGCCCTTCGACCGGTGAATGACGGAAGTGGCGGCGTGGTCCTGCAGAAGTTTTTCACGGCACTTACGAAGCCGTAGCGGATTTGGTATGTTGGCCTGCGCCCCATTCCAAGCACAGCCAACGTGTCCGACCCTTCTACACGACTTCTGGAATTGCTGATCGACGAGGCCGGTGCCCGAGCCGAGGAGGCCTTGGAACGAGGCGTCCTCTCCATACGGCCGGAGCGGGTAATGGCGTACGTGTCCGTCGCCGACTGTACGAGTCGACTGCTTCCTACCCTGCGGAGCCGGCTCTATGACAAAGTGAGGCGCGTGGCATCGGCCGTCCACCGGACGGCCGATGCCACGGCGTCGCGACGCGGACACGCCGCTCCTGCCGTTGAGCTCCGGTTGCGGCACAGCGCCCTGTTGCTCTCCGGTCACCCTGCCGGGTCATGGTCCGTTCTCGTCCACACCTTGAATGACGCGGCACACGACGCCGGAATAGAGCGGATTACGGCTCCCCTTGTGACCTGGAATCTGCTCGATATCAGTGGACGGCTGGAACAGGTCCTTCCGAATGCCGACCGCGTGGTCTTCCGGGCCGACCTCGGCAACGTACCGGATCCGACCGATATCCGCGGGTTGGCGTTCACGCTTCCCTTGTCCGGACCGTGCAGGGCCGTTCTTTCCGCCGGCGCATCGGCCTGTCCCGTGGTCCATCCGGACGTGGTGGAGCTCCGGGCCTCCGGACGAATTCCCGCTTGGGCATCGCACGACCCCCTTCTTTTCAAGGCCGCTGCCGCCTTGCTGGCCGAGCAGGGTATCCGTTTCACGCGGGACATGTCCGTGAATGAACCAGGCTGGCACGCCGGAACGCCCGCCGTGGATATTGATGAGCACCAGCTCCACATGGCCGCCGTGTCCCGGAACTTCGCCTGGACCAGCGCAGGCTGGCCGATATCCCGTGGCGGATCCAACCGGATGCTTCCTTCCTCCATGACCGATCCCGAGACCCTGGCGCGTGGCCTTGCGGACCGGCTCATGCCCATTTCCGGCAGTGACGCCCCCGCGACAGCGCTTCCCCGATATGTGGCCATCGACGTCCCATCATGAACGAATCCCCGAAACTCAGCGTCCGCCCGCTCGTCCTCGGATTGAAGCACGTGTTCCGGATTTCCCACGGAGCCAGCACCGAGCGCACGAACGCCGTGTTCGAACTGACCGTGGACGGGATGGGACCCTTCCTTGGTGAAGCCGCCCTGCCCCCCTACTATCCCCACCGCATGGAAGATATCATCGACTATGCGGACCACCTGGACTGGTCATCATTCAAGGTGCACGAGCCCCGGGCCTTCCTGGACCACCTTCCTGCCGGCCCTTCCCCGGCTCGGGCGGCCGTGGACATGGCCGTCCATGACGCATGGGGCACCGCCCTCCAGGCGCCCCTTTACCACCTTTTCGGGCTGGATGTGCAACACATGCAACCCAGTTCCTATGCCCTGCCCATCCCGGAGGACCTGGACGATCTGGACCGGCAACTGGATGCCGTACGCCACTTCCCGTTCCTGAAATTGAAGATTGGATCGGGCAATGTGGATTTCGATGAGGCCATTGTCCGCCGCACCCGTGAACAGTATCGAGGGCGGTTGTGTGTGGATGTGAACGCGGGCTGGTCCCTTCCCGATGCTGCGCGCATTATTCCGAAACTGGCGGACTGCGCCCTTGAGTTCGTGGAACAACCCATTGCCGCTCAACCGATTGACGACTGGCACCTGCTGCGCCGCATCATGCCGGACCGGTCCACGCCGCTGGTGGCGGACGAATCGGTACAGGATGCGGATTCCGTTATTGAGTTGGCCGGAGCCGTGGATGGCATCAACATCAAACTCGCCAAGTGCGGGGGCATCCGACCGGCACTGGACCTCGTGGCCTTGGCAAGGGCACTCGACCTGCGCCTCATGTTGGGCTGCATGATCGAGAGCTCCATCGCACTCACCGCCGCGGCCCACATTGCACCGTTGTTCGACTGGTTGGATCTGGACGGCCCCATGCACGTGGCGCAGGACCCCTACGAGGGCCTGTCCTTCGATGCCGGCCGGATAGGCTTGCCCGACCGGCCCGGCCTGGGCGTCCGACCCACGACCACGCCCTCCTCCTGACTCAGACCAACCGCGACCGGACGGCTACCTTTCCTTCATCCAGCGATCGGTGCACCGGACACTTGTTGGCAATTTCCAGCAACCGCTGCCGTTGTTCGTCCGAAAGGTCTCCGTGGAGGTGGATTTTCCGGTCCATCACGTCAATCCGTCCCATGCTGGCATCGCGGCCGCAGTCGCAGTCTTCGGCATGCATTTTTTCGTGCACGACCTCCACCTGGACCTGCTCCATGGGCCATTCTTTCCGGTCGGCATACATTCGCAGGGTGATGGCCGTACACGCGGCCAGACCGGCCGACACGAGATCGTAGGGACTGGGGCCTTCATTGGTTCCGCCCAGGGACTCCGGTTCGTCCGCAACCAACACGTGCCCGCTCGCCACGATCTCGGTCCGGTAGTGGGACCGGTCGAGCGAGGCCATGATGTGGTGTCCATGGTGTTTGGCATCCTCGACGGGCTCCTCCTTGTCCACGTACCTCGCGGACCATGCCGACAGCACCTGCCCGGCGTAGACGGCATCGGCTTCCGTGGAAAGCAGGTGATCGGCGGTGTCCAGGGATACGAAGCTCTTCGGATGCCGCGCGGCGCTGTAAATCCGGGCTGCATTGTCTATGCCTACAATCCCGTCGGTCGGAGCGTGCATGACCAGCAGCGCACGATCCAATCCCCGAACCACTGCCCCCGGATCCCGGGCTTCAAGATCTTCCAGGAACGAATTCCGGATGGTGAACGGCCGACCACCGATGGACACGGTCGCGGCTCCGTCCTTCCGGATATCGGCCTCCTTGTTGCTGAACAGGGACCGGACGTGCGCCGGATCGAAGGGGGCGCCGATCGTGGCCACCGCCTTGACATCCGGCAGTCGTTCTGCCACGTGCAGGACCGCCGCCCCACCCAGGGAGTGCCCCACGAGCAGTCGCGGCGGCGCATGGTTCGACGCCAACCATGCGGCAGCCGCCTCAAGATCCTCCAGGTTCGTCCCGAAATCGGTATCCTCGAACGCTCCGCTGCTCTGACCGAGCCCGGTGAAATCAAACCGCAGGACCGCGTAGCCTGCCCGGGTCATGGCACGTGTCAGGTGACCCACTGCCTTCAGGTCCTTGGTACACGTGAAGCAATGGGCAAAGAGGGCATATGCACGCGCACGGCCGTCGGCCGGGGTGTCGAACTTGGCAGCCAATTCCTGGCCACGTGCGTTATTGAAAGTTACGGTCGTTGTTGGCATGGTATGAGTTCGAACGTGACGTCGTGAGGGTTCGGTTGATGCGTTCTTTCGCGGAACGTGACGCCGCCATCGGTCGTCACCAGGACAATGGAGGATGACCGCGTCGCGTACTCGGGTGAACGGATGCATCGTGCCGAAAGGATGCGTTCCCATTCCAGGGGAACGCCGGTACGTGGCAGGTCGGCATCGGGCGCCTTTGTCGTATCCATGAGTATCGGCATCAAATCTGTCAGGGACCATCCGGGATTCCCCGACAGGACCCGCTCCAGATCCTCCTTGCCCGATTCCACCTTGGGCCAGGGCGTGTCCAGATCGGCATTGCTCAACCCATACAGACCGGGCGGAAGCACGCGCACATTCTCCGTTGATCTGTTCGACACGAACACCAACTCCTTGCCGTCATACAGAAGGAGGTTGAATCCATTGTACCGGTCACCCTGATCGCGGGTCGCCCTCGCAAAATGCCGGGCTGAATCCATCGAAGTCAGGAACGCCGTCACCAGATGCCCGCGTGAAATCGGGTCCCGGACCGTTCGACCGGGCTCCCGGACATTCGTCACGGCCGCCATGCGCCGGTTGGTCCCCACCGCCAGCCACGAGCCACCCTCCTCCAGATCGCGTCCACCCAGGATATCCGGATGATCCTCCCAGAAGTCGGCCTGGCGCGTCGGACGGGCCAGGAATTCATCCCGATTCGCCAGCAGCACGAGGTCATGACCGGGCGTCTCTTTCCAGGAAAACAGGATCAGGCACATGGGCATCAAGGATGGTGGCGCGATCGGCGGATGATCGCAAGCCAAGGTACGGTCGGAGGTCCGTTCATGGATTCGTACCTCCAGACCCCGAATTGTTTCGGATCCAGTGCGGATACGTACCCACGGACGGCATGGGATTCGTCCGCCCCGCCTTCGTGTCCGGGATACACCACGACCGAAACCATGCCGTCCTGCCGCAAGAGATCCAACGCATCCCCGAGGGCCGCAATCGTCGATCCGGGGCGTGTGCGAATACCCCGATCGGCCCCGGGCAAATACCCCAGGTTGAACAGGACCGCGGAGACCGTACCCTTCCAAGCCGCGGGCACCACCGTCGCCAGACTGGCATGATCTGCCTGCACGACGGTACTCTGTACAGCCAGGCCGGCTGTCGACAGCCGCATCCGGGTGGCCTGCACCGCCGCATCCTGGACATCCAGGCTCCATACATGGCCTTCCGGACCCACTTTCGCGGCCAGGAATTCCGAGTCGTGCCCGTTACCGCAGGTCGCATCGACCACCCGATCTCCCGGCCGGATGACCTCCCGGACCATTGTATGTACGATGTTCGTAATCCTCATCCGGATGCGATCGTATCTTTCGGGGCCCTCTTTACGTCCCGTTTTTCCCGTTACCGAATGCTGTTGCAACGCGTCGACCAACCCATTCCCGTGCGTCTGCCGGAGAAGCGATCCTATGAAATCGTCTTCGCCGAACTGGACACCCTTCCCGAGGCCATGCGGTCGGTCGGGTTACGTGCAGGAAAGGTACTCATTGTCACCGATTCCAACGTCGGCCATCACTACCGTGACCGGGTGGACGCCCTCATGACGGCGGATGGTTGGGAGCCGTTCATCCTCGTCCTGCCGGCCGGGGAGGCCACCAAAAGCCCCAAACACCTTCATGCCGTTTACGATGCAGCGCTCCAGTGGGGAGTCGACCGCCGGACCCCGATCGTGGCGTTGGGTGGCGGTGTCGTGGGTGACCTCGCGGGATACGCTGCAGCCACGTTGCTTCGCGGGCTTCCGCTGGTCCAGGTACCCACGTCCCTGATTGCCCAGGTGGACAGCGCCATCGGTGGCAAGACCGGCATCAACCACCCGGTCGGCAAGAACCTCATAGGTGCCTTCCACCAACCCCGCCTCGTACTTACCGATACGCGTCTCCTGTACACGCTCGAGCGCCGCCAGTGGACCAGTGGGCTGGCCGAAGCCGTGAAACATGCCTTGATTGCCGACGAACCCTTCTTCGCCTGGATGGAGGCGGAGTGGCCGCGGATCCTGGCCCGGGACCCCGGTGTGGTACCGGACATGGTCTATCGCGCGGCGGCCGTCAAGGCGCGCGTCGTCTCCGACGACGAGCGCGAGGACGGCCGCCGCGCCCTCCTGAATTTCGGTCACACGTTCGCACACGCCCTGGAAAATGTGACGGGTTACGGAACGCTGACGCATGGCGAAGCGGTGGCGGTCGGCATGCGGGCAGCTCTGTTCCTGTCCAGACGCCTGCACCGCCAGGTGAATCAGGTGCGCGCCGAGACCATCCTGGACGCGCTTCCCATCCCACCCTTTCCTGAAGGGTTGACCACGGGCACCCTCCACGCTGCCATGGACGCAGATAAGAAGCAGGAGTCGGGCGCACTCCGGTTCGTGCTTCTCAAGAAACTGGGCGAAGCCTACGTGGAGCGGGACGTGACCTCACCTGATGTCGAAGCCGCCTGGGCGTACGCCCTGGGTCGTCCGTGCTGATCCGCATTACGTCCAATATTGTCAGGGCCGTTCTTACGTTTGCCGGCGTCGTCCTTTTCGCGGCCGTCCTGCTGTTTTTTGCCGTCACTCGTTCCCAGGTGGGACGCGATACGTTGGCGCGGCAGATCGAAACGGAGTTCAATCAACGGTTCTTCGGTGAACTGCATATCGAGACGATGACGGGCAACCTGGCCCGAACCATGTACCTGTCCGGCATTTCGATCACCGACGAGACGGGACATTTCCTCCTGGAAATGGATTCACTGATCGTGGTCCCCCGCTGGACAGCGCTGTGGTCCAGGAAGTTTTCGGTACGGCGCATTGAAGCGGTGAACACCCGGATCCATATCCGGCACGACGGGGACCGGTCCAACATCCAGCAGGTGTTCCGCCCGACGGGTTCGTCCAATCCATGGGCCGTCCAGAATGCCGCCATCCTGCTCGATGGCGTTCAAATACATGCCGCACGGGATGGAGGCGCTCCGCTGCCAGCCTGGATGGACTGGCTCATCATGCATCCGGCACGGGACATCCAGGCCGAGATGAACGTAGCCTGGTCCCCTGAAATCCGGCAGGTGGACCTGCTTTCCCTGCGAGGCCGGTTCTTCGAGGATGACCTCATGCTGTCCGAGGCACGCAGCCAATTGGTGGTCTCGGATGACCAGTTCAGACTGACCAATGCGTTTGCCCGGCTCGGCGCATCGTCGGTCGCGGCGAGTGGGTCGCTTGCGCGGACCGATACGGCGCTGGTGCATCGCCTCTTCCAACTGGAAATCCCGTCGTCCGCACTGGACCTGGACGAGCTTCGCCGGCTCGTGCCCGACCTGACCGTTGCCGGTCAGGCATCCGTCTCTGCCCGCATCCAGGGTGCCGTCTCCGATATGGCCATCAACTGGATGCGCGTTCGCCACAACAACGCCGCGTACGAAGCATCGGGGACCATTCAGGGTCTTCCGGAGTCAGCCCGGTTCGAGTTGTCGGTGGATGCAGAGAATGTACCGTTCAATGACCAACTGGTCGGAGTACATGTACAGTCCTATGCCACGGGGACCCTGGTGGACGTTGCGCAATGGCGGTCGGGCTGGCC
Organism: Rhodothermales bacterium; assembly: GCA_040221055.1. Classification (NCBI taxonomy): domain Bacteria; kingdom Pseudomonadati; phylum Rhodothermota; class Rhodothermia; order Rhodothermales; species Rhodothermales bacterium. The sequence goes on along the minus strand of JAVJVN010000012.1, from coordinate 45,928 downwards.
CGCCGGACAGCACGTCGAGGGAAATCTGGACCTCCAGAGTCCGGCGGGCCGGGCGTCGGCTTCCTTTGACGTGCGTCGCACGGTGGGACCCGCCGTTCGCCACCGCGTTCAGATCCGCACGGACCGGATGAATCTCGGACCCTGGTTGGGCCGGCCGTCCGATGCGTCGGTCCTGACCGGGACCTTGGTCCTTACCGGGACGGGAACGTCCCTGGAGAATGCGTCAACAGAGGCCGTGCTCAGCTTGAACCGCCCCCAGTGGAACGACCGCCGAGCCGACCGGATGACGGTAACCACGTTCTGGGAACGGGGCTTCGTGACCGGTCAGGCCCTGATTGAGCACGGTGCAGGACGCGTGGACGTACGCACGAGCGGACGCGTCCATCCGGAGCGGGGGCCCATGCGGGTGGACCTGGACCTGACCCATGCAGACGTGGGTCCACTGTTGGCCGATGACAACCTGAGCACCGATCTGACCGTCCGGGCGGCGGGCTCTCTCCTCCCCGTCTGGGACCCGCGCTTCGCTCTCAGCCTGGATGTGGTCGCCGATTCTTCCACCGTCTCGCGCGACGGGTTCGTGGGCGTCATCCAGCCGCAGCACGCCATCCTTACCGTCCAACCTCCCGGCGTTGGTGACGCCGTAGCGTCGCTGGTCTTCCCGGGTGCGGAAATGCGACTGGAGTCGGATCGTCCGGTCTCATTGCTTGTTGCGCGCGCAAACGCGTGGTATCGTGGATTCCAGCATACGTGGATGGAGGAATTGGCGAAGCCGCTGACCGAACCCGACTCCACGGCGGCCGCTGCCGTACCCGGACGCCGATCCCCGGAACGGTTCCGCACCCGGATGGAGGCGGCCTTCGTCGAAGCCGGGGAAACGGCGGGCCCGGGTCAAGCCGTCTTCTCGGCCACGGTGCGGGATGCGGCCATCATCAATGCGATCCGGCCGCACCGGAATCCGCTGGCCCTGGATGGGGCAACGGATGTCCACCTGACGCTCGACGCAGACCGACTGTTGATTGATGCCCGGTCGGACATCGGCACGCTCTCCGTGGGATCCATCCACGCCGAGCGGAGCCGTATCCATCTGGATCTTTCGGTCGCACGGTCCGAATTGCTGTCCCGGAGTATGACCGGGGGGCTCCGGGGTTCGGCAGACAGACTTTCCCTGGGCGGACTGGGTGTCAATGCGCCAACGTTTTCCATGGATGCCGCCAATGGTCGGGCGTCCGTGGCCATCCGCTCGTCGGGTATCGGACAGACCGATTCCCTTTCGTTGGCTGCGGTGGTGCACTTGCTGGACGACCGCAATGCCATTACCGTCCAGGAGGCAACCGTTACCACCGACGGGGCAGCGTGGGCGCTGACAGAGCCGTCCAGGTTGGACGTCTATTCCGATGCCATCCGACTGTCCCCGACCGCGTTTGACCACATCCCGGGGGAAGAGTTCATCCGGGCCTCCGGCACCCTTTCGTCCGTACCGACCGATTCACTCCATATTTCGGCAGGGCAGGTCCGGATGGAGGAATTATCGGCATTCCTGGGCATCCGGAAACGGATCGGAGGCATGTTGAACAGCGAACTGGTCCTGACCGGAGGACTCGTACAGCCTCAATTGGCCGGATACCTGGAATTGTCCCGTGCCTCGTTCGAGGATCACACCGTCGGAAACCTCTTCGTGGAAAGCCGCCTCGTTGCGGGTACCCCTGAAGTGAGCGTCGACGTCCGGATAACCCCGCTGGACTCCCTGTCCTCCCCGTTGGAGGTGGCGAACGACCTGCGCTTCCACGGCACCATGCGGCTGCCATCCTCGAACGATGGCGACGACGGCCGGCTGGATCTTCAGGCCGACCTGGAGCGCGTCGATCTTTTCTTCTTCCAGTACATCTTCAATACGGCCCTGAGTGACGTGGCCGGATTCGCGACCGGGGACGGCACCATCCGGGGTACGTTCAAACGCCCGGTTTTCCAGATCAATGCCGGTATCCTGGATGGCACGTTCAGCATTCCGAAGACCGGATTGTCGTACCGGATGGACGGTGATGTCCGGATTGACGCCGATGCCATCCACGTTCTCCGGGCAGACGTTCGGGAGTCCACCGGCGGCTCCGGACGCATTGCCGGGCGACTGGATTTCAATGAATACCGCGAATTCACGCTGGATTTGGGCGGAGATATCCGCAATCTCCAGATCATCGGCATCGGAGCCAACTCCGACATGCCGTTCTATGGATACATCTGGGCCTCGGGCACGTTTGCGCTCACGGGTCCGTTGTACGACGCCGTGCTTCGCTCCAACAACGCCGTAACGACGCCCGAGTCCCGTATTTTCATTCCCATCGAAGACGAGGTATCCGAGACGGACGAGAGCTTCATCGTATTCGAGGATTCGGTGGGCGTGATCCCGGACTTCCAGCGGCTTTCCCGACGGACGTTTCTGCTTGCACGCCGACCGGCCGCCGAACGCCAGTTCCTGGATGCCCTGGATATGGACCTGAACATCCAGGCACCCTCCGGGTCCATGGTCCACCTGGTCATCGATCCGCTGCTCGGGGATGTCATCAATGCCTCCAGTCGGGGCAGCATCCAACTGGTCCGCGAAAACGGGGAGTTCTTCGTGTACGGTGAGTTGCAGGTGGCCGGCGGAGACTACCTGTTCACGGCAGGAGACGTGTTCCAACGTCGCTTCTTCATCCAGGATGGCGGCACCATGCGCTGGGATGGCGATCCGCTCGATGCCAGCCTGGACATTGTCGGTTCATTCCGCACCCGCGCCTCGCTTGCCGGACTTTCGGATCTGAACGAATCCCAGGGGCTCATTCCGCTGATCGTGGAACTGCATATTACCGGTACCGTCTCCTCCCCGGCCGTTGACCTGGCCCTTCAGGTGGACCGATCAGACCAGAATGTGCTGGGTGATTACCAGGCCCTGGAAGCCCGACTCAACCGTCCGGATCGTGCAACCGAGTATGCCACCAGTGTCCTGTTGACCAATTCGTTCATCCTGACGACCGAAAACATCTCAACCGAATCCGGCGGGCAACTGGCGTTCAACAGTGTATCCCAGCTGGTTTCGGCACAGCTCAACCGCTTCCTGAATGCGGCCCTGCCGAATGTGGAGTTCAATTTTGGACTGCAGGGCGAGAATGCCCAGGATCTGGATGTCACGTACGGCGTGGCCCTGCGACTCGTGGATGAGCGGCTCATCATCCGCGGAGAGGGCGTATACCAGGGAGCCAACGCCACCGACAACGTCCGGGCCAACGACGGACTGCAAGGCGAGTTCGTGGTTGAAATCCGACTGACTCCGCGGGTTGCCATCGAAGTCTTCTATCGCCGGGAGGGCGACATCCTGCAACGAACCGAATTGACCAATACGGGAGGCGTGGGCGTATCCTACCAGACGGATTTCACGTCCTGGCGACGGCTGCTGACCGGTCAGTAGCGGGTCTTGCCCTCGGCCGCCTTCCACGCGTTGAACGGCGCCTGCGCCCCATCCGATGGCATATGGTGGATGGACAGGGAGCGTTCGGCGTCCGGGAGATGTATTTCGTCGTATATGAAGCCGTCGTCGAATCCGGCCTCAGCTGCCATGGCCCTGTCCGCGGCATATACCACGCGATCCGGGCGCGCCCAGTACAATGCGCCCAGACACATGGGGCACGGTTCACACGAAGCGTAGACCACGCAGCCGGCCAACTGGAAGGAGGTCAACCGGGCGCAGGCATCGCGGATGGCCACCACCTCGGCATGAGCCGTAGGATCGTTCCGGAGCGTTACGACGTTCGTCCCCTCGCCGACGACAACGCCATCCCGCACAATGAGGCACGCAAACGGACCGCCTCCCCGATCGACGTTCTCACGGGCCATGGTCAGCGTTGCTTCCAGGTAGTCGATATCCGTCATTTCACATCAATTCTATCGGAGGGCACATGCGTACTGCTATATTGCGCAGCCCGACAAGATAGTTCCTCGACGCCCAGATCCCCTTCCTGCACTGTATGAAAGACCTCGCCGACCGAACACACGATCTCCGCCAGAGCAATATCCGCGCGATCACGCTCCTGTTGAAGGACACGAACGGCATCAATCTGGGTCAGGGCATCTGTGACATGCCGACACCGGATCCCATCAAGGCAGGAGCCCACGCCGCCATCGACGGCGACGAGTCCATCTATTCCTTCTACGGCGGCATCGCCCCGTTGCGGGAGGCCATCGCCGAGAAGTGTCGCACGTACAACCGGTTGCCCGTCACGGCCGACCACGTAATGGTCAGCGTGGGTTCGACCGGGGCCTTCGTGTCCACGCTCCTGACCTTGTTCAATCCCGGGGACGAAGTCATTGTGTTCGAACCCTATTACGGGTACCACGTCAACCTGCTGACGGTCATGGGCATCGGGATCCGGACCATCACGACCACGGGACCCGATTGGGAAATTGATTTCGCGGCCGTCGAGGCGGCGATTTCGGACAAGACGAAAGCCATCATCATCAATACACCGGGCAACCCCAACGGCAAGGTCTGGTCCCGGACGGAACTGGAGACCATGCTGACCCTCCTGGAAAAGCATGATCTGTATGCCATCACGGACGAGATCTACGAGTACATGCTGTACGACGGGCGTGAGCACCTCTCGCTGGCGTCCCTGCCCGGTGCCTTCGAGCGGACCATCACATTGTCCGGGTTTTCCAAGACCTACAACATGACCGGCTGGCGCCTGGGATACGCCACCGGGCCCCGGGAAATCATTGATCGGATGGGATTGCTGTCGGATTTGATCTATATCTGCGCTCCGACCCCGCTGCAGCATGGGGTCGCTGAAGCGTTTTCCATGTCCGACACCTACTTTGACGACATGGCCACGGCCTATGCCCGCAAGCGCGAGCTGATGTGCAAGACCCTGGAGGACATAGGCTTCCTGGTACCATGGCCCCAGGGGGCCTATTACGTCCTGGCCGACTTTTCCCCGCTCCGTAAGCGTTTCGACGGATTCGAGGATGACTTCGCCGCTACCCGTACGCTGGTCGATCGGGCGGGCGTGGGTACCGTCGCCGGGCGTTCGTTCTTCACCGATGAGGCCGACGGAAGCTCCTGCCTGCGCTTCTGCTTCGCAAAAGAGTACCCGGTCCTGGAAGATGCGTGCAATCGGCTGCGTTCGGCATTCGGCTGACCCTGTCGGTCACGCGGAGAGGGTCCGTACGATTTCGTCGTGCAGCGGCCCGTGGGATGCGACAATGCCTGAATTTCCGGACAGCGTTGATCCCCGTCCGAAATCCAAGGGCTCGCCGTGCACGTCGGTGACCCGTCCTCCGGCTTCCTCCACCAGCAGGCAGCCCGCCGCGTGGTCCCACACGTTTTCCACATAGGATCCGCCTTTGGGCAATCGGAGGTAAATCTCGGCAGCGCCCGATGCGACCATCATGTACTTGGCCTGTGAATCCATGCGAACCGGCGAGCCACCGATCCCGATCCGGCCGACCACCCGGACCGACTCCTCGTGGGACGTATGGGCCGACTCCACGGACTCGCACATCCGCATGCCTCCGGGGTCGTGCTCCTGACTGACGATTGCCCGGCCCAGGTGGTCGGCATGGTGGAACCCGTACAGGTCCACGCCTCCTCCCCGGGTGGCTGCCGCCAGAATGCCGCGCCTGGTGGACCATTCCGGAAGCATCAGGTTCGGACAGGCCATGGCGGCGGCAACCACCTTCCCGCCCTCTACCAGGCCCAGCGCCACGGCATATTGATCACCACGAAGGAATCCCTTGGTACCATCAATCGGATCGAGGGTCCAGTACGTGGCAGGCGGGTCCGGGCGCGCAGGGCGGATTCGCTCGCTTCCGGCATCCAACCATGCGAGTACGTCGGCTTCCGTGGCGTGCGGCCGGACCGAACGTACGTGCTGGACAACCTGCGCCCGGATACCGGCGGACTCCTCCTCGCGAAGGATGGATGAGGACTCTTCGGCCACGATGGGAATGTCCGGAAAGGCCCGCTGGAGTCGCGAGCAGACCAGCGCCTGGCTGGCAAAATCCGCCACGGTGACCGGTGACCGGTCCTGCTTCTGGAGCGTGGCGCCTGCCAGATCACGGCGGATGACCTCACACAGGGCCCCCGCCTCGCGAACAGCGGCCAATCCCACCATGGCTTGCTCAGTATGTGATGTCATGGCGTGTCGACCCGTGGATACGTCGGAAATTCCGTCAGGAAGCGGATGGATGTCTCGGCAGCAAGGAGATGCATGCCCACATGATCCTGCCCATTCGTGACCATGACATACGGGGCCTTCAGTACGGCGTTGTAGGCGGCAACCTGCTCGGCGACAGATCGATCCAGACGGACAGACGGGGCCTTGCACTCCACCACGAGCCAGGGCCGGCCCTTCCTGTCGTGGACCACGATATCCGGTCGACGCACCTGACCCTGTACCCGAATGGACTTTTCGACGGCTATCAGTCCGGCCGGTACGCCGGCCTGTCCGATCAACCAGTCCAGGACGGCCTGCCGGACCCGCTCCTCCGGACCATCCACGACGTGACGACGACGGACCGCATCGTGGATCTGCCTTCCCATTACGCCTCTTCCCGGGTTCCGGACAGGAGATAGAGGACGGCCATGCGGACGGCAACGCCATTGGTGACCTGGTTCAGAATCAGCGCGCGTTCATGATCCACGACGTCGGTGGCCAATTCCACACCGCGGTTCACGGGGCCCGGGTGCATGATGATCAAATCCTTGTACGTATCCAGATGGTCACGTCGTATGCCGAATTGGTCGTGGTATTCCCGGACCGACGGAAAAAGGCTCCGCCCCTGACGCTCCATCTGGATACGGAGCGCCATGGCCACATCACACCCCTCGAGCGCCTCATCCAGACGCGTAGTCACCCGAACCGATCCGTGTCCGACCATCCTGTCCAATGCAACGGGCAACAGTGAACGGGGGCCACAGAGTGTGACATTTGCGCCGAGGGCCAGCAGGGCATGCATGTTGGACCGGGCCACCCGGCTGTGCATGATGTCCCCGATGATCGATACGTTCAATCCTTTGAACGACCCGAAGCGGTCCGAAATCGTGAGGGCATCGAGCAATGCCTGGGTGGGGTGTTCATGCGCCCCGTCTCCGGCATTCACGATGACGGCATCCACACAACGGGTCAGGAAGCTGGGCGCACCGGCAGACGCGTGGCGGACGACGACCATATCGATTTTCATGGCCTCGATATTCCGGGCGGTGTCCTTGAGCGTTTCCCCCTTGGATACACTCGATCCTGATGCGGAAAAGTTCACGGTATCGGCCGACAGGCGCTTTTCGGCCAGCTCAAACGAAATCCGGGTCCGGGTGGACGCCTCGAAAAACAGGTTCACCACCGTGATCCCCCGCAGGGTGGGTACACGACGGATGGGGCGATCCAACACATCCCGGAATCGGCGTGCCGTCTCCAGGATCAACTGGATTTCCCCGGCGGAGTAGTCGGCAAGCCCCAGAAGGTGCCGGTGTTCAAGCTTTTCGGGGATCACATTTTCCACTTATTCCTCGCTGTCAGGATGGGAAACCAACCATACACCTTCCATCTGGTCGCATTCCCGGACACGGACGCGAACCTCTTCGCCAGGGAGCGTGGGAACCACCCTGCCCACGAAATCGGCACGCAAGGGCAGCTCCCGGAGCCCGCGATCGATGATGACGAGGGAATGCACCGATGCCGGTCGACCCATGTCCATCAATGCATCGAGGGCCGCCCTCAACGTGCGTCCCGTGAACAATACGTCGTCCACAAGGACCAGATGCCGGTTGCGTATGTCGAATTCGACCCGCGTCTCCCGAACCACAGGCTGCTTCATGCGCATGCGGAAGTCGTCGCGGTACATGGTGGCATCCAGTACACCGAGCGGGACCTGGATACCGATGTCATCGTGGATCATCCGCTGCATACGGGCAGCGAGATGGGCTCCCCGCGTCTGCATGCCAATGAGTCCGAATGTCTCCCCACGGGCCTCATCCAGTTCGAAAACCTCAATCAATTGATGCGCCATGCGTTGGAGCGTTCGCTCCAGGTCGCGTTCATCCATCAACCGGGCTTTGATGACGTCGGTGGGTTCCATGCCGGAAAGTTAGTGCATTTCACGCACCCAACGGAAGTTTGTCGTCGTAGAGCGCGTGAAAAGATCCGGAACCGATTGCCGGAACCGATTGGGGCCGACCCGTTTCACCCATTCCATCCAACAATTCCCGACAACGGTGGCTGCAGAATCCAAATTGCTGAAATACCTCGACCCGGCGTTCATATCCCAGGTGTCCACCATGGAAATGCGGGCCAGGATGATTGTTGAGGGGTTCATTACCGGTCTCCATAAAAGCCCGTATCACGGGTTTTCCGTGGAATTTGCGGAACATCGCCCGTACAATCCGGGCGATGAACTCCGTCACGTCGACTGGAAAGTATTCGCGAAGACCGACCGGCACTACGTGAAGCAGTACGAGGAAGAAACCAACCTGCGTCAGTACGTCGTCCTCGACACGTCTCCTTCCATGCGGTACAAGCATGCATCCGGTATCAGCAAACTGGAATACGGCGCGTGGTTGGCCGGTGCCCTGCATTTCATGATGGTGCGCCAGCGCGACGCGACCGGGCTCATTGGTTTCGATGACCACATCCACACCCTCATGCCGCCCAAGTCTACCCAGGGCTATCTGCGGCAGCTGCTGACCCGTTTGGAAGAGCTTACCGGTGCCGCACCCACCGAAAACAGGACCGGCGCCGCTGCCGTTCTTGACGAAGTTGCCGAGCGTATTGGTCGCCGGTCCATGGTGGTCCTCATAACAGACCTGTTCGAAAACGTCAGTGAACACGAAGCCCTGCTCAAGTCGCTCCGGCACTTGCGATACCGGGGTCATGAGGTGTTGGTATTCCACGTCCTTGAAACGGAAACCGAGCGTCGCTTCCGCTTTCCGGATGTCCCCATGCGATTCGTGGACATGGAGACGGGTGAGGAAATGAGCCTTCAACCGTCCCAATTGCGTGAAAATTACGCAGAAGCCGTCCAAGCGTTCTCTGATCGTTTCCGTGACCGGTGCCGGGAACGTAACATTGATTTCATAGAACTCGACACGTCCACGAGCTACCGTGCCGCTTTACTCGCGTATCTGAACAAACGCCAGAGGTTGTCATGAAAAGATTCCTGCAGATCGCCCTTTTCGCCCTGCTTGTCGGTCCTTTGGCCGTCATGGCCCAGGACACCGACGTCCGACAGCCCATTGCGTCCCCGCCGTCGCCAACGCCCACCTTGTTCGATGACCCGGCTGTAGTCAATGCGTTCGCCGAGACCATCACCGCGGAGGATCTGGCCGCACACCTCTACTTTTTTGCGTCGGACTTCTTCGAAGGGCGGGAAACGTCCGCCCGGGGACAGAAACTCGCGGCGCAGTACCTGGCCTCGCAGTATCGCAAGATCGGACTCGAGCCCCGTGGAACAGCCGGAACGGACAATCCGCGGGATCCAGCTGCTTACATGCAACCCTTCACGGTGTATGGATCCAAATTCAAGCAGGCCGGCCTGGTGGCCCGCACCGGCGATGGTCCGCTCGCGTCTGCCACGTACGGTGGCTCCAACTCGGACGGACACCTCATGCTCCAGTTCGGAAGCGGTGAGGATGTATCGGGGGGCTTGATTTTCGGGGGATACGGTATTGCGGATGATGAATTGGGCTACAATGACATGAGCGCCCTGGCCGCCGCCAACCTGGACCTCACGCAGAACTGGCTCCTCATTCTGGCTGGAGAACCGATGGATGCGTCGGGCAAGAGTCTCCTGACCACGGATGGTGAGCCGTCCCGCTGGACGACGGGACGATTCACGAAGTTCAGCTCCATGGGCCAGACCGGCATGCCCAAGGGGATCCTCGTCGTTTCCCCTGACGCGGCGACCCCGCTTGCCGAACGCGTTGCAGTGGCTGCGACAGCGCCAGCTGGCGTTGGCGGCCTGTCGCTCACCCCTCCCGATCCCAATGCTTCGGGATCACGGCGTCGCAGTTTTCCGCCCGTATTCGAGATCTCGGTTGAACTGGCCAATCAACTCCTGTCGCCCGCCGGCACCACCGTTGAAGCCCTCCAGAACGGAATCACTGCGTCTCTCGAGCCCACGGTCCTTGAAGTGCCGGGTCTGACCCTGAACGGCAATGTGGAAAACGATGCGTTCGAGGCCCAGACCGAGAACGTGGTGGCCTACCTGGAGGGGTCGGACCTGAAGGATGAACTGGTTGTCGTCACGTCACATTACGATCATATCGGGTTCAGTGGCACGGGTGAAGACCGGATCAACAACGGTGCCGATGATGACGGTTCCGGCACGGTCACCATCCTTGAGATCGCGGAAGCCTTCATGGCTGCCAAGAAACAGGGGTACGGTCCCCGTCGCTCGGTCCTGTTCATGAACGTCACCGGCGAAGAGAAAGGCTTGCTGGGCTCCGCCTGGTACACGGATCACGAACCGATTTTCCCGTTGGAAAAGACCGTAACGAACCTCAACATCGACATGATCGGTCGGATTGATCCCACGCACCCGGGTCCAGACGGCGATTACGTCTACTTGATCGGCTCCAACCTCATCTCGCAGGAGCTCCACGACATCAACGTGAAAACGAACGAGGTCATGGGTACGGACCTGGACCTCAACGAGCGGTTCAATTCCAAGGACGATCCGAACCAGTTCTACCGTCGTTCCGACCACTGGAACTTCGGCAAGCACAACATTCCGTTCATATTCTTCTTCACCGGGACGCACGACGATTATCACGGCGTGGACGATGAGCCCGACAAGATCGAATACGAGCGAATGGAGCGGATTGCCCGACTGATCTTCGGTACAGCATGGCAGGTTGCCAACCAGGACAATCCCCCGGCGGTTACCGGCGAAGGGTTCAACTAGGGCCTGTTGACACTACGCCCCGCTGGCGTTGATGGCCTCGACGCGGGAAATCTGGGGGACCGACCGTTTCACGGCCTGTTCAATCCCGGCCCTGAGCGTCATGGTGCTCATGGGACACGTTCCGCATGCACCCAACAGCTCCAGTTCCACGACCATCTCGTCGGTGATGTCGAGCAGGCGGACTTCTCCGCCGTCCGCTTTCAGATAAGGACGCAGCGTATCGAGGGCCGATTCGACCTGTTGGACCAGGTTGTTGTCGATGTCGGGACGCATGATCATTGGGAAATCCGGATGTGTCTCCGTCCTACGTCATTGAACGCGACGGGTTCGCGGAAAGCGGGCTTACCGGTGGAGGATATCTACTTTTTCCGTGGCCGGTCGCGTGGCATTGCGCAGGATGACCTGTTCGTCGACCGCCTGTGCCAAACCCGCGAAGGCTTTTGAAGCCGACGTATCGGCTTCGCTCGCAGCAGGGGTCCCGTCATCACAATTCTGACGGATGGTCTCCTGGATGGGAAGTTCGGCCAGAAGCGGAACCCCCAACTCATTGGCCAGGGCCCGGGCACCTCCCTTTCCGAACAGGTAGTACCTGTTCTCGGGCAGCTCGGGTGGCGTGAACCAAGCCATGTTTTCCACCAGGCCGAGAACCGGCACGCCTACCTGCTCGAACATGGCCACGCCCTTGCGCGCATCGGCCAACGCCACACGCTGGGGCGTGGAGACAATGACGGCACCGTTCAGCGGAACCGTCTGGACAATCGTGAGCTGGATGTCTCCCGTCCCTGGCGGCAAATCCAGCAACAGGTAATCGAGGTTCCCCCATTCCGTATCGCCCAGGAACTGTTTGATGGCGCTCGTTACCATGGGTCCCCGCCAAATGACGGCTTTTTCCGGATCCACCAGGAATCCCATGGACAACAGTTTGACACCGAATTTTTCCAACGGGATTATCCGTCGATCGGCCGAAACACGGGGTTTGGCATTCTCGACCCCGAACATGGTCGGAATGGATGGACCGTAGATATCGGCATCGACGAGCCCGACCGAGAATCCTTGACGGGCCAACGCAACGGCGAGGTTCACGGACACCGTGCTCTTGCCCACACCCCCCTTGCCGGAAGCCACGGCAATGATATTGCGGACACCCCGGAAGCCTTCTGCCTGCGTCTGACCATCGACCTGCAGATCCATTCCGAGATCCAGCATTTCGTTGTCCATCCGGATATCCAGACGCACATCAGGACCGAACTCCGCGGCGAGCACCTTCCGGCAATCGGTCTCGACCGTCCGGGCGAATCCGGCGGTCGGGTCGTGGAGCAGGATGGTGAATGCAATGCCCGATTCGGACACCTGCAATTCCTTGATCATGTCCAGTCGGAGAACATTGGATCCGGTGTCCGGGTCGACCACCTGGGCCAGTGCTTTGAGAACGTGTTCGACGGTCATAGGGAGAGGCTGTTGATGGGACTCGTTGGACCGGACTTCCATCCGGCTGTTCCGTTCAACCCGTCAATTCCCTGAAATATCGAATGGCCACGCCGTGTCTGACCCCATACCCGGAAATGAACAAGCGCGGCGCATCCAATGCCTCCATGACCTCACGCAGGATCATCACGCCTGCAGCGAACACATCGGCCCGTCCGCGCATCCGTGCAGGATCAAGAGCCATGACTTCATCCGCAGACATGCCCTCCAGTCGATGGGCCCATGCGTCCACATCCCCGCGCGGTATGCCATCCTCACCCGGTCCTGGACGACCGGTCTGTTCGGCATGGAGACTGCCCAGTACCTGGGCCGTCCCCGATGCTCCCACCAAGTGTACCGGCCGATCGAAAAGGGACAACCGTTTCCGGACCATTTCTCCGACATGCATGCGCGCCGCCTCGACATCCAACGTTTTCGGGGGCAAGCGATCAAAGAACCGCTCCGTAATCCGTACCGAGCCCAGGTCCATGCTCGTTCGGTGTCCCAACTCGACATTCTCATCCGTGGCCCGACCCTGGACCACTTCAGTGGACCCCCCACCCACGTCCACAACGGTGGGAATCCCGATACCCGGCCAAGCACCCGTCCACCCCGAGACGGCCCCAAGGAACGTCACTTCGGCCTCTTCTTCCCCGGACAGGATCCGGTACGGTGTGCCCGTGATTTCCCGGACGATGTCATGGAGTAGGTGACCATTTCCGGCATCCCGTGAGGCACTGGTACCCGTGACCACCACATCGGCAGCTCCGGATTCCCGTACCAGTTGCATGTGCGCCTCAAGTACACCTCGCAGACGTTCCAGAGCGGCCCCGGAGACCCGTCCACTTGCCTCCAGACCTTCTCCGAGTCGAACGTAACCGGAGGATCTGGTCACCTCGACCAGCCGACCCTGCTGCCATTCCGAAATCAGCAGAAGTGCGGTATTCGTCCCGACATCAATGGTTGCCAGTCGCATGCCGTACCCAGACACTCCACCATTCTCCTTCACGCTCTTCCGCAATCACGGCCACCTCGCGGGCCGCGAGCGCGTCCATCATATCGTCCCGGTCCGTCATCAGCAATCCCGACAGTCCCAGGGTCCCGTCGCGTGCCGTTCGCGAGAGGAGCCAATCCAACATGGCCAGCAGGGCGTTCCGGTTGATATTCGCCATGACCAGTCCGAATCCGGTTTCCGGGACCGTGGTTTCATCCCCTTCCCGTACCTCGAAGCGATCCCCGACGTCGTTTCGGAGAGCGTTCTCGGTCGCGTTGTCGGTCGACCACTCGTCGATATCGAAGCCTATACAGTGCGAAGCGCCCTTCAGCAACGCCGCAATACCCAGGACTCCGGTACCCGTACCCGCATCCAGGACCCGGTCTCCAGGCCGGACGAAACGTGCCAGATTACGCAGCATGAGGCGGGTCGTCTCATGATATCCGGTTCCGAAACTCATTTTGGGGTCGATGACAACGACGGTTCTCCCCTCCGGTACGGTACCGTCATTCCATGATGCCCGGATCCAGAACGGATCCACGTCAATGGGCTGGATGGTTGCCTCCCAATCGGCATTCCAGTTACGGTCTTCCAGCCGCTCAACCGGACCGACCCGCTCCCCACCCATCCCGGCCACCAGCCGCTCGACGGCCGGTTCGACCGAATCCCACTCCGATTCCGGGAAGAACGCCACAAGCACGTGGTCCAATTCCTCGAATCCTTCAGCTCCCCAGTCCGACAATTCGGCAACCAGCCGATCATGATGGGCAGGGTCAACCGATAATGCAATACGACAGGAAGTCATGGAAGAGGATTGTAGATGCGAATGCCCCAGTCGGCAGCCTGCGTCGGGGGACCATCTCCGTAGTCGCCGAACGCGTGATTGAAGTCCGAAATGTAGTGGACAACGTACTCACCTGCCGGCAGGGAAACTGCTCCATCAAACATTCGATTCCGGTCATCGCCTCCCGCATGTACCGTGTTCTCCAACGTCATCTCCCAGACGCGCTCACCCGTATCCGCGCGCTCGATCCAACCATAATCATAGCGGCCATTGGTGGACACTTCACCCATGGCCTCGACATGGACCGTCGTCGCAGCGGTGAGTTGGAAGGGTTGTTCGAACCGGGTATCGTTGCCGGCCTCATGCAATCCGGCCAACAGGGGCCCGACATCGCTGCGCGTGATCGGTGCATGGGTTGGGGCGGAAACAGAGGCCGGGGCAGAAGCCGCGGAGTCCTCGAGGATTGAAACGGAACCCGGAGTCCCGCTGAGAAGGTAAAGGGTCATTCCCCACCTGTCCGTCTCGCGGGGCCGGTCTTTGCGCCAATCGCCAAACGCGTGGCTGTCATCTGTTTCGTAGTGGAGCGTGTATTCACCGGCATCCAACCGTACCACGGCGCGCTCCTGACGATTCGTCTCGTGCCCACCGGCCGGGACACTCTTGTCCAGACTCATCCGCCAGACACGTTCCCCGTTGGAATCCCGGACAATGTATCCGTAATCATAGAGCGTCCCGTTCGACGAGATCTCACCCATCGCATCGACGAGCACAAGCGTCCGTTCCGAAACACGCATCCGCATGGTCCGGTGCTCACTCGATCCTATGTCGACCATGGAGACCAATCGTGCATCCCCGGCTGTGGGATCGAGCGTGACGGCACTCCCGGAAACAACCTCCACCTGCATCCCGAAGCCTTCGGGGTTGTATGGCGTATTTGCGCTCCAACGGTTCCAGGAATGCCGTCTGTCCGTCGTCAACACAAATCGATAAATACCTTCTCCAAGACGAATGATGTCGTCGAACAATCGGTTGGCCTCCCATCCACCGGCCGCGACAGTGTTCTCCATGGACATCTCCCAGACCGTGGCCCCGGTGTCCAGGTCCTCGATATAAGCCATGTCGCATCCGGATGAACAGAGCCCGATGATCGCCTGGATACGCAATCCCGCGTCCGAATCAACGCGGACCAGCTCTTCCATGGTTTTCCGGTTGGACACCCGCAGGGCCGACCACAGTGGCGTGGAGGTGGCGTCTCCGCTTTCGGCCGTAACGGTCATTCCGGAGCGGATGGCGTCCTCGTCTGAATCACGGGTCGAAAGCACCAGATGGAAGGCATCCCGATGGTTCGTCCAGTGCGGCTTCAAGCCCAGGAATGCCCGCTGTTCCCGCGATGACGGCGTCGGTCCAAAAGACGTGAAGTATGCAGTATAGGAACCGGGGGCGAGTCGGAGGGAATCGTCGGCCGATGCCAACACGCCGTCACGATCCACCCTGAAGGTCTCCATGCTCCACACCACCTGCGCATTGCTCCGGTCCAACACCCATCCATAGGCAGCCAGCGGCGCACCGGCCTCATCCGTTTCGAACGCACCCACGGCGCGGACATGAATGGACGTGGGCCGTTCAACGGTGAAGGAGACCTCGTCGAGCTGTCCGAGATCGGAGGGCTGGATCTGGACGAAGCCCTCACCAATCCGGGGACCGGCCGAAAACCGCCACACGATCAGGATGACGAGGGATACGAGCAGAAGGAGCTGAATGCGAACCAGCGTGCGATTTCTCATGGGAACAGCGTCGGGGGGATGCATGGGATGCGTCGTCATACGGTCGCGCAAGTTTGAAGTTACCGATGTGTAACAAACATTGCGCCGCGCCGGTAAAACATCCCTTCATGCGAACGGCGTGCAGAAGAGTCCCCGGGCGGCCCTATATTCCGGGCAACAGATGCAGCTGCCAAGCAGGTGCGTCGCAGGATATTGACCATCATTTGCTCCCCACGAGACTCATGAGTGACTTTTCAGTCGGCTTCAGGAATCAAGGAACCGTTCGGATCCTGGATTTGCACGGTGAATTGGACGCACACACGGCCGCCGAACTGGAGACGGCCATCCAGAAGTGCCAAAGTGAGCAGGCCGTGAACATTCTGGTGAATGGCCAGAATCTCGTCTACATCTCGAGCGCCGGGCTCGGCGTATTCATGGCCTTCATAGAGGAGGTCCGCGAATGTGGTGGAGACATCAAGATTGCTGCCCTTCAACCCAAGGTCTACAACGTCTTCGACCTGCTGGGATTCCCCATGTTGTTCGACATCATGGAAACCGAAGATGAGGCCGTATCCAAATTTTCATCGGCCGTTTCGGACTGATCTGGACCAAGCGCACGTGGCCGCCACCATCCATACCATCACGATTCCCAGTTCCACGCGGTTCCTGGAAGATGTACGCGAGTTCGTCAAGACGCATGCCTTGGCCGCGAATTTTTCGGATGAGGACGTCGAGGAATTGAAAATCGCCGTGGACGAATGCTGCACGAATGTGATTGAACATGCGTACGGCAACGATGCGTCTAAAACCATAGATATCGCCGTCCTCGTAGACGATCGTCACTTCTCCATCCGCATCCGTGATGAGGGACGTGCCTTCGACGCCAGTACCTATCGTGAGCCGGATCTCGCTGAATTTGCCAAGAACCGCAAGTCGGGCGGATTCGGCGTCCACATCATGCGGAAATTGATGGATGCCGTGACCTTTTCCACGCGCAACGGCACCAACGAGTGCCTCATGGTCAAGGAGCGGTAGGGCTTTTCACGCCCACGTACAACGAGGCAATGCCGAACGTCAGACGACGTGTTGACGGTTCTGCAAACCCGGCATCCGTCAGATGACGTTCAAAATCGTCTCCGTCGGGAAACACGGCGATCGACTCGGGCAAATAGGTATACGCACCTGAATCGCCGGACACCATGCGTCCAATGAGCGGAAGGATGCGAGCGTTGTAGAAAGAATAGAACTGCTTGACCGGAAACGCCCGCGGTCGGCTGAATTCCAGGACAATCAGACGACCACCCGGCTTCAGCACCCGGTGCAACTCCCGCAGACCCGCATCCAGATCCTCGAAATTCCGGACGCCGAACGATACCGTGGCGGCATCGAAGCGGCCTTCCGGATAGGGCAGCGCCTCGGCGTCCCCGGTTTCAAGGATGACCTGCTCCTGGAGTCCTGCCCGGGACACTTTACGACGCCCCACTTCCAGCATGTCTTCCGAAATATCCACTCCGATGTTCTCGGCTACCCCGTTCCGCGCTGCCATGATGGCCAGGTCGGCGGTACCCGTGGCGACATCGAGAACGGATTCCGGTGCCGTCTCCATGAGCGTACGAATGACCTTGCGCCTCCAGGACTGATCAATCCCCCCACTCAACACCCGGTTCAACAAATCGTAGCGTGGAGCGATGGCATTGAACATGGCACGTACGGCCGGCTTCTTGCCTTCGACCATGCCTACCGGGGGTACATTTCGGGAAGATGCCATATCAACTCAGGATCTGGGTAAGCTTGAGGAGGTCATAATTGATGCTCTTCTTCCGACTCCAGACGTTCCTTGAAGGGGTCAGCTTGACTTCATTGTTGACCAGGCCAACCATCACATTGCTGTGACCTTCCACGAGGGCATCGACCGCTGCAACACCCAGTCGACTGGCCAGGACACGATCCCGGGCTGTGGGGGCACCGCCCCGCTGGGTGTGACCCAGAATGCACACGCGAAGGTCGATATTCGCGAACTGGTCATCGGCACGCATGGCTTCGGCAATCTGCGTAGCGCCACCCAACTCATCGCCTTCGGCCACCACCACGATGGAGCTTCTGTGCTGCGAGGACATCAGGGAGTGGATATGGCTCTTGATGTCGTCGATATCGTTCAGCGTCTCCGGTATAAGAACCATTTCCGCTCCGCCGCCAATGCCGCAATGCAGCGCGATGAACCCGGCATCCCGTCCCATGACCTCCACCAGGAACAGGCGGTCGTGCGCATCGGCCGTGTCACGGATCCGGTCAATGTTTTCCAGTGCGGTATTGAGCGCTGTATCGAACCCTATCGTCTCGTCGGTTCCGAACAAGTCATTGTCAATCGTGCCCGGACATCCGACCAACGGGATCGCATACTCGTCATAAAAGACGGCCGCCCCCTTGAGCGTTCCGTCCCCGCCGATGGCAATCAGACCATCGATGCCGTTCCGCTTGAGTTGGTCGGCCGCCTTGGCGCGGCCTTCCGGCGTACGGAATTCGGCGGATCGGGCGCTCTTCAGGATGGTCCCCCCTTTCTGTACGATGTTCGATACGGACTTCGAGTCCATTTCGACCATGTCACCCTCAATCATGCCCTGGTATCCACGACGGATACCCATGACTTCGAGATCGTGGGCAATGGCGCTGCGAACGACGGCTCGGAGGCATGCATTCATGCCTGGCGAATCGCCGCCCGAGGTGAAAATTCCTATTCGACTCAAGGTGTCCATGAGAGCGTCGGCTCCAATGCCGGGTGGTTGCTGCGGGGTGGAATGAAGCCGGAGGGCAAACAGTTCTCCGGACGGCTTGAATATATGTAGAAACACCCGCCGACAGGGCATCGTACCACGTCCTCCGGACGTCACTATACCCACCTCCAACATGCCTGACTCCAAGACGCCCTATCTGGTTGAACTGGATGCCGCTGCGGCTCTTCCTGTGGATCCCGGTGCACATGATCCGTCTGACACCGGATTGATCCGCGTCCGGGATCATCACTATCTGCTCCGGTTCCGCGGGACCTGCATGCCCGTGACGGTGGAGTATGTCGGAAAACGGGATATCCGGCTCTGGTCCGGCAACCGGGTCTTCTCGGCAACCGTCCAGGATGAGCGGGATCAATTGTTGGCTGAATGGGGATTCGCGGCCGGCGGAGATTCAGAAGTGCTGGAACTGGTGGCTCCCATGCCCGGGCTGGTGCTGTCCGTCCTGGTGTCGGACGGTGAGACCGTCGATGTCGGTCAGCCGCTCCTTGTGCTGGAGGCCATGAAAATGGAAAACGAACTCCGCGCCGAAAAAGGCGCAACGGTCCGGTCCGTCCGGGTCCAGGCCGGAGACGCCGTGACGAAGGCCCAGGTCCTGATCGAATTCGAATCATGACCATTTTCGTTACCGGTGCGACCGGATTCCTGGGTTCCCGTCTGGTCTGTCACCTTGTTGGTCAGGGGCACGACGTCCGTGCGCTCCGCCGTTCGACGTCATCGGATGACCTGATCGGCAGTTGCGGCGCCGACGTGTCGTGGTACACCGGAGATCTCTTCGACAAGGAGATGCTGCAGGATGCATTGGCCGGTGTGGACCGGGTCTTCCACTGTGCCGCATGGCTCGGCTTCGGGGGCCCCCGGAGCCGCGACCAACTCAGACGGGTAAACGTGGAGGGCACCGCATCCATGGTGGACGCTTGCCTGGACGCCGGAGTCGGTCGATTCGTCCATACCTCAAGCATTGCGGCACTCGGTCGGAGTGAGCGAAGCACGGACTGCCTGGACGAGTCGGCTTCGTGGACGCCGTCGCGTCTCAACACGGAATATGCCCATTCCAAATACCTGGCTGAACTGGAAGTCCACCGGGGTATTGCCGAGGGTCTGGATGCCGTCATTGTCAACCCTTCCCTGGTCATTGGACCGGGTCGGGAAGGTGAAAACACGACCCAGATTGCCGCGCAGGTCCGGGACGGAAAGTTGCCATTCATGCCCCCCGGAAGCACGAATGTCGTGGATGTGGACGATGTTGTCGAGGGGATGATCGCGGCCGGCGATGCCGGCCGGACGGGGGAACGTTACCTTCTTTCAGGACACAATCTGCCCTGGAAGTACATCCTGGAATCCTACGCCTGCGCATTCGGTGTCCGTCCTCCGCGCGCACCCCTTCCGTCCGGCCTGCTCATGACGGCTGCATTCTTCCTTGAAACCGCCGCCCGCCTGACGGGAAAGAAACCGCTCATCACCAGGGAAACAGCGCGTTTGTCCACCTCCATGTCGTGCTATGACAACAGCAAGGCGGGGCGCGAACTGGCGTTCGCCCCCCGCCCGTTTGCGCAGACGGTGGAACGTATTGCAGCGTCACTGACATGAATTCAAGGGCCATCCCGTTCCGGTTACTGGTGCCGCTCGTCCTGGCGGTCCTTTCCTCCTGCAGCCCGCCGGCACAGGAGGATTCCGATGAACGTCCGCTGATTGTCGTAAGCATGCCTGTCGCGGCGCATCTGGTGGAACCGCTGGCAGGGATGGATGCGGACGTACGGGTCCTGCTTCCCGACGGCGCATCGCCCCACGGATTCGAACCACGGCCGTCCGACGCCATCCTTCTGGCCCGGGCCCGGATCCGGATTGCCCTGCACCCTGACATAGACGGGTGGTTCGAAAGGATGACCGCCGACCCGGTGCGATTTGTGTTCCAGGACCAACAGGACGGTGAGATCACTCGTGACGCAAGCGGCCACAGCCCAACAGGCCATGCGCATGACCACTCGGAGGACGCCCATGTCTGGATGGATCCCGTCCACTTTGCCGAGGGCATTCCGGTGGTTGCTGCAGACCTTTGCGGCCTCTTTCCCGACGACTGTGACGGAATCCGGTATCGGGCCGATTCGCTCACGGTCGTATGGAAGGAACTGGACCGCTGGGCCCGGACCTTGTTCGGCGAACAGACGGATCGACCTCCGGTTGTCCTTGCACTCCCCTTCCTGATTCCGCTCCTGGATCGCTATGACGTTCCCTATCTTGGCCCCCTCCAATCGGTCCCCGGGCAAATGCATGCACCGTCTACGCTGGACGCGGTCGCCAACAAGGCCGCGACGTCAGCGGCCGTCGGACTACTGACGCAAACCATCTTGAATGACAGCGGATTGAAACAGTTTGCCATGGACAACGGACTGACCGTCACCCCAGTTGAACCCGTGGGCTCGGGGCACGCACATTACGATGCGTACATCCGGGACCTGATTTCACGCGTCCATGCTGCACGTCAATGACATCACCGTCCGGTTGGGCGGTCGCCTGATTCTTGATTCCGTACGATTCCGGGCGGAAAGAGGCGATTTCGTAGCCATCCTGGGGCCGAATGGCGGCGGAAAGTCGACGCTTATCCGGGCCATCCTGGGCCTGGTCCCGCTGGTCTCGGGGACCATTGAATCCGAAACGGGCAACGCCGTCGTCGGGTACGTACCCCAGGTCAAAACCCTGGATCGCGCATTTCCCGCTACGGCCCTCGAATTGGTGGCCAGTGGTCGATTGGGGCGGTGGCCCCTTCGTCTCGGCAAGGAAGATCGTCGCATTGCACAGGCCGCCCTGGAAAAAGTGGGTGCCGAGAAATTGGCCTCGGCACCCCTGGCCCGTCTGTCCGGAGGCGAACTCCAGCGCGTCTACCTGGCGCGGGCGGTCGCCTGTTCGCCTCCGCTCCTCATTCTGGATGAACCGGAAGCGGGTGTCGACCGGGCTGGTGCATTGGATTTGTTCGATATCCTGGAGACCTACAGGAGACAGCACCAGGCCACCATCGTCATGGTCACGCACGACTGGGATGTGGCGTATCATCACGCGTCGTCCGTGGTGCTGCTGAACCGGCGCGTGGTGTCGTCGGGAGCACCCGGAGCGGCGCTCACGGACAGTGCGGTCCGTGAGGCCTTCGGGCATGTGGGTCATGCGCACGATGTCGTGGGAGGCCAACATGGGCATTGATCTGTTTGCTTTCGATTGGCTCGGGGTTCCCTTCATGCAGCGCGCCCTGGTCATCGGCATCCTGCTGGCTTCTTTGGGCGGGTATTTCGGTTCGTTTGTCGTACAGCGAAAAATGAGCTTCCTGGGTGCCGGCCTCGCGCACGCGGCGTTCGGAGGCATTGCGGCCGGTTTGTTGACAGGTGTCGAACCGCTCTGGATTGCCTTGCCATTCACGGTGCTCGTTGCAGCGGGCATCCACTGGATCCGCCAAGCCACCGATCTGGCCGATGACACCGCCATCGGCATCTTTTTCTCGCTGTCCGTTGCTCTGGGCGTACTGTTCCTGTCGCTCAGGACCGGCTCCACCATGGACGCGGCTTCGTACCTGTTCGGGTCCATCCTTGCCGTAAGTCCGGCGGATCTCTGGTTGGTCTGCGGACTGGCTCTTCTCAGTCTGTTGACGCTGCCACGACTATGGGGACGATGGGCTTACGCCACATTCGACGATGAGTCGGCCCGAGCTCAGGGCCTCCATACCGGACGGGACAGTCTATTGCTTACGGTCTTTGTCGCGTTGGTCATCGTCGTCTCCATCAAAATGGTCGGCATCCTTCTGGTCTCCGCTTGGCTCGTCATACCGCCTGCGGCCGCGCGGCTCCGATCCCGTCGCTTCTCGACCATGATGCTGTCGGCCATTGTTCTTTCGGTGGTGGCCACCATGGCCGGCTTGCATGCTTCCTGGGTCTTCAATATCCCCTCCGGTGCGGCGATCGTCCTGAGCCAGATCGTGGCCTTCCTGCTGTATTTCGGTATCCGACGTCCCTGAGGAACCCCCGGGAGCAAGCGTGCATTAGCATGCAATCATGCGTGTCTTCCGATCTGTCATATGCACGGCTATCCTCAGCCCCCTGCTCGCCATTGGCCTTCTGGTTGGTGGTGGACTGATTCCGAACCTGCACGATGCACTGCATCATCCTGCCGATCACGAGCAGGAATCCAGCGCGCATTGTCCGCACCATGAGCACCAGACGGCATTCGAACGTCATCATTCGTCCGTCGACCACACGCAATGTGTGTTCCACCAGCGTACGACGACATCCTTGGGTCCGTCTGCCATCCCGTTCACCGTTCCGTCCGGCATGCGGAATGAAGTGCATGCCGACTCCGGCCGCCTGCAGGGACAGGATCGGGGTAACGGTCTCCGGACACGAGGACCTCCAGTGAACCAGGGCGTCTGACCGCGCCCGAGGCGTGTTGACCCGATCCGGGATCCATCCCGGCCGACCCCCTTTGTTCACTCTGATTTCCCGTCCATGATACCGTTGAAAAAACGGGGCTGGCTCCTGTTGGCCATCCTCCTGTTTTCCCTTTCAACCACCGCCCATGCCCAGACGCTTGTCGGTCGTGTTACCACGACCGATGGCGCGCCTCTGGAGTTGGTCCAGGTGGTTGTGGAGCGTCTGGATCGGGGCACCGTTACCGACGAGGGGGGCCGATGGTTCTTGGATAAACTGCCTCTCGAGCCCGTTTCGCTGGAGTTCCGGTTCGTCGGATTCCGAACGGAAAACAGGCTCGTGGACGTGGTGGCCGGAGAAACCGTGGTGAATGTCGTCATGCAGGAGGCCCGGGTGGACCTCGCGGAAACCGTCATTACAGCCGAGGGACAAGCCGATGCCATGCTGAAGCGGTCCACGCGTTCGGTGTCCATCCTGGCGCCGGAAGACCTGGATCGGTCCCGCGGACAGACCATCGGGGCCATGCTTTCCGAGCTTCCGGGCGTCTCCGTATTGTCGACGGGGCCTTCCATTGCAAAACCGGTCATCCGGGGGTTGCACAGCCAGCGACTCGTGGTCGTGAACGCCGGGGTCCAGCAGGAAGGTCAGCAATGGGGCGGTGAACATGCCCCGGAGATCGATCCGTTCTCGGCGGGGCGCGTGGAAGTCATCCGGGGTGCGGCCTCGGTCGAATACGGCGTCGGAGCCATTGGTGGCGTCATCCGGATTGAGCCGGAAGAGCTGCCCTATGACCGTGGTCTGGGTGCCGACCTGGCCCTGAATGCGTTCTCCAACAACCGCCACGGGGCGGTGTCGGCCAGTGTATTCAGCGGCCTGGGGTCGAAGTGGGCCTGGCGGGTGCGCACGAGCGCCCGGAAAGCCGGCGATTCGCGGACGCCCGACTACGTCATCGGCAACTCGGGCTTCCAGGAACTCGACGCCGCAGCGACCGTGGGCTTCCACTCGAATCGTGCCGGATTCCGTCTGCACGTGTCGCACTTCGGAACCACCCTCGGCCTGTTTTCCGGTGCCCATATCGGCAACTTCGACGACCTCCTCCGGGCCATCGAGCGCGGCCAGCCAGCCGTTGATTATGCGTTCACGTATGATATTTCGGCGCCAAAACAACGGATTTCGCACGACGCGATTTCCCTGAATGGGCACATCCGGCTTTCCTCGGGAGACTGGATTGACGCCCAATTGGGGTTCCAGTCGAACCGGCGAAGCGAGTTCGATGCGCATCGTCGGTTCGGTGATCCGGATACGGATCCGGCATTCTCCCTTACCCTGCAGACGAGTTCGGCTGAAGTCCAGCTGCGGCAGCGTCCGCGTGGTGGCCTCATCGGCTCAATCGGTCTTTCCGCGACCACCCAGGGCAACCACAACGGGGAGTCCGGTTTCCTGATTCCCAATTTCCGGGCCACGACGGTGGGCGCCTTCATCCATGAGATGTTCGTCACGGATGCCTGGACGTTCGATGCCGGATTGCGGTACGATCATCGCTGGCTGCGTGCCTGGCCAAGGGAAAACCTGTCCAGTGGACCCTTTGTCCGTCACGATGCCACGTATGGCAGCCTGTCGGCCATCGCCGGGGTCATCTGGCGCATGGATCCCTCCTGGTCTGTGTCATCGAACCTGGGACATGCCTGGCGACCTCCCGGCGTGAACGAATTGTTCAACTATGGAGTCCACCACGGCACGGCCCAGTTCGAGACCGGAAATCCGGATCTGGGTGTCGAACAGTCCTGGAACCTGGATGTCACACTCCGGCACACCTCCGATGGAGTCACCGCCGAGCTGAGTGCCTTCCGGAACCGCATGGACGGATACATATTCCTCTTTCCGGATGATGAGCCCCGCGTGACCATCCGGGGTACGTTCCCGGCCTTCCACTACGTCCAGAAGAATGCGACGTTGAAGGGTCTGGACGGCTGGATCGAGGTCCATCTTACCGATCGACTGGATGTCCATGTGACGTCGTCGATTGTTCGTGGAACCGACCGGGAGTCTGGCGAAGCACTGGTGGAGATGCCCGCGGACCGCATCCGTGGAGGCGTGGAGTGGTCTCCCCGATTCCTTTCGGGTTCGGAGCGTCCGACCAGCCTCCACCTGGATATCATCGCCGTGAAGCAACAGGACAGAATCCCGGAAGGTGTGGACTATGCGCCGCCGCCTCCCGGTTACTCCCTGGTCAATGCCGGAATCTCCGGTAGCTGGACACGCGGGTCGACACCCCTCTCTTGGTCTTTGGATGTCAACAACGTTTTTGACACCGCTTATCGCGACTACATGAGTCGCTTTCGCTATTTCATTGACGATCCGGGACGGAATGTATCGCTGCGGATGCAGCTGTCGTTCGGTGCCGGATCCTGAACCTTAATACCATCATGAATACCCTTTTTCCAATCCAGCGCTTTCACTTCCCTCTTCTTCTCTCCGCGGCCCTGATCGTGGCCCTTTCCGCCTCCGGGTGTGACTCCACGGAACCGGACGATCACGGTGCAGGAGACGAGGAGTTGATTACTCGCATCCAACTGACACTCACCTCACCACAGGCCCCACAGGTCGTTGTGGAGGCTACGGATCCCGACGGTGACGGAGCCAATCTGACCATCGGAACACTGGTGCTCAAGGCGGGCGTAACGTATACCGGTACGATCGGTGTGTTCGACGATGTGAATGGGGAAAACGTGGGCGCAGAGATCGACGAGGAAGCCGATGAGCACCAGTTCTTCTTCCTGCCTGGTGGCCAGGATGCCTCGCGCCTGTCGGTCACCGTCACCGACTCGGACAGCAATGGCTTGCCCGTGGGTCTTGCATTCACCGTGGCAACGACATCCGGTGGAGCTGGTCAGGCATCCCTGCGCGTCATCCTCAGTCACTTCGACGACGACCCGAAGGACGGCGTCAATCAGAGTGACGAGACAGATATCGACGTCACGTTTCCGGTGACCATCGAACCGTAGGTCTACTCAACAGCGAGCGTATTGACTTCAGGACACGGGGTCGGCCGCAATGAGGCCGATCCCGTGTCCATATGTGGGGTAGTCGGAGGAAACGCGGCCTTCCTGGATATCCAGCAGACGCCGCTTGAGAAGCCTTCTTCGCAACGGACGAAGGTGATCGATGAACAGGACTCCGTCCACATGGTCGTATTCATGCTGGATTACCCGGGCAAGAATGCCATCGAACCAGGCCCGATGCAGCTTGAATGAACCATCCATCCATTCCAGCTCAATCCGATCGGGTCGAAATACGGTTTCGTGGATGTCAGGAATGGACAGACATCCCTCCTCGAACTCCGACTCCTCGTCGCCCGACGCCGTGATCCGTGCGTTCAGGAAGACCATCGGTTGCTCGGGCATGGCCAGTCCGGCCTCCAGGAAGTCCTCAGCCATTGGCGAGACGTCCACTACAAAAATCCGTTCGGACCTCCCTACCTGGGGCGCTGCCAAGCCGATCCCACGGGCACCCTGCATGGTCTCGATCATGTCATCTATGAGGCCTTGGACCTCCGGCATGTCCGGTGTGACCTCCACGGTGTCTTCGCGCAGAATAGGTGAGCCGAGCAGATGTATGGGAAGAATCATGATGGATGCTGGTCTGTCTCGTCCAGGTATTCCTGAAGGAGTATTCCGGCAACGGCTGTATCTATGCGACCGCGACCGGTTTTGCGCAACGAGGGGCGCGATCCTGTTTTGAGTTGGTCCCGGGCGCGTTCCGTGGAAAACCGCTCGTCCCACTTTACGATCCTGGCACCGGGCAGCTTCTTGACGATGCGATTGATGTAATGTTGTACCCGTTCCGCGGCAATTCCTTCCACGCCATCCTCCAGTAGGGGCCACCCGACAACGATGGCATCTATACCGAACTCTGACTCCAATCGGGTAAGCTGGCCGACCGCGTCATCCGGTGTGAAGGTGCCTACGGGTTGGGCAAAAAGACGCAGTGGGTCCGAAACAGCGAGTCCAACCCGCTTGGTTCCGAAATCAAGACCGACCACGCGCCGCATGTCACGAGGAGCGGATGAGGTCTGCACTGCCGTCCGGGACATCATAATTCAGATCGGATAGGGGCTGCTGGAGCACCTGACGCATGCGCTTGCCGGGCTTGAAATGCGTTTTCCGACGGCTGGGTATGAACACAGTCTCGTTGGTTTTGGGGTTGCGGGCCTTGGGCTTGGCACGGGTCTTCTTGACTTCGAATACGCCGAAGTCGCGAAGCTCGATCCTGACCTCCGGGTCGGCTTCCATCATGAGTTGTCCAATGGCCTCAATGGCAACCGAAACCCAGGGTTCGCATTTGTAGATCGGTTCATCCACCAATTCGGACACGCGCCGTGCCACGTCCTTCTTCGTCAATGTTCTAGGTCTGTCCGACATGCTTGAAAGGTATAACGTAAATGGGGCCGCCCAAGAAACGAACTCAGGCATCCAAAATCAAGGATTACAGACTTTTATCAGAAATTTGGCACGCGCCGTCCGGGCGGCGCTCCAGACTCCGGGTCAAGCATCCTGGGCGTCATCATACTGCTCTTCAATCCGATAGACGCCGTGAACGCCGTCCAGTCGCTTTATTCGCTCAATGAGTCTCCGGAGGTGGTCCAGATCACTGACCAACAGGACGATCTTTCCGTCGAATACGCCATCCTCCGTGGAAATGGTGAGCGATCGGATATTCGTCTTGAGATTCTTTGAGATCACCGTCGTTACGTCATTGAGCATTCCGACCCGATCTTCACCCATCACCCGCAGACCCGACACGAAACGAACATCCTTCTGCCGGCTCCACTCAACCGGAACAATCCGGTCGGCCCGGTTCAACATGAGATGTGGAGCGTTCTTGCAGCTCACGCGATGGATCTTGATGGTGCCGGTACGGGATACGAAACCGAACACGGCATCTCCCGGAATGGGATTGCAACATGACGCATAGGATGTCGCCAGATCGGTCTGGACCTCTCCGTCAATGAGCAAGGCAGGCGATCCCGATGACTGGGCCGACTCAAGGAAGTTCTCGTACTGCAGCCGCAATTTCTCTTCACTGGGCTCTTCCCCTTCAGCGCGCTGAACAAGGCGCGCTGCCTTGATCATCTCGTCGATGTCAAGGAGCCCCGATCCCACTTCATACAGCAGCTGTTTCAGGCTGGGGTACTTCAGGCGGTTGGCAACCTGGTTGAGTTCGTGCTCGGTCAGCTCAAGGTGTTCACGCTTCGACTTGCGTTCCCACAGTTCCCGCCCCGTATCCTCGGCTTTGCGTCGCTTCTCGTTGACCCAGTTACGGATCCGGCTGCGAGCCTTCTGCGTCACGACGAACTTGATCCAATCCGGATTCGGCGTCTGTTTCTTCGACGTAATGATTTCCACCTGGTCTCCACTCGTCAGGCCGTGGGACAGCGGGACCATCTTCCCGTTGACTTTTGCTCCAATGCAATGGTGACCGACTTCCGTGTGGATGAGGAAGGCAAAATCCACCGGAGAGGCCCCTCTGGGCAAGGTAAAGAGATCACCCTTCGGAGTAAAAACATAGATTTCCTCATCGTACAGGTTCAGGCGGAAATCCTTCACGAAATCCGTGGCGCGCTCCGACTCCGGGTTTTCCAGCAACTCACGGACCCAGTACAGGAACTGGTCCATCTTCTCGTCACTGTTGTCTACCGTCCCTTCCTTGTATTTCCAGTGTGCAGCGACACCCTTCTCGGCGATTTCGTGCATTTCCTGGGTACGTATCTGGATTTCCACCTTCCTGCCTTCGGGCCCGACGACGGTCGTGTGCAAACTCTGGTATCCGTTCGATTTGGGAACCGAAAGGAAATCCCGGAACCGCTCCTGGAGGGGCTTGAACAGATCCGTCACGAGCGAATAGACCCGCCAACAGTCCTCCTTGCCCCTCGAATGTGGACCTTTCAGGACAATCCGGATGGCAAATATGTCATAGATCTCCGAAAGTGGCTTGTCCTGCCGTTTCATCTTCCGGAAAATGCTGTACAGATTTTTGGACCGGCCGTAGATCTCGAATTCGAACCCGTTCTCCTCCAGCCGCTGCTTGAGCGGGGCAATCACTCGCTCGATGTACAGCTCCCGGTCCCTCTTCGCATCCCGGAGGCCCTGCGTGATCTCCGCATACTCCTCCGGGTGGATGTACTTGAGCGACAGATCTTCGAATTCACTCTTGATGGAAAAGAATCCGAACCGGTGGGCAAGCGGGGCGAACAGCGTCAGCGTCTCGTTCGCAATCTTGTATCGCTTGTGCGGAGGCAGGGAATCCAGCGTCCGCATGTTATGCAAACGGTCGGCAAACTTGACGAAGATGACCCGGATGTCCGACGCCATGGACAGCATGAGCTTCCGGACATTCTCTGCCTTCGTGATATCCCTGCTCTCGAACGCACCGCTGATCTTCGTGAGACCATCGATGATGGTAGCCAGCGAAGGTCCGAACGTATCCGAAATGAATTCGAGCGACAGCTCCGTGTCCTCCACCACGTCGTGCAGGAGCGCCGCCGCCACACTCACATCATCAAACCCGATCTGCTCGACATAAATACGGGCCACAGCCAACGGGTGGATGATGTAAGGCTCACCGGAGCTCCGTCGATCATTCCTGTGTGCCCAATAGCTGAGCCGGAATGCCCGTCTGATGAGATCCTCATCGACGCTCGGCAGATGGCGATGACACAAGGCAACCAGTTCGTCCAGTGCCTCGACAAACGGCTCCTCGATGTGCAGCCCGTTTCCTTTGAGAATGGCGGAAGTCTCAATCATACGCCTTATACCCCATGCCAAAAGGCAGTTCCTGGCCCGAACACCCGATTGTGCATGCAAACCATGAACGCTCGGGCCTGTCCACCCGCAAGAAAAAGGGGCGGCTCCCGGTGGGAGCCGCCCCTTTCAAGGCTTTCCGATGGACGGAACAGGGCGGTTTAACCCTTCTTCTCTTCGTCCGTCGATTCGTCGGCTTCCGGCTCTTCCACGGCAGCTTCTGCTTCCGGCT
Organism: Rhodothermales bacterium; assembly: GCA_040221055.1. Taxonomy (NCBI): domain Bacteria; kingdom Pseudomonadati; phylum Rhodothermota; class Rhodothermia; order Rhodothermales; species Rhodothermales bacterium. Next base: position 15,770 of record JAVJVN010000012.1, on the reverse strand, counting down.
CTTCCGCGGCAGCTTCTGCTTCCGGTTCTGCCTCGGCTTCTGCAGCTTTGGGCTCTTCTGCCACGACCTCGGCCTCGATGACGTCGGCTTCTGCGACTTCCGGCTCCTCAGCTACGGCCTCCGGCGCTTCTGTCACGTCGGCATCAGCAACGGCCGCAGGTGCGGCTGCCTGGGCGTCACCACCCTTCCGGCGCCGTCCTCCGCCACTGCCGCCGCGACGGGTCTTCTTCTTCGAGCCACCTGCGGCGCCATCCGGACGTACATCGTTGTAGTCCACGAGCTCGATGACCGCCATTTCAGCGGAGTCACCGGCACGCTGCCCCAACTTGATGATCCGCGTATATCCGCCGGGACGGTCGGAAATCCGACCTGCGATGTCCGTGAACAATTCGGTCACGGCATGCTTGTCCTGGAGTGCGCGGAATACCTCGCGACGATTGTGCGTCGTATCGGCCTTCGCCCGGTTGATGATGGGCTCGACAAACATGCGCAAGGCCTTGGCCTTGGTGATGGTCGTTTCAATACGCTTGTGACGGATCAGGGCCGTGGAGAGTGCGGACAACGTCGCCTTCCGGTGGGAACTGGTACGCCCAAGCTTGAATCCTTTGTGTTGATGTCTCATCGGAATCAGCTTTTAATTTCTTCGAGGTACTTGTCGACGTCCATTCCGAACTCCAGATTCCGCTCTTCAATCACCTGCATGAGTTCCTGCAGGGACTTGCGACCGAAATTCCGGAACTTGAGCATTTCCGACTCTTCCCGGCGGACCAGGTCACCAATCGTCTTGATGTTGGCCGCCTTGAGGCAGTTGTGGGCGCGGACGGAAAGGTCCAATTCGTCGACCGACTGATTCAACAGCTCGCGGATGCGCTGCACTTCGGCATCGACTTCCTTCTCTTCTTCAGTCGGTTGCGGCTCGCTGTCCATCTTGATGAACAGATTGACATGGTCACGGAGAATGGACGCTGCCTGGGCAAGCGCATCCTCGGGCATGACCGATCCGTCCGTGTTGACCTCGATGGTCAACGACTCATAGTCAATCTTTTCGCCAACACGCGTCGGGTTGACGGTGTAGCGGACATTCTTGATGGGCGTAAAGATGGCGTCCATGGCAACAACGCCAATGGGATCGTCGGCACGCTTGTTCTCCTCGGCCGGAACATAGCCACGGCCACGATCCATCCTCAACTCGACCGCAAAGCTGGACCCTTTGTCCAGCGTCGCAATGTGATGATCAGGGTTCAGGACTTCGAAGTCCGAGGTGGCGTCACCGATGTTCTTGGCGGTCCAGGCTCCGGGACCCTTGACGATGAAGTGGATGTTGCCATCCGCTCCGTCATTGGCACGGAATCGGACACCCTTGAGGTTCAGGATGATATCGGCCACATCCTCCGAGACGCCTTCAATGGTCGAAAATTCGTGCTGAACGCCGTCAATCTTGACTGCCGTGATGGCAATGCCCTGAAGGGACGACAGCAATACGCGGCGAAGCGCGTTTCCGATCGTAACTCCGAAACCACGCTCAAGCGGCTGGATCGTGAATCGACCGAACGTTTCGGTCGTTTCTTCCAGGTCAACGCCATCGGGCATCTGAATCGAGTAAGTGCTCATATCAGCTTGATGCAAATAATGTAGGTGTACGGATTACTTCGAGTACAACTCGACAATGAGTTGCTCCTTGATGTTCTCCGGGATGTCCTCGCGATTCGGGAAATCCAGGAACTTGCCCTGCAGCATGTTCCGGTCGACTTCCAACCACGGGAAACTGCGGCGGGTCGTATTCGCCGCATCCCTTACGATTTCCAGATTCCGGCTCTTGGGCCGGATGGAAACGATATCTCCACCACGCAGCATGGCGGATGGGATATCAACAACGCTTCCGTTGACCATGATGTGACCATGGTTCACCAACTGACGCGCCTGACGACGTGTACGGGCAAAACCAAGGCGATAGACCGTGTTGTCCAGACGTGCTTCGAGGAACTTCAGCAGGTTCTCTCCTGTCACGCCCTTCTTCCGGGCTGCCTTCTCGAACAGATTCCGGAATTGACGCTCAAGCAGACCGTACGTGAAACGGGCCTTCTGCTTTTCCTTGAGCTGAACGGAGTATTCGCTTTCCTTGCGGCGGCGCGAACGGCCATGTTGCCCCGGTGGGTGGGGCTTGCGCTCGAGCGCCTTGCTCGGGCCGAAGATCGGCTCCTTGAACCGGCGCGCGATCTTTTGTTTCGGGCCTCTGTAACGGGCCATGATGATTTCCTCGTTTGAAGGTTGTACAAACGTACTGAATGCCCCATGTGCACTCAGTAGTCGGGCTTAAACCAAGATGCGTGTGGCAAAACACGCATCCGGACAGCGTCACACGCGGCGACGCTTTGGAGGCCGACAGCCATTGTGGGGAACAGGCGTAACGTCGCGGATAGTGGCTATTTCCAGCCCTACCCCCGACAATGCCCGTATGGCGGACTCACGACCGGATCCAGGTCCTTTTACATAGACCTCGACCCGACGCAGACCCAGATCGTAAGCTTCCTTGCCAGCCGTCGACGCTGCCACCTGTGCGGCATACGGCGTGTTCTTGCGACTGCCCTTGAAGCCCATCTTTCCGGAACTGGCCCAGGAAATGGTATTCCCGTACTGGTCGGTGAGTGTCACCTGCACGTTGTTGAACGTTGCCTTGATATGAGCCTGTCCGTTTGACTCTACAACAACATTCTTCTTACGTGGCCGGGCACTTCCCCGTTGTCTTTTTGCCATTGATCCTGCTCTTGTGGTTCAAATGATTCCGGTCAGTCGACCGGGACCGTTGGTTTACTTGCGCGGTGCCTTCTTCTTTCCGGCCACCGTCTTCTTCTTGCCCTTCCGTGTACGCGCGTTCGTCTGGGTCCGCTGTCCACGGACCGGCAAACCGCGACGATGACGAAGTCCGCGGTAGCATCCGATATCCATCAGACGCTTTATGTTCAACTGAACTTCCGTTCGGAGTTGACCCTCCACCAACGACTCGTCCTCGATCACCCGACGGATTTCCTTGGTCTGATCTTCGGTCCAGTTTTCTGGGTGCACGTTCGGGTCAACGCCCGCATTCTTGAGGATCTGGATCGCCAACGGGCGTCCGATACCAAAAATGGACGTCAGCGCGATTTCTCCGCGCTTGTGTGTAGGAACGTCTACTCCTGCAATTCGAGGCATGGATTCAGCTGTTTGACCGTCTGGGGATCAACCCTGACGTTGCTTGTGTTTCGGATTCTTCTTGTTGATCACGTAAATGCGTCCCTTGCGACGGACAATTTTGTCGTCGGCGGAACGCTTCTTTACACTTGCGCGGACTTTCATGTCAATTCAAGCCATTTTTGGTTGCAGCCGATTATTAACGTCCCGATTCAATCGAGGTTCGCACGTTTTGTGTGAAGCTTGGATTCATCGGACCGCTGCATCGGTGCAAGGTTCGTAGGGTAATGTGGTCAGGACATCCTCGATGTACTGGAATGTCGTAAGCACTTCGGGACCGCCGTCCGTCACAGCAACCATATGCTCATAATGAGCCGATGGCTGGTTGTCGATCGTGCGGATGGTCCATCCGTCGGCATCCGTGGACACCGCCGCATCGCCCATGTTGATCATGGGTTCAATACAAATTACCAGACCGGCTTTCAGTTTCCGCCCGTTTCCTGCCCGGCCAAAATTGGGTACCTGGGGATCCTCGTGCAGACTGCGACCTATGCCGTGGCCCACCAGGTCCTTAACGACGCCGTATCCGCGCGCCTCGCAAAGCGACTGCACCGCAAACCCGATGTCACCAAGACGGCGCCCCGGCACGCACTGATCAATGCCAGCATACAGCGACTCATAGGTCGTCGAGCAGAGCGCACGCTTGTCATCGGAAATCTCTCCGACGGCAAAGGTGTAGGCGGAGTCCCCGTAGAAACCATCCAGAAGCACGCCGCAATCCAGGGTCACGATATCTCCTTCAGTGAGGAGTTTGTCGTTGGGAATGCCATGAACCACGGTGTCGTTGACGGACGTGCACAGGGAGCCGGGAAATACGAGGTGTCCTACGCGGTAGCCCTTGAAGGCCGGCGACGCGCCATGATCCCGGATGAATGTCTCCGCGATCTTGTCCAACGTATTGGTGGATACACCCGGAGCAACACGCGTGGCGACTTCCGCCAGCGTACGACCTACCAGGTCGGCCGATGCGCGGAGTTTCTCCAATTCGCTATTGCTCTTGTAGTGGATCATGCTCAGCTGCGACCCCGGACGCGTCCGGACTTCATGAAGCCGTCGTAGTGACGCATGAGCAGGTGGCTCTCGACCTGCTTCAACGTATCGAGGGTCACGCCAACCAGGATCAGCAGGCTCGTTCCCCCGAAGAACTGTGCGAAGCCCTGCGTCACGCCGAACATGATGGCGAACGCGGGAAGGATGGCCACAAAGCCCAGGAAGATCGACCCAGGAAGCGTGATTCGCGTCAGGATGTTGTCAATGAACTCACTGGTCTGCTTGCCCGGACGGATGCCCGGAATGAAGCCACCCTGACGCTTCATGGTGTCCGCCATTTCCTTCGGATTCACCGCGATGGCGGTGTAGAAGTACGTGAAGAACACACAGATGATGAAAAAGACGGTGGAGTATCCCCAACCACTGATGTCCGTAAAGAACACGCCCATTTCCTGCATGAACGGAGACGCCGGAAACAGCGTGGCAAACGTCGCAGGAACGAACATGATGGACTGCGCAAAGATGATGGGCATGACGCCCGCCGCGTTCACGCGGATGGGCAGGTACTGGGTCGAACCCCCGAACACCTTCCGTCCAACCACACGCTTGGCGTATTGGACCGGAATCCGTCGCATGCCCTGGGTAACCATGACCACACCCGCCGTCACCAGCACGAATACGCCTATTTCAAGGAGGAAGATGAACATGTTGCCGGACAGCTCCCATTCGTTGAACAGGGACTGCGGAAGGAACGCAATGATGCTGATCATGATGATCAGGGATATGCCGTTTCCGATTCCGCTCTCCGTGATTCGTTCACCCAGCCACATCACGAACATGGTCCCGGAGGTAAGCACGATCACGGTCGACACCATGAAAAAGGTCGGACCGATCACGATGGCGGCCCCGGTGGCACCGTACTGCAGGTTGATGGCAAACCCGATGCTTTGGAGGGCCGTGACCAGGATGGTACCGTAACGGGTGAGCTGGGTGATCTTGCGTCGCCCTTCCTCTCCCTCACGCTGCAGCTTCTGGAAATACGGGACAACCGCTCCCATGAGCTGGATGATGATCGATGCCGTGATGTACGGCATGATCCCGAGGGCAAAAATACCGGCTGCACTGAACGCGCCGCCCACGAACATGTCCAGCATCCCCAGAAGGTTGTTGGAATCCGACTGGGCGTTGATTGCCGCCAGCTGTGCAGCATCCACACCCGGCAATGTAACAAAGGCACCAAGTCGGTAGATCAGCAAAAGCCCGATCGTGTACAAGATGCGGCGTCGCAACTCCTCAATTTTCCAGATATTGCGGACGCTCTCGGTAAGACCTGCCATAATTCAACGTTGTTGAGGGCGATTGCGCCTGTTACAGTTCGGTGACGCTACCGCCAGCTTCTTCAATTTTCTTGCGGGCTGACGCGCTGAATGCGTTCGCGGTGACCTGGAGCTTGGCGGTCAATTCGCCACTGCCCAGGACCTTGACCAGGTCGCCTTTTCCGATCTGTCCCAATTCGCGCAGCAATTCTGGCGTAACCGGAGCAGACCCATCCAGCGCACCGTCGTCGACGAGCTTCTGGAGACGAGCCACATTGACGGCCTTGTAGGCCACGCGGAACGGATTCTTGAATCCGAACTTCGGCAAGCGACGCTGGAGGGGCATCTGACCACCCTCGAACCAGACAGGGATGCTGGCACCGGCGCGGCTCTTCTGGCCCTTGTTGCCCTTCGTTGAGGAGTGACCACCGTAACCGGAGCCGACTCCACGACCAATTCGCTTACGCGACTTCGTAGCGCCCTTTGCGGGCTTGAGATTGCTGAGATCCATGGTATGCTTTACGCCCCGGAGACCGGGACTCGCTGATGATTGGATTATTTCGTCGGTTCAATGCTGACCAAGTGGTTGACGCGCTGCAGCATCCCACGGATTTCCGGGGTGTCTTTGTGCTCGACCGATTGGTGCAAACGACGCAGACCGAGGGCCTGCATGGTCAGTTTCTGGACCTTGGGGCGTCGGATGACGCTTCGGACCTGTGTGATTTTCAATGTTGCCATGATCCTATCCTTCGAACACTCGTGAAAGCGGAATACCGCGACGCTTGGCCACTTCCCGCGGGTCTTCCAGGTTGGCCAGCGCATCCATTGTGGCTGCCACCTGGTTGTGTGGGTTGCTCGAGCCCAGGGATTTCGAAAGGATGTCCGTGTATCCGGCGCACTCGAGGACGGCGCGTACACCACCACCGGCTATGACACCGGTACCGTGCGAAGCCGGCTTCAAGAGGACACGACCGGCATCCTGCTTTCCGATGACCGGATGCGGAACCGTACCCTTTGACATCGGAACGTTGATGACGTTCTTCTTCGCGTCTTCCGTACCCTTCGAGATGGCGTCGGCCACTTCGTTGGCCTTGCCGAGACCCGTTCCTACGCTGCCTTTGCCATCACCGACGACAACTACCGCGTTGAATGAGAATCGGCGACCACCTTTGACCACCTTCGCGACGCGCTTGACAGAAACGAGTCGTTCAATCCACTCGATCTGTGCGTCGGTTGCCCGCGTACGGTCGCGACGATCCTGACGATTTCTTCCCTTTGCCATTATAAAGCCGTTGAATATGGTTAAAACTCGAGACCGGCCTCGCGCGCACCCTCGGCGAGCGCCTTGACGCGGCCGTGGTAACGGTAGCCGTTACGATCGAATACGGCGCCATCGACACCGGATGCCTTGGCCAACTCGGCCAACTTCTTCCCGACGGCGCGACTGACGTCCACCGGCTTGCCTTCTGCACCAGCCGTCTGGCTCGATGCCGCAGCAAGGGTCACGCCATTCGAATCGTCAATGAGCTGGGCATAGATGTGCCGATTCGAGCGGAACACGGAAAGACGTGGGCGCACGCCCGTTCCGGTCACCTTTTTGCGAATACCGCGTTTTACGCGGGCGCGCTGTTCGTTCTTCTTGTGTGCCATGATCGTTGAAATCGGGGTTATCGGGCAGCAGTCTTGCCGGCCTTGCGACGGACAAACTCATCCGTGTAGCGAACACCCTTGCCCTTGTAGGGCTCTGGCGGACGCAGGGCACGGATTTTCGCAGCGACCTGACCGACCATCTGCTTGTCTATGCCCTCAATGATGATGATGGTGTTCTTTCCGCGCTTGGTATCGACATCAATCGAGATACCGTCCGGCGGCAGGAAGTAAATGGGATGCGAGAAGCCAAGGGCCAATTCCAGCACGCCGTTCTGTACGGCGGCACGGAAGCCGACCCCGATTACCTCGAGTTCCTTCTTGTAACCGGTGGTGACACCGGTGACCATGTTGTCCAGGAGCGACCGGTACAGGCCATGCATGGCCTTGTGACGCTTCTGCTCCGTCGGGCGTGTGACCGTGAGTTCCCCGTTTTCGAGGGCCAACGAAAGGTCCGGGTCCACCTGGAGCGTCATTTCGCCCTTGGGTCCCTTGACCGTCACAACGTTGTTCGACGCGACGTCAACCTTTACCTGGCTGCTGACCGCAATCGGAGCTTTTCCCACTCGTGACATTGTTACACTCGCTTCGTTTTAAAAATCCTAGTAGACGTAGGCCAACACTTCCCCACCAATGTGGTGGAGACGGGCTTCCTTGTCGGTCATCACGCCACGGGATGTGGAAATGATGGCAATACCCAGACCGTTCCGCACGCGGGGCAGATCGTCAGCATTGACGTACGTACGCAAACCGGGCGTGGAAACCCGTTTCAGGTTCTGGATAACCGGAGTACCCTTCTTGCTGTACTTGAGGTAGATGCGGATAAGTCCCTGCTTGTCATCATCGATGTCGATGTAGCGACGGATGTACCCCTTGTCCAGAAGGATCTGGGTTACGGCACGCTTCAACTTGGAAGCAGGAATATCCACATGTCGATGCGAGGCTTGCTGTGCGTTTCTTATACGCGTCAGCATGTCTGCAACTGGATCAACTACGTTCATTTTTCTTGTCTCGTGTTGCGGTCAGTTCGCCGTAGCGCTTGACCACGTGAACGAAGCGGCAGGAGGTTCCTACCAGCTTGATTTACGGACACCGGGGATGAGACCCGCCAGTGCCATTTCCCGGAAAGCAATCCGGCTCAATCCGAAGCGACGGATGTAGCCGCGCGACCGACCGGTCAGCTTGCACCGGTTCCGCATACGGACCGGGCTAGCATCCCTGGGCAGCTTCTGCAATCCCTCAGAGTCCAGCGCCTTCTTGAGCGCCTTACGCCGATCGGCGTACTGGGCGACCATGCGTTCGCGCTTCTTCTCGCGGGCTATCCAACTTTTCTTTGCCATGATGTTTGTGTGTTCTTAAACAGCTTCTGCTTCTTCGCCGCGCCGGATGAAGGGCATACCGAAAGCCTTCAAGAGGGCAAAAGCCTCCTCGTCGGTTTCAGCGGTGGTAACGAAGGTCACATCCAGACCGGAAATCCGGTCCGTCTTGTCCACGTTGATTTCCGGGAAAATGATCTGCTCCTTGATGCCGAGCGTGTAGTTGCCACGGCCATCGAAGCTCTTGTCCGGGATACCCCGGAAGTCGCGAACACGTGGCAGCGCCAGCGTGACCAACCGATCCAGGAATTCGTACATCCGATCACCCCGGAGGGTAACCGCTGCCCCGATGGCCATCCCTTCACGAAGCTTGAAGTTCGACACGGCCTTGCGGGCCATGCGGACCGTCGGCTGCTGCCCGGTGATGGTGCGGATCTCCTCGATCGCATCGTCCAGGATCTTCTTGTTCAGGGACGCTTCACCAACACCTTTGTTGATGGCAATCTTCACCAGCTTCGGAACCTGCATCGGATTCTCATAGCCGAATTGCTTCGTCATGGAGCCGATGATCTCGCCCCGGTAGTGTTGTTTGAGTCTAGGTACGTAACCGTCCATGGGATTCCAATATTTTAGCTGTCCAGCTCCTCGCCGGTCGTCTTTGCATAACGGACCCAGCGGCCGCGGCCGGTTTCAGGATCCTCGATCTTCTTGCGACCAATCCGCGTGGGCTCGCCGTTCCCGTCAAGGGGCATGACATTCGATGCATGGATGGGCATCTCCTGCTCAATGCGTCCACCTTGGGGATACATCTGGTTCGGGCGGGTATGGCGGATGCGCACATTCACACCCTCGACAATCACACGATGCTTTTCCGGAAATACGCGGAGGATTTTTCCTTCCTTGCCGCGATCATTACCGGACAGCACACGAATGATATCCCCTTTACGGATATGGAGCTTGTTCTGCTTGTTCTTCGTCCGTGGCATGACGTCTGGGGTTTACAATACTTCGGGTGCGAGGGAAACAATGCGCATGTACTGGCGCTCACGAAGCTCGCGCGCTACCGGGCCGAAAATGCGTGTTCCACGAGGTTCGCCCTGGGCGTTGAGCAATACAGCCGCGTTCTCGTCGAAGCGGATGTATGTCCCGTCAGGGCGGCGATATTCTTTCTTGGTACGAACGATGACCGCCTTCGAGACATCACCTTTCTTGACGTTTCCGCCCGGAATGGCTGACTTCACGGAGACGACAATCTGGTCACCGATACGGGCGTAACGACGTCCGCTGCCACCAAGAACGCGGATGCAAAGCACTTCCTTGGCTCCGCTGTTGTCCGCGACTTTGAGTCTGGATTCCTGCTGAATCATTTCTTTGGCACTTGGATTGGGTTGGTGGTCTTACTTGGCCCGCTCGACGATTTCGACGAGTCTCCAACGCTTGTTCTTGCTGAGCGGACGCGTCTCCATGACTCGAACGGTATCGCCGGTTCCGGCGGTGTTCTCTTCGTCATGAGCCATGATCTTCGACGTCTTCTTGACGAACTTGCCGTAGATCGGATGCTTCATCCGGCGTTCGATGGCTACCGTGATGGACTTGTCCATCTTGTCGCTCACCACAACGCCAACCCTTTCCTTACGGGCGTTTCTCTGTGTTGTCGTTTCCATTCGTTTTTCCGGCTTGGTGGGCCGTTTACCGTTTCCCCACCAACTACCTGTTTATTGATTCCTGTCAGGATGCAGCAGTCCGCTCACGCAGAATGGTGTGGAGCTGTGCAATGAGTCTTCTTTTCTGGCGAATCTGCATGGGATTCTGAAGATCGGCGATCGCATGCTGGAAGTGCATCTGGCCGTAGGCCGCCTGCTCCTCCTGGATGCGCGTTGCGATCTCCTCCGTTGACATTTCGCGTATTTCCTTTGCCTTCATGACCGTCCTCAGGCTGTATAGTCAGGTCGGATGACCTGTTTCGTCTTGATGGGAAGCTTCTGCTGGGCACGCCGCATGGCCTCGGAGGCCAGATCCCACTGGATGCCACCGCCGACCTCGAACAGGATCCTGCCCGGACGAACCACGGCTACCCAATATTCGGGTGAGCCCTTGCCTTTACCCATTCGGGTCTCAGCAGGCTTCTTGGTGATGGGTTTGTCCGGGAAAATGCGGATCCAGACCTTACCCTGACGCTTCATGTGGCGCGTCATGGAAATACGTGCGGCTTCAATCTGGCGGCTGGTAAGTCGACCGATTTCAAGAGCTTTGATCCCGAAATCCCCGAAGTCCACACGCGTTCCGCGCTGGGCGTTACCCTTGATCCTTCCCTTATGGACTTTGCGGCGCTTGACGCGCTTTGGCATTAACATGATGCTACCTCTCTGAATCGAATATTATCGTTTGCCGCCCCGTCCACCGCGACCGGCATCCCGCTCGCCATCGCGACGGTCCCTCCGACCGCGTCCTCCACGACGCCGCTCGGGCTCCATCTGCTGCAGCTGCTGGCGCTGGGCCTGCACATTCGGGCTGAGGTCCGGCTTGCCGAGGATCTCACCCCGGTAAATCCACACCTTCACACCCGTCGTGCCGTAAATGGTATAGGCTGTGGCCTCCGAGTAGTCTATATCCGCACGGATGGTGTGCAGCGGCACGCGTCCCTCGAGATACTGCTCGGTGCGACCCATTTCAGCGCCACCAAGGCGTCCACCGACCCGGATACGGATGCCTTCTGCACCCATCCGCATGGCAGCCGTGATGGTCTGCTTCATTGCACGGCGGAAGGACACACGTCCTTCAAGCTGCTGGGCAATGTTCTGCGCAACCAGACTGGCGTCCAATTCGGGGCGCTTGATCTCGTTGATGTTGATCTGGATGTCCTTGTTGGTAAGCTTCTTGATCTCTTCGCGAAGCTTCTCCACCTCGGCTCCACCGCGACCGATGACAACGCCGGGACGGCTCGTGTGCAACGTCAGGATGACGCGCTTGGGCGTCCGCTCGATGACGACACGGCTCAGACCGGCACGCTTCAGACGTGCGGCGAGATAGTTGCGGATTTCCTCGTCCTCAACCAGCTTCTCGGCAAAGTCCTTGCCTGCGTACCAGTTGGAATCCCAGCCCCGGATGATGCCCAGGCGGAAACCGATCGGATGTGTTTTCTGACCCATTCTATTGTATTCGTTTAGGCTTCCTCGTCGGCAACCGCGACCGCAGCCGGGTTCGAGACGACAACCGTGAGATGACACGTTCGCTTCAGGATCGGATGCGCCCGACCACGGGAGACAGGACGGAACCGCTTGAATGCCGGCCCCTGGTCCACGCGGATCTCACTGATCACGAGCTCTTGCTCATCGACCCGCTCTTCCTTGTTCTGGTCCATAAGATTATGGACGGCAGAAAGGATGGTAAGCCGGACGATGGACGTCACTTTCTGCGGGAGAAAGCTCAGTGCATCAAGCGCTGCCGGGACACTCTGTCCACGGACCACATTGACGACCGGCCGCATCTTCTTGGCTGAGCTCCGGATGTGTTTACGTACTGCTCTGGATTCCATTGTCTCGGATGATTAGACCGTCGGTTTACTTCTTGCCCTTGCGGTCCTTGGATGTACCAGCATGGCTGCGATAGGCGCGCGTCGGAGAGAATTCCCCGAGACGATGACCCACCATGTTTTCGGTGATATACACCGGAATGAACTGCTTGCCGTTGTGCACGGCGAACGTGTGCCCAACAAACTCCGGAGTGATCATCGACGCCCGCGACCAGGTCTTGACGACTTTCTTCTTGCCGGAGCTGTTCAGTTCATCCACCTTCTCCTGGAGTTTGAAGTGGATGAAGGGGCCTTTTTTGAGTGACCGAGCCATACTTACTTACGTTTGCGACTGCGTACGATGTACTTGTCAGAGGAATTCTTCTTCTTGCGCGTCTTGAAACCCTTCGCAGGGACGCCCGAGGGAGAACGAGGATGTCCACCAGAAGCCTTGCCTTCACCACCACCCATGGGGTGATCAACCGGGTTCATGGCAACACCGCGGGTCTTCGGACGGATGCCCAGCCAGCGGCTGCGTCCGGCCTTGCCCAACTCGATGTTCATATGGTCCGGGTTGCTGGTTGTGCCGATCGTGGCCATGCAGACAACCGGTACCATACGCGTCTCGCCAGAGGGCAGCTTGAGATTGGCGTACTTCCCTTCGCGAGCCGTGAGCTGTGCAAAGGTGCCGGCGGACCGGGCCATCTGAGCACCCTTCCCGGGACGCATTTCGATCGCGTGAACGAACGAGCCGACCGGAATCTTCGCGAGGGGCAGGCAGTTGCCGGCCTCCGGAGGTGAATCCGGACCATTGTGAAGCGTCATGCCCACAGTGATCTCGTTCGGAGCAATGATGTACCGCTTTTCGCCGTCCGCATAGACCAGAAGGGCAATACGCGCCGTCCGGTTGGGATCGTATTCAATGCTGGCAACACGGGCGGGAATGCCGATCTTGTTGCGCTTGAAATCGATGATGCGGTACCGGCGCTTGTGCCCACCACCCTGGTGGCGGACCGTGATGCGGCCGTTGTTGTTGCGTCCACCCTTCTTCTTCAGCGGCGACAACAGGCTCTTCTCGGGTTCAGACTTTGTAATCGTCTCGAACGCCGATACCGAGCGCTGGCGCTGTGCCGGAGTATTGGGCTTGAGTTTCTTGATTGCCATGATGGATTCCAGTCCGGGCGTTCAGCCCTATACTTCCTCGAAGAAATCGATCTGTTCACTGTCAGGAAGGAGCGTAACGAGTGCCTTCTTGTAGGCAGCCCGACGACCTTCAATTCGCCCACGCTTCGTCATCTGCGCGCGGCGCTTGCCGCGAACGATCATGGTGCGCACTTCTTTGACCTTGACGCCCGGGTAACGCGTCTCGATGGCCTTACGGATTTCCACCTTGTTCGCCGATTTCGCGACTTCAAAGGCAAAGTGTCCCTCTTCCATGAGGGCCGTAAGCTTCTCTGTTACCAGAGGCTGAATGAGAATGGAGTTGCTCATGTTACTGTCCGAGCTGCTTTTCGAGTGATTCAAGCGCACTTGCCTGCATGAGCACGACCTGTGCCGCCATGACATCCAGCGTCGAGACGTCACGGACAGCCCGCACGGTCACCTTGGGCACATTGTGTCCGGAGCGCGCAATGGCCGGCGAGTGATCGCCCGTCAGGACCAGTACGCTCCGTCCGTTCAGCTCGAGAGCCTTAAGGATGGACGACAGGGCCTTGCTGCTCGGCGCATCGAAGGAAAAGTCTTCGATCAACCGGACGGCTTCTTCCCGCGCTTTGTAGGTGAGCGCACTGCGACGTGCCACCTTCTGCGTCTTCTTGTTGACCTTTATGCCGTGCACGCGCGGGCGAGGACCGAACATGGTACCTCCCGACTTGCGCACAGGTGACTTGGCCGATCCCGCACGGGCGTTACCGGTGCCCTTCTGGCGATAGAGCTTGCGCGTACTTCCGGCAACTTCGCTCTTCTCCTTGGACTTGGCGGTACCCTGGCGGGCATTCGTCTGGATACGGCGGACATCCAGCCAGATGGCGTGGTCGTTCGGCTCAACACCGAACACAGCCTCGCTCAGCGCGACGCTCTTGGACGACGCAGTCCCGTCCTGCTTGTGAATCTTCAATTTCATCGTCTATCCGAGGCTCACTTTTTCTTGTTGAGTTCGATCAGGGAGTTCTTTGCACCCGGGACGGCCCCGTGGACGAGAACTGTATTCTGATCTTCGAGAATGCGGATGATCTGCAGGTTCTTGACCGTTACCCGGTCATTCCCGGTACGACCGGCCATCCGCATCCCTTTGAACACGCGCGACGGCCATGACGATGCGCCAATGGAACCGGGTGCACGCTGACGATTGTGCTGACCATGGGTGGCATCGCCCACGCCGGCAAAGCCATGGCGCTTGACCACACCCTGGAAGCCTTTGCCCTTGGATGTGCCCGTGACATCAATCTTCTCGCCTTCGACGAAAATCTGGGAGGCCGTGACCTCATCGCCGAGGGACAATTCCATGTCCGATGGACGGAATTCGCATACAAAGCGCTTGGGCGTCGTGCCCGCAGCTTCGAAATGGCCCTTCATGGCCGAGGAGGTCCGCTTTTCCTTGCGGGCCGTCATGGCCAACTGGACCGCATTGTAGCCGTCCTTTTCTTCCGTCCGGATCTGCGTCACGACATTGGGCTCCACTTCAATCACGGTACAGGCGACATGGTCCCCCTGAGGCGTGAAGTAGCTGCTCATGCCGATTTTCCGGCCTAAAATTCCTTTGCTCATTGCAATCCTGTTTGGTTCGGCCGTGTCACCACGACCGGATTGGTAAGCGCGTTACGTTCGCGTTCAATTGACCCGGACGACGGTGATAACCACCGGATCGGCCAGGGATGTCTGGAATACGGATCCAAGCAGCACTGACGTGTTGCCCGTTGCCGTAAGGCGGAGGGAGTTGCTGTTGACTTCTTCGTAGGTGAAAGTCAACGGAAGGCTGCTGCCGCCCACCGTCAACGAGGCACTCAGCGACTCGGCCGACTCGTTCGTGGTATAGGTACCGGAAATGTTCTGGTCCAGGGCGTCATTCTTGCTGTCAATGGCCAGTGACATCGTGTTGTCGCCATTGAACGTGATGACCACGCTGTTGAACCCTTCCGAGAAACCTTCCGTGCGATCGCCGGAGGCATCACTGAGACCACCCAGGCCCCATGCGCCCACGACCACACTGGCGTCGTCGTCGTCATTGCTGTCACACCCTGCAGTCACGGCAACAAAGCCGATGAGCAGAACGAAGAGAGTGAGCTTACGAAGCATCTTTTCCATATCAGACCTTGATTTCAACGTCCACGCCACTCGGAAGCTCGAGCTTCATGAGGGCGTCGACCGTCTTGCTGCTCGTCGACAGGATGTCGATGAGTCGCTTGTGATTACGGGTTTCAAACTGTTCCCGGCTCTTCTTGTTTACGTGAGGAGACCGCAGAACCGTGTAGATCGACTTGCGCGTCGGAAGCGGGATGGGACCGCTGACGACAGCACCGGTCGACTTGACCGTCTTGATGATCTTTTCGGCGCTCTTGTCGATCAGTGTATGATCGTATGACTTGAGCTTGATCCGGATTTTTTGACTTGCAGCCATGTTGATCAGTCCAGGATTTTGGAGACGACGCCGGCACCGACGGTGCGGCCGCCTTCACGGATGGCGAAACGAAGGCCCTGCTCCATGGCAACAGGCACAATCAGCTTCACCTTGAACTGCGTATTGTCGCCCGGCATGACCATCTC